>NZ_JBFODE010000028.1:0-118742 GCF_040908155.1 Aeromonas sp. R6-2 | reverse complement strand
TCGATGCGCATAAAAAATCCGAAACCAATCAATAGGTTTCGGATTTTCACACATCAGAAGGATCGGTCAATGGATCCTTAACTGATCGGCATTACACCCTGCGGTGCCCTTTTTGTTGTCTCAGCGCTTGCGGCTCAGTATGTAGAGCGCCCCGCCGCCAAACAGCAGACTGGGTGCGATGGCCCCTATGATGGGCGGCACCGAGTAAACCAGGCTGACCGGCCCGAACAGGCGATCGCTCACATAGACCAGGAAGCCGGTGATGATCCCCATCAGCATGCGCGCCCCCATGCTCACCGAGCGCAGGGGCCCGAAGATAAAGGAGGAGGCAAGCAGGATCATGGCCACCACAGAGAGGGGTGACAGCACCTTGCGCCACATCTCCAGCAGATAACGTCCCGCATCCTGCTGGTTTGCCTTGAGATAACCGATATAGTCCATCAAACCGCCCACCGAGAGGTTCTCGGGATCGATACTCACCACCCCCAGCTCCTTGGGCGTCAGCTCGGACTGCCACTCCATCAGGGCACTGCTCTCCCTGGTGATGCGGGCCGGGTTGTCGAAGCGGGTGATCGCCACCGATTTGAGTTCCCAATGGCGCTGAACAAACTGCCCCTCCTGAGCCTGTACCACCTCGATCAGCTTGCGCTCACCGTTGAAGCGGTAGAGGGTGATGCCGGTCAGGGAGCCGTCATTACGAACCCCGGAGATGTTGACATAGTCGCTGCCATCCCGGGCCCACACCCCATAGGCGGAGAGGGTGAGACGCCCCTCCGACATGGCGCTCGCCTTGATGTCGCCGGCGGCACGCTTGGCGATGGGGGCCACATATTCTCCCACCAGGGTCACCACCAACATCAGGGGGATAGCCGTCTTGAGCGCCGCCATCACTATGCTGAGCCGGGAGCGACCGGCCGCCTGCATCACCACCAGCTCGGAGCTGGTCGCCAGCTGCCCCAGGCCGATGAGACCGCCGAGCAGGGCCGCCAGGGGGAAGAACATGACCGCCTCCTTGGGCATGGAGAGGATCACGAAGTAGAAGGCCTTGACCAGGGTGTAGTCCCCATCCCCCACCGCCTTGAGCTGCTCCACATACTTGATAAGGGCAGCCAGCCCCACCAGGGTCAACTCGGCGAGCAGGATCGACATGAAGATGACCCGGCCTATATACCTATCGATAATGCCAAACATTCAATACCTCGGAATCATCAGGCCTTGGCCCGTTGCAACCACTTCACCTTGGTGCGGTTCCACCACGCCGTCCCCTGCAGATTGAGGGGCAGGCCGATAAACAGCAGGTAGGCGAGCGGGATGAGGAACATGCCCGGCCAATGGGGCAGGCTGCCGCTGGCGATGGCCGAGCGCCCGGCACTGAGCAGCAGGAAGTAGGAGAGATAGAGCAGGATCGACGGCAGCAGCTTGGCATAGCGCCCCTGACGCGGGTTGACCCGGGCCAGGGGCACCACCAGGAAGGTGAGTACCGGGATGGAGAGGGGCAGGGAGAGGCGCCACTGCAGCTCGGCCATCAGCTCGTTATCCAGATCGCCACGCAGCAGCTCGTCGGTCGACTTGGCGCTCGACTTGCGCTGGGAGGTCTCGAGATCCCGCTGGCGGATCACCACCCCGTAGCTGCCGAAATCGGAGATACGAAACGCCTTGCCACTGAAATTCCCCTCATAGCGGGTCCCATCCTTGAGGGTCAGCCACTGCAACCCCTCCTTGTCGATGGTGATCTCCCCCGTATCGGCCACCACCAGGGAGGGAGGCGTGCTCCCCTCCCCGTGTTGCAGCAGGAAGACCTTGCCGAGCTCGGTGCCGCGACCGTTGAGCTCCTGGATGTAGGCCACCGAACGCCCCTTGTCGAGCTCGAGGAAGCGACCCTCCTGGAGCAGGGAAACACCGGGATCGGACTTGAACTGGTCCATCACCTGGTACTCGCGCTCCTTGGCGTAGGGGGCGACCCAGAGGGTGTTGGCCACGGCCACCAGGGCGGTCACCAGGGCCAGGATCATGGCGTTGCGCATCACGAAGCGATGGCTGAACCCCACCGCATGCATCACGGTCAGCTCGCTTTCGGCATAGAAGCGGCCATGGGCAAACAGAATGGCGAGAAACAGGCTGATGGGCAGCATCAGCAGCGCCATGTTGGGCAGGTTGAGCCAAAGCAGTGTCGATACCAGCTGGGTGGGCACACTCCCCTCGGCGGCATCGGAGATGATCTTGATGAACTGCTGGCTGACGAAGATCAGCAGCAGCACGAACAGCACGGCGAGCTGCGTCTTGAGCGTCTCTTTGAACAGATATCGGAATACGATCACACTCATTCCCACGTAAACTTGTGTTTTTGGTCGAATGGCTGAAAAATAGGACTCTAGTATATATTTTTGCCTATTTAGACAGCGGGGCACGGGCTGTAAAGCTCCGCCTGTTCGACCCCAGTAAGCCCCCCATTATTCATGAAAAGGGGGGGCTTGTCTTTAGATGTAGGAGATTGCATGGAGTTCAGTGTAAAGAGTGGCAGTCCCGAGAAACAGCGCAGCGCCTGCGTTGTGGTGGGTGTCTTCGAGCCGCGTCGCCTCTCTCCGGTTGCCGAGCAACTGGACAAGATCAGCGACGGCTACATCAGCTCGTTGCTGCGCCGGGGTGATCTGGAAGGGAAACCGGGTCAGATGCTGCTGCTGCACCAGGTACCGGGCGTCCTGAGCGAACGGGTACTGCTGGTGGGCTGCGGCAAGGAGCGTGAACTCGACGAGCGCCAGTACAAGCAGATCATCAACAAGACCATCACCACCCTCAACGAAACCGGCTCCATGGAGGCGGTCTGCTTCCTGACCGAGCTGCACGTCAAGGGGCGCGATACCTACTGGAAGGTGCGTCAGGCGGTCGAGGCCACCAAGGGCGGTCTCTACACCTTCGATCAGTTCAAGACCAACAAGGCCGAGCCGCGCCGCCCCCTGCGCAAGCTGGTGTTCAACGTGCCGACCCGCCGCGAGCTGTCGGTGGGTGAGAAGGCGATCGCCCACGGTCTGGCCGTGGCCCGTGGCACCAAGGTGTGCCGCGACGTGGCCAACATGCCGCCCAACGTCTGCAACCCGGCTTACCTGGCTTCCCAGGCACGCCGCCTGGCCGACGCCTACGCCAACATCAGCACCAAGGTGATCGGTGAGCAGGAGATGGCCGAGCTCGGCATGAACTCCTACCTGGCGGTGGCCCGTGGCTCCGAAAACGAAGCCATGATGGCTCTCATCGAGTACAAGGGTCACCCGGATGCCAAGCCCATCGTGCTGGTCGGCAAGGGTCTCACCTTCGACTCGGGCGGTATCTCTATCAAGCCGGCCGACGGCATGGACGAGATGAAGTACGACATGGGGGGCGCCGCCGCCGTGCTCGGAACCATGCACGCCCTGGCCGAGCTGCAACTGCCGATCAACGTCATCGGCGTGCTGGCCGGTTGCGAGAACATGCCCGGTGGCAACGCCTACCGCCCCGGTGACATCCTCACCTCCATGTCCGGTCAGACCATCGAAGTGCTCAACACCGATGCGGAAGGCCGTCTGGTACTGTGCGATGCCCTCACCTATGTGGATCGCTTCGAGCCGGAGACGGTGATCGACGTAGCCACCCTGACCGGTGCCTGCATCATCGCCCTGGGCCACCACACCTCGGGCCTCTTGGCCAACCACAACCCGCTCGCCACCGAACTGCTCAACGCCTCCGAGCAGGCCGGCGATCGCGCCTGGCGCCTGCCCCTGTTCGACGAGTACCAGGAGCAGCTGGAGAGCCCGTTCGCCGACATGGCCAACATAGGTGGCCGTCCGGCCGGCACCATCACCGCGGCCGCCTTCCTGTCACGCTTCACCAAGAAGTACAACTGGGCGCACCTGGATATCGCCGGGACCGCCTGGAAGAGCGGTAAGGAGAAGGGCTCCACCGGTCGTCCGGTGCCGCTGCTGACCCAGTTCCTGCTGAACCGGGCCGGCGTGGATATCGAAGTCAAGGATTGATGAGTCGCGAGTGACTCACCCCAGTGCAAGGAAGAGGCGCCCCCTCTTCCTTGTTTTATTAGATGGCCAGTGGAGAGCGGCATGAGCCAAGTGACCTTCTATCTGATGCAGGATGACGACCGGGAAGCCCTGGTCTGCCAGCTGGTGGCCAACTACTGGCGCGACGGCCACGTCTATTGCCTCTGTCGCGATCAGGAACAGGCCCTGCGCCTGGACGAGCGTCTCTGGCAACTGCCGGCCGATCGTTTCGTGCCCCACCAGTTGCAGGAGGAGAGCGGCCAGGCCCAGGTCGAGATCGGCCACCTGCCCCCGCGCCGCCGCTACGCCCGGCTGATTAACCTGACCGACGACACACCTTTGTTTGCAGGAGAGTTCGCTCAAGTGGTAGATTTTGTCCCCACTAACGAGAGCGACAAGCAGCAGGCCCGCGAACGCTACAAGGCCTATCGTCAGGCGGGGCATATGCTCGAGACGCTCGAGCCCCCGTCTGCCGCCTCCTGACTGCCACCCCTTTTAGATTCTTCGGAAAACAGCGACACCATGGAAAAGACCTTCAACCACAACGCCATCGAGCAGGCGCTCTATCAGCACTGGGAGTCCCAGGGTTACTTCAAGCCCCACGGAGACACCAGCCAGGAATCCTTCTGCATCATGATTCCGCCGCCGAACGTCACCGGCAGCCTGCACATGGGTCACGCCTTCCAGCAGACCCTGATGGACACCCTGATCCGCTACAACCGCATGCAGGGCAAGAACACCCTGTGGCAGTCCGGTACCGACCACGCCGGTATCGCCACCCAGATGGTGGTGGAGCGCAAGATCGCCGCCGAAGAGGGCAAGAGCCGCCACGACTACGGCCGTGACGCCTTCATCGACAAGATTTGGCAGTGGAAAGAAGAGTCTGGCGGCACCATCACCCGTCAGATGCGTCGCCTCGGCGACTCCGTGGATTGGGAGCGCGAGCGTTTCACCATGGATCCGGGCCTCTCCAGGGCGGTGCAGGAAGTGTTCGTGCGCCTCTACCAAGATGGCCTGATGTACCGCGGCAAGCGCCTGGTGAACTGGGATCCCAAGCTCGGCACCGCCATCTCCGATCTGGAAGTGGAAAACAAGGAAGTGAAGGGCCACATGTGGCACCTGCGCTACCCGCTCGCCAACGGCGCCAAGACCGCCGATGGCCAGGATCACCTGATCGTCGCCACCACTCGTCCGGAAACCATGCTGGGTGACACCGCGGTCGCCGTGAACCCGGAAGACCCCCGTTACCAGGCGCTGATCGGCCAGCACATCCTGTTGCCGCTGGTGAACCGCCTGATCCCCATCGTCGCCGACGAGCACGCCGACATGGAGAAGGGCACCGGCTGTGTGAAGATCACCCCGGCCCACGACTTCAACGATAACCAGGTCGGCAAGCGCCACAGCCTGCCGATGATCAACATCTTCACCCTGGACGCCCACGTGCGTGCCACCGCCGAGGTGTTCGACAGCGAAGGTAACGTCTGTGACGCCTACGACGGCGCCCTGCCGGGCGAGTTCGCCGGCCTTGAGCGCTTCGCCGCCCGCAAGGCCATCGTGGCCAAGCTCGACGAGCTGGGTCTGCTGGCAGAAATCAAGGATCACGTGCTGCAACAGCCCTACGGCGATCGCGGAGGCGTGCCCATCGAGCCGATGCTGACCGACCAGTGGTACGTGCGCGTCGCCCCCCTGGCCAAAGACGCCATCGCCGCCGTGGAAGATGGCCGCATCCAGTTCGTGCCCAAGCAATACGAGAACATGTACTTCTCCTGGATGCGCGACATTCAGGACTGGTGCGTCTCCCGTCAGCTGTGGTGGGGTCACCGCATCCCGGCCTGGTATGACGAATCCGGCAACGTCTACGTTGGCCGCAGCGAGGACGAAGTGCGCGCCAAGCACAGCATCCCGGCGGTGACCGTGCTGCGCCAGGACGAGGACGTGCTCGACACCTGGTTCAGCTCCGCCCTGTGGACCTTCTCCACCCTGGGCTGGCCGGAGAAGACCGATGCCCTCAAGACCTTCCACCCGACCGACGTGCTGATGAGCGGCTTCGACATCATCTTCTTCTGGATCGCCCGGATGATCATGATGACCATGTACTTCATCAAGGACGACGACGGCCAGCCGCAAGTGCCGTTCAAGACCGTCTACATCACTGGCCTCATCCGCGACGAGGAAGGCCAGAAGATGTCCAAGTCCAAGGGCAACGTGCTCGATCCCCTCGACATGATCGACGGCATCTCCCTGGAAGATCTGCTGGAGAAGCGCACCGGCAACATGATGCAGCCGCAGATGGCCGAGAAGATCGGCAAGCGTACCGCCAAGCAGTTCCCGGAAGGGATCGAGGCCCACGGCACCGACGCCCTGCGCTTCACCCTGGCGGCACTGGCCTCTACCGGTCGCGACATCAACTGGGACATGAAGCGCCTGGATGGCTATCGCAACTTCTGCAACAAGCTGTGGAACGCGTCGCGCTACGTGCTGATGAACACCGAGGATCAGGACTGCGGCCTGAATGGCGGCGAGATGCAGTTCAGCCTGGCGGATCGCTGGATCCAGTCCCAGCTGCAGCTGGCCGTGCGCGATTTCCGCACCGCACTGGATACCTACCGCTTCGACATGGCCGCCGGTGTACTCTATGAGTTCATCTGGAACCAGTTCTGCGACTGGTACCTGGAGCTGACCAAGCCGGTACTGTGGAACGGCTCCGAGGCCGAGCAACGCGCCACCCGTCACACCCTCGTCAACGTGCTCGAGACCCTGCTGCGTCTGGCCCACCCGATCATTCCGTTCATCACCGAGACCATCTGGAAGTCGGTGGCCCCGCTGGCCGGCATCCAGGCCGACACCATCATGGTGCAAGCCTTCCCGGCGTTTGACGCCGCCAAGGTGGACGACGCCGCCCTGGCTGACCAGGAGTGGGTCAAGGAGTTCATCGTCGGCATTCGCAACATCCGCGCCGAGATGAACGTGGCCCCGAGCGTACCGCTCGAGGTCCTGCTGGTCTGCAACGCCGAGGATGCCCGGCGTGCCGCCGACAACGAGACCTTCCTCAAGACCCTGGCCAAGCTCGCCTCCATCCGCGTGCTGGCCGAGGGCGAGGCTGCGCCCCTGTCGGTCAAGAAGCTGGTGGGTGACACCGAGCTGCTGATCCCCATGGCCGGCCTCATCGACAAGGAGGCCGAGCTGGCCCGCCTGGCCAAGGAGATCGCCAAGCTCGCCGGCGAGTGCGGCCGCATCGAAGGTAAACTCGGCAACGAGGGCTTCGTCGCCAAGGCCCCCGAGGCGGTCATCGCCAAGGAGCGCGAGAAGCTGGCCGACTACCGCAGCCAGCTGGTCAAGCTGGAAGCCCAACAGGCGGAAATCGCCGCCCTGTAACACGGTCGACCGAGAGAGCCCCCTCACCCGAGGGGGCTTTTCATTTGCGGTACAGGATCACAGTTCCAAGATGGTGCCTTGCCCGGCGGGGCAGGTTTTACAAGCGCAATCTCCCCAAATTCATTAGAATGCCAACGCGCTTCGATACAGGAATTGTCACATCCCTATGGAATTATTGATCCTCATCGGATTGATCCTGCTCAACGGCCTCTTCGCCATGTCAGAAATCGCCATCGTCACCGCCCGCAAGGCCCGCCTCGCCCGGCTGGCCGACGAGGGGAGCGGCGGTGCCCGGATCGCCCTGCGCCTGGCTGAAGATCCCACCAACTTCCTCTCTGCGGTGCAGATCGGCATCACCAGCATAGGGCTGCTCAACGGTATCTACGGGGAGTCCGTGCTGGCCAAGCCGCTCGCACTCTGGCTCACCGAGCTGGGCATGGGTGAGCGCGCCAGCGCCATGGTCGCGACCGTCTTCGTGGTGGTGGTGGTGACCTATATCTCCATCGTCATCGGCGAGCTGGTACCGAAACGGATCGGCCAGATCAGCGCCGAGCGCATCGCCTGTCTGGTGGCCCGCCCCATGCTGGGGCTGGCCATGCTGACCCGCCCCTTCGTCTGGCTGCTGTCGGCATCGACCCACACCACCCTGAGCCTGCTGCGGGTACGCCAGGATGGCGCCAACAATGTCACCGAGGAGGAGATCCACGCCATGCTGGTGGAGGGCTCCGAGGCCGGAGTCATCGAGGATGAGGAGCATCGCATGCTGCGCAACGTCTTCCGCCTCGACGAACGTACCCTCTCCTCACTCATGGTGCCGCGCAGCGACATTCACTTCCTCGACCTGGAGCAGCCTCTCGAGGAGAACCTGCGCCGCATGACCGCCGAGCAGCACAGCTACTACCCGGTGTGTGAGGGTTCCCTCTCCAACGTGGTGGGGATACTGCACGCCACCCGTGTGCTCGATGCCTTCGTACAGGGCAGGCCCATCGAACTGCGGGCCATGGTGCAGCAGGGCAGCCTGCTGCCGGAGACCCTGCACGGCTTCGAGCTGCTGAACCACTTTCGCACCCACTCCGAGCCCCTGGCCCTGGTGGTCGACGAATACGGTGAGCTGCAGGGGCTGGTAACCCAGCGCGATCTGCTGGAGGCGCTGGCCGGTGATTTCCCCGACAACGCCAGTGATGAAAACTGGGCGGTGCAGCGTGGCGATGGCAGCCTGCTGCTCGACGGACTGATCCCGCTGCCCGAACTCAAAGACAACCTCTCCCTCTCCCGCCTGCCGGAAGAGGAGAAACACCACTACCATACCCTTAGCGGTCTAATCATGTTTCTGCTTGGCCGAATTCCCCGGACCGGGGAGGTGCTGAACCTGGAGCAATGGCAACTGGAGATCGTCGATATGGATGGCCTGCGCATCGACAAGGTGCTGGCGACCCGACGCTCGGAACCTACGGAGCAGTCACTGCCATGATGGAGCAGTTCTCGCATCTGATTCATGCCTTCATGAATCTCGACCTGGTCGCCCTGTCCGACCCCCAGCTGGCCACCATGCTCTGCGTGGTGCTGGCCCTCTTCATGATTCTGGAGAACGGCTTTCTGCCCACCGCGTTTCTGCCCGGCGACAGCCTGCTGGTGCTGACCGGGGTGCTGATCTTCCAGGGGGTGGTCTCCTGGGCCGTGCTCCCCATGCTGATCGCCTGCTCCTTCTTCGGGACCTGGCTCGGCTACATGCAGGGGCGCTTCTTCGGCCACACCCAGATGTTCCACCGGCTGCTCTCCCATATCGACAAGCCACACCAGGAGAAGGCCTACTACCTGCTCAACAAGTACGGCATCCTGACCCTGATCACGGCGCGCTACATCGCCTTCGTGCGTACCGTCTACCCTTGCATCGTCGGTGCCGCCGAGATCCCCCAGGGGCGCTTCCTCATCATCAACCTCGTCAGCGCCATCATGTGGTGCACCCCCCTGGTCGGCTTTGGCTATTACATCAGCCACACCAAGCTGGCCGAGACCTATCAGGATCAGTTCCTCAGCTTCATTCTCTACCTGCCACTGGCCCTGTTGGTGCTGGGGCTGGGAGCCATCATCTGGCGCCAAATCCGCAAGCGTCAGGGCAAGTGATCCCCCGCGCCGGCAGCCTTGAAAAAAAGGTGCCGGCGCTCTTGTTTTCCCCCGGCAAAAATGAGTGAATCTAGCCCCTTTTCGGCCCCCCTTTTCCCGGCCCAGGAGTCATTGCTGTGTTCACTCTGCGTCTGGCACGCCCGCTCGGTGTGCTCCTCTCCACTCTTCTGCTGGCCCCGACCCTGTGGGCCAAACCGGCCACCGATCCCGGTATCAAGTCAGGCAATGCTCTGGTGATGGACGCCCGCAGTGGTGCCGTGCTCTATCAAAAGAACCCCAACCAGGCTCGCCCCATCGCCTCTCTCACCAAGTTGATGACGGCCCTGGTGGTGCTCGACGCCAGACAGGATCTCGACCAGCTGCTGACCATCGACGAGAACGACAGGGACAGGGTCAAGAGCACCCACTCACGGGTACGAATGGGCACCAAAGTGAGTCGCCGCGACGCCCTGCATCTGGCCCTGATGTCGTCGGAGAACCGCATGGCCTCGGCCCTTTCCCGCCACTACCCGGGCGGCCGCACCGCCTTTGTGCGCGCCATGAACAGCAAGGCTCGCCAGCTGGGCATGTTCCACACCCACTTCTACGACTCAACCGGCCTCTCTACCCGCAACGTCGCCACCGCCCGGGACCTGGCCAAGCTGGTAACCGCCGCCTACCGCCAGCCCCTGATCCGCCAATTTACCCAGGATGAGGATCAGGAGATGCGCTTTGCCAAGCCGGCCTACAGCCTGATGTTCAACAACACCAATCCCCTGGTGAAGAACAACGACTGGGATGTGCGCCTCTCCAAGACCGGCTACACCAATGAGGCGGGGCGCTGCCTGGTGATGCGTGCCAAACCCGATGCACGCGAGCTCACCATAGTGCTGCTCAATGCCCAGGGGAAGCTGACCCCGGTCGGGGACGCCAACCGCATCCGCAAGTGGCTCAAGAGCCAGGGATGAGCCAATGAGAAGAGGCCCCTCGGGGCCTCTTTGCTATCTTAATCGTCGTCATCCCAATGGCGATGTTTGCGCTTCTTCTTGTGGTAGTGGCGATGATCGCCATGACCCTCGTCACGATCGCCATTCTTGGCTCCGATCGCAGAACCCGCCCCGCCACCGATACCGGCCCCGATCAGCTGACCCGTGTCGCCCCCCAGACTCTTGCCGAGGGCGGCACCACTGAGGGCCCCCACGGCACCACCGAGGGCAGCTTCGTTCTTGTTACCCTTCTTGGCACCTATGCTGCCACCGGCTGCGCCTCCCAGCGCTGCCCCGATCAGGGCGCCGGTATCGCCTCCCAGATTCTTGCCGATCACGGCCCCCGCCGCCCCTCCGGCGCCACCGCCGAGCACTGTGCCCAGGGTTTCGGAGGCCTGCGCCGTTCCCAGCATCAGCATCAGGGTGAGAGGAAAGATACGCTTCATGAGTTGTCACCTGGTTATGAGTTTTGGCTCACTATGACAAATGGCCTGTGCAAAGGTGAGCCAGGCCCCCGACGCTCGCGACAACCCGTGTCACCACCTTACCTAACAACATGATTTTATTGTTAATGCCGATTAATTACCGGCCTGGGGAAGGAGACAGAAGTTGTCTTGAATGGATGCAAATGGGGCAAAAATTCTTGCCCTTGCCCCTTCACCTCCTTAGGCTGGGGTCGCGATTTCCACTCTGGAGGACTCCATGAAGCTCATCATCCCCGCCGCCCTGCTGGTGCTGCTCACCGGCTGTAGCAGCCAACCCGCCCCCGAGAAACCGGTGGGCATGGCCAATCCCGCCTCCGTCTACTGCCTCGATCAGGGGGGCAAGCTGGAGCTGCGCGACGAGCCGGGTGGCGTGACCGGCTACTGCCACCTCTCCGACGGTCGCGTCGTGGAGGAGTGGGCTCTCTACCACGCAGAACACGGCAAATAAGCGTAACGCTGACATGCAAACGGGGGCCAAAAGGCCCCCGTGTTGTTCTCTGCTCCCTTACTCGGCCAGGGCGGCCGCCAGATCGGCGATCAGGTCGTCGGCATCCTCCACCCCTATGCTCAGACGGATGAGATCGTCGCTGACCCCGGCCGCGGTGCGGCTCGCCGCATCCATGGCAGCATGGGTGGTGCTGGCCGGGTGACAGGCCAGACTCTCGAGATCGCCAAGGCTCACCGCCTGGGTAAACAGGCTCAGGCGATCGAGGAAGCGTGCGGCGCGGGCAAAGCCACCTTCGAGCTCTATGCTCACCATGCCACCGAAGCCCTCGGCCACCTCTCCCAGCACGGCGTGACCGGGATGTGTCTCCAGCCCCGGGTAGATGACCCGCTGCACGCCCGGGTGGGCGGCGAGGAAGGCCGCCACCTTGCCCGCATTGTGCAAGTGGGCGTCCATGCGCAGGGGCAGGGTCTTGACCCCGCGTTGCAGCAGGTAGGCCTCCTGGGGACCTATGGGAGAGCCGATATGCTTGAGCGCCACGGTGCGCACCCGGCTCATCAAGGCGCTGCCGCCCGCCACCACCCCGGCGATGATGTCCCCATGGCCGCCCAGATACTTGGTGCCGCTGTGCATCACCAGATCCACGCCGAGTTCGAGGGGCCGTTGCAGGTAGGGGGTGAGGAAGGTGTTGTCGCACACCGTGATGGCGCCAACGCGCCGGGCCGCCTCCACCACCAGACGCGGGTCGATCACCTTGAGGGTCGGGTTGGTCAGGGTTTCGAAGAGTACCAGCTTGGTGCCCGGTCTCAGGTTGGCATGCAGATCCCGATCGCTCTCGTAACCGGTCACAGTGACCCCGGCACGGGTGAAGGTCTGCTTGAGGAAGGCTTCGGTGCCGCCATAGAGGGGACCTATGTAGGCTATCTCGTCACCCTGGCTGGTGAGGGCATAGAGGATGGCGCTCACCGCCGCCATGCCGCTCGCCACCACCAGCGCCTCATCCGCCCCCTCGAGGGCCGCGAGTTTTAGCTCCAGCTCGGCGGTGGTCGGGTTGGCGAAACGGCTATAGATAAAGCCCGGATTCTGGCCGCTGAAGCGGGCTCGCCCCTCTTCGGCGGTGAAGTAGCTGAAGGTGCTGCTCTGGTAGAGCGGGGTGGTCAGGGCGCCGGTCTGGGGATCGAGACGCTGCCCGCTATGCACGCTCATGGTTTTGAATTTCATGGTATGACTCCGGGGGATTCCCTGCGCCCGTCCATGGCGGGGAACTCAATGGTACAAGTTGATAACCTTGATCATACAATTCGAAACATCAACCACGAAACAACAAATAATTCTTATTTATTCCGTATCCCCGAATGTTATTCGATATCTATCCCTCACCAAAGGGCGCCGGCTCTCCCGGCGCCCTTGCCTACGATTATTCCTGCGCCTTGATCCACTGGGCGTTCTTCTGCTCCAGCACCGACATGGGCAGCATGCCGTACTCCAGCACATGGTGGTGGAAGCCCTTGAGATCGAAGCGGCTGCCGAGGGCCTCCTCGGCGGCGGCCCGCATCCGCAGCAGGGTGAGCTGACCGGCTTTGTAGGAGGTGGCCTGACCCGTATAGGCCATGTAGCGCGGCACTTCCGAGCCGACGTCCCCATCTCCCAGGGCCGAATTTTCCTTCATGTACTGCACCGCCCTGTCATGGCTCCAGCCGTACCAGTGCAGACCGGTATCGACCACCAGCCGCATCGCCCTGAGCATCTCCTCGTTGAGACGACCAAAGTACTGGAGCTGATTGTTGAAGGCCTCCGATCCTTCGACCTTGGGATCGCCCTTGGCAGGGTCAAACAGTCCTCTTCCCTGATAGAGCCCCATGTCGTGATCGGCCAGATACTCGGTATAGAGAGCCCACCCCTCCGCATAAGCGGTGTAGTGGGAATTGGCCACATAGGCCGGGAAGTCGGGATCCTTGGCGGCCAACTCCTGGGCAATGGTGATCTGGAAGTGGTGGCCGGGCGCCGCCTCATGAGCCAACAGGGTGCTGATGTTCCAGCTCTGCAACCCGAACGGGTAGAAGGTGTTGAGGAAGAACTGCCCCTTGCGCCCGGTCTGGGGATTGCCGTCCTGATACCAGGCTACCCCACCATAGGGGGCCTCGTCGTAAGAGACAGGCACCACCTCGTAGTCGAGCCTGGGGATAGTCTTCTCGGCGTCGAAGAAGTCGGGTAGTACCAGTGCCGCCTTCTCCTTGAAACGGTTGTACTCGGCCAGCGCCCGATTGTGCTCGGCCAGGGCCGCCTGCCGGGCCTCGCTCAGGCTGCTACCGGGGTTGTCCGGATTGACGCTGGCGCTCCACACCTCATAGGGATTCTGATAGAAGAAGCCCGGCTGGTTAAGGTAGCGGAAGAAGGCGTAAATCTCGCCACTCTGTTTGGCTGCGGCCACATCGCTGCTGGCACACTTGCCCACCGTGTGGCACACCTGAACCATGGAGCCGAAGATGCGCTCCACCTCTCCAAGACCCAGTTTGTGCACCTCTTCGGGGGTCATGGTGGTGGTGGTATGTTTCTTCAGCAGCCAGCGATACCAGTTGCGTCCATCTGTCATACCGCAGAAGCCGTCGTCACACTCACCGCTACCGATACGGACCCCATAGGCCCCCCCGTTGCGATAGTCGAGATAGTCACGCAGGGCCACGAAGTGTTGATTGATGCGCTCCAGCACCCCCTTGTACTCCTCGCGCAGGGTGCTATCTATCTCTGCCGGCATGGCACTCCAGCCATCGTAGAGACCGCTCAGCTGCTCCCCCTCCAGCTTGCTGGAGAGCTGTTTGACCACCCGATCCACCAACTCGTCCGGCAGGGTATTGCCACGGGCGCTGCCAAGCTCAAACTGATGCTTCACCTCGACCAGATAGGTGTCATAGGCCTTGAGCCAGGTCAGATGCTCCTGATACCAGGCGGCCGGATCGCCGGCGCTGCGTGCCATCGCCTGCGGAGCCGGTCTGTCGTGGCGATCCAGATCCTGGCGCCAACGGGCCTCGGTCACGGCAAGTTGCGCCGGTGTGGTGTCGTCGAAGTAGTCAAAGCCACTGGCGGTGCGGGGGGCGGCCCGACGCCCCTGCTGCGGCCCCTCTCCCACGTCACCGGCCAGATCGGCGACCCGGTTACGGAAGTGATGGATGGGAATCTGGGACTGGGGCAGGCTTGCCCCCTCGATCGCCAGGGAGAGATCCCAGCTGATCATGTCGTAGAAGAGGCGATCCCGCTCCCCCAGCACGGAGGGATCCAATCCCTTGAGTCGATCCAGCAGCGACTGATCCAGCCGTTGCCTGGCCGCTATGCTGTCGGCATCGATGGCAAAGCCATAAGGATCCAGCTGGGCGGACTGAGTGACCGCCTCCTGCATCACGGTGAGCAGAGCGGCGCGGGTAGCCACAGGATCGGCCTTGGGTGCCGAGGAGTCGTTGCTACCGTTACAGGCAAGCAGGGGCAGGGTGAGGGCGCAGGCGAGCGCCACCCTGTTGAGGGTAAGAGTCATGGTGTGCATCCTTGTTGGTCTTGTTATGGGTTGCCTGCAAGCGTGCCGATCATGCCTGCTAACGGATGCGGTTTTTGTGACCTTAAAGACAAAAAATAATCATATTTTTCATGATGTTCCGCTCATGAAAACCTATTCAAAAAAAGAACAGGGGCCCGCCGTGGCGAGCCCCCTTTGACTCTATTTATTCAATAGTTATGCAAACATCATGATCCCTGATGATGGAGTTGGGACTGCTGGTAATTCTCGAGGCCGAGCCGATCGATAAGATCGAGTTGGGTCTCAAGCCAGTCCACATGTTCCTCTTCATCCTCGAGGATATCCTGGAACAGATCCCGGCTCACATAGTCCTGGATCGACTCGGCGTAGAGGATGGCCGCCCGCAGATCCCCAATGGCGGCAATCTCGAGATCCAGATCGCAGCGCAACATCTCCTCCACATGCTCCCCGATCTTCAGCTTGCCGAGATCCTGCAGGTTCGGGATCCCCTCGAGAAAGAGGATCCGCTTCACCAGTTCGTCGGCATGCTTCATCTCGTCGATCGACTCGTGATACTCCTTGTGACCCAGCCCCTTGAGGCCCCAGTCATCAAACATGCGGGCGTGCAGAAAATATTGATTGATGGCGATAAGCTCGTTACCGAGCACCTTGTTGAGATGAGCGATGAGTTTGCTGTCACCTTTCATGGCATGACCTCCCTGTGAATCAGACAAGGATAGCCAAGAAAGCGGGGTGAGGCGTCTCAGGCCACTTCGTAGTAGAGAGGCGCTTTATCGCGTTCCTGCGCGATGATCTCCATGGCCATACGCACACATTTTCCGCACTGGGCCCCCACCTCCAGCTCTTGCTTCAGCTGGCGAAACTCGCGCTTGCCCGACTGCACCGCTTTGCGGATTTGGGAATCTGTGATGCCCCGGCACAAACAGACATACATGGTGGCAGGATCCTGAGTCAGAACAGTGAACTGCCAAAAAAGTTAAATGAGAATGCTTTGCAATACAAATAACCATTGGTAATAAGTCCCTTGTCACTCCTCCTCCCCTTGGGGAGAATGCAGGCAAACGGAGGATTCCATGCTCAAGAAACTCTTTGGCGCCCTGTTTGGCAGCGCCGATAGCCACCAGCCCGCGGTCACCCCGACCGAATACCAGGGTTATCTCATCTACCCCGAGCCCATGGCCGAAGGGGGGCAATACCGCCTGGCCGGGCGCATCACCAGAGAGATCGACGGCGAGCTGAAAGAGCACCGCTTCATCCGTTCCGATCTCTTCGTCAATCCCGACGACGCCCGCGACTTCATGCTGCGCAAGGCGCACACCTTCATCGATCAGATGGGTGACAAGATGTTCGAACCCCGGAGCCAGCAGTGACCCTGCGTGAGGGGCTGCGCCAGGCCGGCGAACGTCGCCTCGTCTGGCTCGAGGGGGAAGAGCAGGAGTGTATCGCCAAAACCCGGGAGTGGCTGGACGGCCACATCGTCTGGCTGGGTGAGGGCCCTGCCGAACACTCCCCGCTGCCCGCCGCCAAGGCGCTGCAATACCTGGGACAGGAGTGCGACACCCTGGTCTGCAACGCCTTCAGCGGCTTGCACCCCGACGCCTTTGGCGCCCTGAGCGGTACCCTGCGCGCCGGTGGCCTGCTGCTCCTGCTCACCCCGCCCCGCGCCCAGTGGCCCGCCTATGCCGACCCGGATCGGCTGCGCCTCATCGCGGATCCCGTCGATCTTCCCCGCTGTGGCCAGGGTTTTATCGAGCGGATCGTGCGACTGCTGGACCAGGATCCCGCTCTGCACCTTGAACCCTCCGAAGAGAGGCCCGTCTGGCAGCCCCTGGGACCCGGACATCCACGCACGGCGGATCAGGAGGCGGCAATCCAGGCCATTGGTCAGGTGCTGCGCGGCCATCGCAAGCGCCCATTGGTGCTGAGCGCGGATCGCGGCCGGGGCAAGAGCAGCGTCCTCGGCATGGCCGCTGCCACACTGCTGGCCGAAGAGCCGGGGCTCAGGATCGGCGTCACGGCCCCCGCTCAGGCCACCCTCTCGACCCTGTTGCTGCACGCAGGGGAAGACAGGCGTCTGCTCTTCTTCAGCCCGGATCGCCTGCTCGAGGAGAAACCCGAGCTGGATCTCCTGCTGGTCGATGAGGCGGCCGCCATCCCCGCCCCCCTGCTGGAGGGGCTGCTGGCCCATTACCACCGCATGGTCTTCGCCACCACGGAGCACGGTTATGAGGGAACCGGCCGCGGCTTTCATCTTCGCTTCAAGCGTACCCTGGACAGACGCACCCCGGGGTGGCGCGAGCTGCATATGCAGGCGCCGATCCGCTGGAGTGACCACGACCCGCTCGAGCCGCTGATCAACCGCCTGCTGGCCCTCTCGGCGACCCCTCCGGAGCCCGCCATCACGGCGCAGCCCCGCTGGGAGAAGGTGGCGGCAGCCAGCCTGAGCCACGACGAGGCGCATCTTAACGCCCTCTTCGGACTGCTGGTGCTGGCTCACTACCAGACCACCCCAAGCGACCTGCGCGCCCTGCTGGAGTGCCCGGATCTCGACATTCACCGGCTCAGCAGCGGCGACAGCCTGCTTGGGGTCGCATTGGTGATGCGCGAGGGGCCCATTCCCTCTGCGCTGGCCGAGCAGATCTGGGCCGGTCGCCGCCGCCCCCGTGGCCAACTGCTGCCCCAGTCCCTGCTTGCCCACTCGGGAGTGTTGGCGGCAGCCGAGCGCCGCTTCGCCCGCATCATGCGCATCGCCATCCATCCGGCACTCCACCGTCATGGATTGGGGGCCCACCTGTTGACGGCCCTGGAGCAACACTACCGATCTGAGGGATTCGACTATCTGGGGAGCGCTTTTTCCGCCGGGAGCGATCTGCTCGCCTTCTGGCGCGCCTCGGCCATGAAGGTGGTGCGTATCGGTCTGCAGCGTGACGCCGCCAGCGGCTGTCACTCCTTGCTGATGCTCAAGCCGCTCAATCCAGCCCATGAGCCGGAGATAAGACAGTGGCAACGCCGCTTCCTGCTCGGCCTGCCCAGCCTGCTGGCCGGGGAGTTGCGCACCCTCCCTGCCGAACTGCTGGCCCTCAGCCTGCCGGACCATCCTCTTCCTGAACTCCCTGACCTCGACTCCTGGGAGCGCGAGGAGCTGTGCTGTTTTGCTCACCACCACAAGCCCTTCGAGCTGTGCCAGGGGACCCTGCAACGCTGGCTATTGCTCCGCCATGCGGAGCTCATGCTCTGGCCGAGGGACGATCAGGCGTTGGCAATAGGCGCCATCTGGCAATATCGGCCATGGGAAACGCTGGGGCGCGAGTTGGGCATGGTCGGGAAAGGGGCGCTGATCAAGCGACTCAGGACTCTGGTGGCGGCGAGGATCGCAGCAGATCCAACCCGGGGATAGATATCTATCATATTGTTGATAAACCATTTTCCCTGATCTTTCTCACATCTTCCTCACTCTCGACTGTTCCCTTTCGGCAAACGGCCGATAATCCCCAAACAGGCTCCTATACTGGAACACAGAGAGCCTGCAGTCAGGATCGAGGCAGTTAGGGAGTGAGCATGACAGAACAGGGGAACAGATCGCGCAGCGCGATCCTGACCGAAAGCGGAACCAACGAACTCGAGATCATCGAGTTCCATCTGCATAAGCTGCAGCCGGACGGCAGCCAGAAGGTGGCCTACTACGGCATTAACGTCGCCAAGGTACGCGAGGTGATACGGGTGCCGGATACCACGGACTATCCCAACGCCCAGCCGCACATGGTCGGGGTCTTCTCCCTGCGTGATCGCCTCATCCCCCTGGTGGATCTTGCTGGCTGGCTGCGGGTCAAGACCCGACCGGAGCATACCGGCAAGGTAGTGATCGTCACCGACTTCAACCGCATGGCCAACGGCTTCCTGGTCGACAGCGTCAGCCGTATCCACCGGGTATCGTGGGAAGACGTTGAGTCTCCCAGCCAGTTCCTCGAGGCCGGTGAGAACGACTGCGTGGTGGCCGTGGTGCGCCGCGATGGCAACCTCATCATGATCCTCGACTTCGAGAAGATCATCGCCACCATCAACCCCGAGCTCAGCATGGAGAAGTACGACGTCACCCAGGATCGCCGGGTGGTGATCAACGATCGCATGGTGGCACGCCGGGAGGCCAAGACCATACTGGTGGTCGACGATTCGGCCTTTATCCGCAAGCTGATCGAGAACACCCTCAGCACCGCAGGCTACAACATCATCACCGCCAAGGACGGGGGCGATGCCCTGGAGATGCTGACCGATATCGAGCAGCACGCCACGGCCGAGAACATACCGCTGCCCAACTTCCTCAACGCCATCGTCACCGATGTGGAGATGCCGCGCATGGACGGCATGCACCTGCTCAAGCGGCTGCGTGATAATCCGCTCTTCAAGGAGATGCCTATCGTGATGTTCTCGTCTTTGATGAGCGACGATAACCGCTCCAAGGCGCTGCAACTGGGGGCGAACGATACCATCACCAAACCCGAGCTGGGACGGATGGTGGGAATGATAGACGGGCTTGTGGGAATATCCGATTGAAACCCTGAGTGAATTCAGGTTATTAGAGCGAGACTATCACATCCAGCATGACATTATCAGTCTTGTAAAAAACGTTTCCCAGACTAGACTGTCGTAAACCGGAGGCCCTGAAAACCCCCGGTTTTTTTGTGCCTGCCAACTACCATTCAGTTGAAAGGACCCCACTCCATGCGTATCGAAGAAGACCTGAAACTCGGTTTCAAGGACGTACTGTTCCGCCCCAAGCGCTCCACCCTGAAGAGCCGTTCCCAGGTCAGCCTGACCCGCCAGTTTACCTTCAAGCACACGGGTATCCAGTGGCAGGGGGTCCCGGTCATCGCCGCCAATATGGACACGGTCGGCAGCTTCTCGATGGCCCGTACCCTGGCCGGTTTCGAGATGATGACCGCCGTGCACAAGCACTACAGCCTGGAACAGTGGCAACAGTTTGTGGCCCGCAGTGACGAGTCGGTGTTGCGCCACGTGATGGTCTCTACCGGCACCTCCGAGAGCGACTTCGCCAAGACCCGCGAGATCCTGGCCCTCTCCCCCTCCCTGCGTTTCATCTGCGTCGATGTGGCCAACGGCTACTCCGAACACTTCGTCGCCTTCGTCAGCAAGATGCGCGAGGCGTGCCCGAATCACGTCATCGTGGCTGGCAACGTGGTCACCGGCGAGATGGTCGAGGAGCTGATCCTGGCCGGTGCCGACATCATCAAGGTGGGAATAGGGCCAGGTTCGGTCTGCACCACCCGGGTCAAGACCGGGGTCGGCTACCCCCAGCTCTCCGCCATCATAGAGTGTGCCGACGCAGCCCACGGCCTCGGCGGTCAGATCATCGGTGACGGGGGTTGTACCTGTCCGGGGGATGTGGCCAAGGCCTTTGGCGGCGGTGCCGATTTCGTCATGTTGGGTGGCATGCTGGCGGCCCACGAGGAGTGCGGCGGCGAGATCGTCGATGTGGACGGCACCCCCTTCATGAAGTTCTACGGGATGAGCTCCTCAAGCGCCATGGACAAGCACTCGGGGGGCGTCGCCGAGTATCGCGCCTCGGAGGGTAAGATGGTGCTGCTCCCCTATCGCGGCCCGGTTGAGCACACGGTGCGCGACATCCTGGGGGGAGTGCGCTCCACCTGCACCTATGTGGGCGCCGCCCAGCTCAAGGAGCTGACCAAGCGCACCACCTTCATCCGGGTTCGTGAGCAGGAGAATAACGTCTACGGCAAGGAGTAGACCGGGACATAGAGCGAACCCGACCGGCGTGCTACCCTGCACGCCGGTTTTTTATTGCGCCGGAGTCAGCATGGCTTTTAACTTCGACATCTTCTGCACCGTGGTCGACAACTTCGGCGACATCGGCGTCACCTGGCGGCTCGCCCGCCAACTGCACGACGAGGGGCATGGTCCGGTGCGCCTCTGGGTGGACGATCTCGCCAGCTTCTCGCGGATCTGCCCAACCATAGATCCGGCGCAGGAGAGCCAGAGTGCCGGTGGCATCACCATACAGCACTGGCATGCGGACGCCGATCTCGCGCCGGCACGGGTCGTCATCGAGGCCTTCGCCTGCGAACTGCCCGCCCCTTACAAGGCACGCATGCAACACATGGCCCCGCCACCGGCCTGGCTCAATCTCGAGTACCTCAGCGCCGAGGAGTGGGTCGAAGGGTGCCATGCCCTCCCCTCACCCCAAGGGCGGCTCAACAAGCACTTCTTCTTTCCCGGCTTTACCGACAAGACGGGAGGCCTGCTCTGCGAACGGGATCTGATGGCGCAGCGTCAGGCCTGGCAGAGTGACAAAGACGGTCTTGCCGACTACTGGGAGAGCCTGGGTCTGCCCCCTCCAGGCAGGGATGAGCTGCGTATCAGCCTGTTTGCCTACGAGAGCGAGGCCATCCCCTCCCTGATCGAGGCCTGGCGCCAGGGCCCGGCCCCCATCACCCTGCTGGTGCCGGTCGGGCGCGCCCTGCCCCAGGTGCTGGCCACCCTCGGAGTGGAGAGTGCCCACCCCGGCGATCGGTTTGACGACGGCGCCCTGACCGTCGTGGTGCTCCCCATGACGGACCAGGTGGGCTATGACCGCCTGCTCTGGTCATGCGATCTCAACATAGTGCGCGGCGAGGACTCCTTCGTGCGGGCCCAATGGGCGGCCCGCCCTTTCCTCTGGCACATCTACCCCCAGGAGGAGGAGTACCATCTGGTCAAGCTGGAGGCCTTCCTCGATCGTTACCTGGCAAGCCACCCTCAATCCCGGGCAACGTGGATAAGAGGCCTGATGCTGGCCCTCAACCGGGAAGAGCCCTGTCAGGCCCTCTGGCAGGGATGGGATGCACAGTGCAACGGCTGGCAGGAGGAGGCCAGCCTGTGGCCCGATCGCCTGCTCGCTGGCGGCGATCTCGTCACTCGGTTAGTGAAATTTTTGGAAACGAAGATATAATCTGGCAGTTTTTATCCGTCCGTTTCACGAACAGGAAATTTTTTACATGAAAACCGCACAGGAAATCCGCGCTGGTAACGTGGTCATGGTCGGCACCGAGCCCATGGTGGTTCAGAAGACCGAGTTCAACAAATCCGGCCGTAACGCTGCCGTGGTCAAGATGAAGCTGAAAGGTCTGCTGACCGGCAGCGCTTCCGAGCCCGTTTTCAAGGCTGATGAGAAGATGGAAGTGGTCATGCTGGAGCGCAAGGAGTGCACCTACTCCTACTTCGCCGACCCCATGTATGTCTTCATGGACACCGACTACAACCAGTACGACGTTGAGAAAGACAACCTGGGCGACGTGCTGAACTACCTGGTAGACGGCATGGAAGACGTATGCGAAGTAACCTTCTACAACGAGAAGGCCATCTCCGTCGAGCTGCCGACCACCATCGTTCGCGAAGTCGAGTACACCGAGCCGGCCGCCCGTGGCGACACCTCCGGCAAGGTCACCAAGCCGGCCCGTCTGGCTGGTACCGGCTACGAGCTCTCTGTTGCTGCCTTCGTTGAGATCGGCGACAAGATCGAAATCGACTCCCGCACCGGTGAGTTCAAGCGTCGTATCTCCTGATAGCGCCTGACTTCGGTCGATGAAAGAGCGAGCCACCGGCTCGCTTTTTTTATGGTCCCGCGGCCCACCTGGCCGGCCTAAAGAAATACGCTCCCTGGCCGCTATCTGAAGGTGTTGGAGGACTCCTCATGCCGCTTCGCCCCTATCTGTTACTGCTCCTGCTCGCCTTCACCGCCCACGGTGCCGGGCAAGAGGAGGCTGCCCGGGAGGCGCCTCCCGCCACAGCCCAGGACACCCGCCAGGAGCCGGCATCGGCCGATCAGACCCTGCGCCTCGACTGGCAACACAATCCGGCCAGCAAGACCATAGAGCAGGAGCAGGTGCTGTTTGCCGAACACACCAGCGGCACCTATCTGGGGCTGGTGATCCTGCTCCCCGAGTGGCAGGGTACCGGACGCCTGTGGCAACTCTCGACAGCCCTGACGGCCCAGGGGTTTGATACCCTGTTGATCCTCCCTCGCTCCGCCCAGCCCCAACTCAACCCGGCCGGGGAGCAGAAAGACCAGGCGCGCGACGCCTTTCGCCAGGATCTCGCCGCCCGCATCAAGAGCCTGAGCGAAGCCAAGCTGCAGGAGGGGGGCTTTCGCCTGATCCTGGCCCAGGGGACGGCCGCCGCCTGGGCCAGCAATCTGATCGCCAGCGAGCAGCTCCCCGCCCCCGATGCCCTGGTGCTGCTCGATGCCTACTTCCCCGAACAGGGTGCCAATACGGTGCTGGCCAGGGACGTGGCCCAGAGCCAGGCCCCCATTCTCGATCTCGTTGAGGAGAGTGCCGCCGGCTGGCCCCTGGTCGCTGCCGAGGCGCGCCGGGTCGAGAGCCGGCGCAGCAACAAGCTCAACTACCGCCCCTACGCCCTGATGGAACGGGCCGAGATCCCGGAGCGGTTACAGGGGTGGTTGCGCCATCTTGGCTGGCTCTGACGCCGCCCCCTTGGCATGATGGAGCCTCACCCCAAGGAGGCTCCATGCAGATCGTCTTTCTCGACCGCGACACCCTGGCACCCTCGGTGCAATTGGCTCGTCCCGCCCTGCCCCACACCTGGATCGAATATCCCGCCACCGCCCCTCATCAGGTGGTCGAGCGGCTGCGCGGTGCCACCATCGCCATCGTCAACAAGGTTCGTCTCGGCACCGCCGAACTGGCCGAGCTGCCGTCCCTGCGACTCATCGCATTGGCCGCCACCGGTGCAGACAACCTGGATCTCGACGCCTGCCGAGCCCACGGCATCACGGTCTGCAACGTGCGTGGCTACGCCGGCCCCTCGGTGCCCGAACACGCCCTGGCCCTGATGCTGGCCCTGGCGCGTAACCTTAAGGGGTGGCAACGGGCCCTCGCCCAGGGGCGTTGGCAGGAGAGCGGCCGCTTCTGCTTTTTCGATCACGGCATCATGGATCTGGCCGGACGCCGACTCGGCATCATAGGGCGTGGCACCATAGGACGGGATCTGGGACGACGCGCCGAGGCTCTTGGCCTCGAGGTGTACTACGCCGAGAGCCTCTCGGGAGGAGATCCGGCACCGGATCGTCTGCCATTGGCGCAGCTGCTGCGAGACTCAGACATCATCAGCCTGCACTGCCCACTCACGGCGCAGACCCGTCATCTCATTGGTGCCGCCGAGCTGGCCGCCATGAAGCAGGGGGCCCTGCTCATCAACGTGGGACGCGGTGGCCTGGTCGACGAATCGGCCCTGCTCGACGCCCTGCGCAGGGGCCATCTCGGGGGGGCCGGGTTCGATGTGGCCAGCCAGGAGCCCCCCCCGGCGGATCACCCCCTGATGCAGGCCCTGGCCCTGCCCAACTTCCTGCTCACCCCTCATGTGGCCTGGGCCAGCGAAGGGGCAATGCAGCGTCTGGCCGACCAGGTGATCGAGAACATCGACGCCTTCGCCGCCGGCAGCCCCCTGCGCCGCCTCGCCTGAGCACAACAACAACAAGACCACCCTAGGGTGGTCTTGGTGCGTGCCTTAGCGTATTCCCCGCACTTCCCGGATCATCTCCCAGGCGCTCTGGATCTCCTGGGCCTTCTGTTTGGCCATCTCCATCATCTCCGGGGGGAGCCCCTTGGCTGCCAGCTTGTCCGGATGGTGCTTGGCCATCTCCTTGCGGTAGGCCTTCTTGACCTCCTGATCCGAGTCTCCCTCGTTCACCCCGAGCAACTGATAAGCATCCTTGAGACGATCCCGGGGCGGCTCACGACGCGCCTGCTGCCCACCCCACTGCTGCTGGCCGCTCCCGTGGCCCTGGCCATGGAAGAAGTTACGCTGCGCCTCGGCCATGGCCAGGATCCGATCCAGTTCGAAGCGACTGAAACCCAACTCCTCGGCCACCACCTGCAAGATGTGGCGCTCCTCCTGGGGAACCTCCCCGTCGGCAAACGCCGCCTGCAACTGCACCTCGAGAAAGAAGCGCAAGATGTCGCGCTGCCCCATGCAGGCGTCACGAAACTCGGCCAGGGTCGCACGCAGGGGAAAGTCTGCCGCCTTGCCCTGGCGAAAAGAGTCCTGGGCCCGGGTTCGCAGCTCGCCGGTGAGACGCATCCGGTCCATCAGATCGGAGGCGACCCGGATCTCGCTCTCGGTGACCTGGCCGCTCGCCTTGGCGATATGGCCCATGACCGAGAAGGTGGCATGGAAGAAAACCGCCTGCTGGGCCTCGGTGGGACGGCGACGGAAACCGCTCTGCAAGCCCATGCCGGTGTCGAAGCGATGACCGATCCAGAGGCCGATGAGGAGCCCGAACACGTTGCCGAGCAGGAAACCAAAGAAGGCGCCGAGCACCTTGCCCCAGATACGCATAAGAAGTTACCTCGTGGCCTCGCGGGCCAGCAGTTCACTGTCGAGTTGAGCCAGTCGCTCGGGCGTGCCGATATCGCGCCAGTCTCCAGGAAGATGGGTTCCCCCCACCCGTCCCGCCGCCATCGTCTCGCGCAGCAGGGGAGCCAGCTTGCGCGCACCGGGGGTCAACCCGGCGAAGAGGCGGGGATGATAGAGGCCGACGCCGCTGAAGGTGAGGCCAGGCCTGTCCACCACCCTCTCCCCCAGCAGGGAGAAGTCACCGCCCGGATGCTGGGGGGGATTATCCACCAACCAGAGGTGGGCGAGGTCTTCCCCCAGAGAGGGCGCGGTAAACTGGCGGTAGTCGACATCCAGCCAGGTATCCCCGTTCACCACCAGGAAGGGCTCCTTGCCAAGCAGCGGCAAGGCCTGCACTATGCCGCCTGCGGTCTCCAGGGCCGTCGCCTCTGCCGACCAGACGATAGAGACCCCCAGTCGGGAACCATCGCCGAGAGCCTCGACCAACTTGTGGCCAAGCCAGGCGTGATTGATCACCAGCTCGGTCACGCCGGCCGCCTTGAGGCGCTCGATATGGTGAACGATGAGGGGCCTGCCCCCTACCGCCAGCAGCGGCTTGGGCAACTGATCCGTGAGGGGGCGCATCCGCTCGCCACGTCCGGCGGCCAGTATCATCCCCTTCACGGCTGTCGCTCCGACACGGCAGCCAGGGCCGGCAGCACCCGCGCCTCCAGCCAATGGCCGAAGGAGGCCAGCTCGGGGTAGCGAGCGCACACCTCGACCACATAGTCGAGGGTACGGGGAATATCCTTGAGATAGCCCGACTTGCCATCCCTGTGATGCAGCCTGGCGAAAATGCCGGCGGCCTTCAGATGGCGCTGCATCCCGGTGAGATCGGCCTGACGGCGGAAGGTGGCATAGTCGGTGCTGCCAAGCAGGCCCGTCTGTTCCAGCACGGCAAAACCATGGCGCATCCCCGCCTCGATGACGGCATCGGGCCAACGCACGTAACAATCCTTGAGCAGGGAGACCAGATCGTAGGTGACCGGCCCCTGCACCATGTCCTGAAAGTCGATCACGGCCAGGGTGGCGCTCTCGGGCATACGGCCACCACACACCATCAGGTTGCGGCTGTGAAAGTCCCGATGCATCACCCCCTGCACCTGGCCAAGATTGTTCTCGGTGAGCAGATCGAAGGTGCGTCCCAGCAGGGACGACTCCTCTTCGCTCAGGGCCAGTCCCAGGTGGTGGTCAAGCAGCCACTCGGGCAGGATGCTGTTTTCCCGCGCCATAAAGGGGGCATCGAAGGGCTCCAGCTCCAGCTCGACCCGGGCCAGCCGGGGCAGCAGGTCGATGGCGAGGGCATACCAGGCGGCCACGCTCTGCTCGTCCAGCACCGAGAGCAAAGAGAGATCGCCAAGATCCGTCACACAGAGCAGGCCCTGTTCGAACTCCACCCCCTTGACCTCGGGAGCAAGCACTCCGGCTCGCAACAGTGCGGCGGCGTTACGCACAAACTCCCGGTTTTTCTCGGTGGCAGGTGGTGCATCCACCCAGATGAGGCCTGCCCCGCGATAGTAACGTCGGAAGCTGGCATCGCCCGAAATCAGGATGAGCTCGAGGCCGGGCTGTGCCGTCAACTGACGGGCCCAGGCGGTAAGAAGTGAAGCGCGATCGATCATGGAAACTAGGACCAAAGTGGGTGGCCTAAGCGGGAGGTTACCCTGGCCGCGATAATGCTTTATGATTGCCGGCTAACATAAAGCAATGACATGCAATGTCAACATGGTGGATCCTGTCGTAAAATGCGTGTCCTGTTTAGGCTGTTTCACATTCGCAAATCGAGTCTTCATCCCATGACCAAACGGATTGCGGGCATATCGGGCCCTCTCGCCCTGACCCTGGGGCTGATCCCTGTGCTCACCCCCACGGCGGGCTGGGCTGCCTCCCTGCCGACCCCACCGGCCACCGGCCTGCTGGACGGTCTCTGTTACGACTATGTACCCAAGGTGGAGAAGACGCCGGCCGGGGTCGATGCCAACGCCCTGCCGGTGGAGGTAGACGCCGACCGTCTCGACGCCAAACAGGGCGGCACCGCCGTCTATCAGGGGGATGTCAAGGTCCGTCAGGGGGTACGCAAGTTCGATTCCGACTATGCCCAGCTGGACCAGAAGACCCGCGACGTCATCGCCATCGGCAACATCTACTACAACGATGGCCAGATCACCGTCACCAGCGACAAGACCCTAAAGTCCAACCTGAACACCAAAGAATCAGAGTTGGAAGAGGGGCGTTATCAGGTGCACGGCTCGCCGGTCCGGGGCTCCGCCAAGCGGGTCACCATGACCAACGACAACCAGAACATCACCCTGGAGGGAGCCCAGTACACCACCTGCCCTCCTGGCCAGGAGGTGTGGACCCTCAAGGCCGGCAGCATCGATATCGATCAGAATGAGGTGTTTGGCGAGGCCTGGAACGCCAGTCTCTGGCTCTATGACTACCCGGTCTTCTACTTCCCCTATATCAACTTCCCCATCAAGGACGAACGCAAGACCGGCCTGCTCTACCCTGGCTATACCCAGAGCTCCAGCAACGGGATGGATATCGTCCAGCCCTTCTACTGGAACATAGCCCCCAATTACGACGCCACCATCACCTCCCGCTTCATGGACAGACGCGGCCTGATGGAGCAAGTCGAGTTTCGCTATATGCCGGAGCCCAACCACGCGGGCACCCTCTATTTCGAAAACCTGGCCAACGACAAACAGGTCCGACCCGATAACCCCCAGTACAACACCCTGAACGGGGACGGACATCGCTATCTGTTTAACGCCAACCATGGCTCAAGCCTGATGGACGGAGCCCTGCGCTTTGGCGTCAACTACACCCGGGTCAAGGCGCTCGACTACAACTACTTCAACGACTTCAGCCCTCCGGTCGGGGTCCAGGTCGATGGCCAGTTGCAGCAATCCTTTACCGCCGGCTACTACCAGCAGAACTGGAATCTGACCGCCGAGGCGCGCACCTACCAGATCCTCAACCCCAATGCGGTCCTGCCTCACTCCATGCTGCCGAGCCTGGGCTACAACTTCTATCACCAGCAGAAGTGGTTCGATCTCGCCCTCAACAGCGAGCTGACCAAGTTTGGCTACAGCGGCAATGATGCCAGTGCCCAGCAGGCCGGTGAGCGCTACACCGCCACTCGCCTGCACATAGCGCCAACCCTGACGGTGCCGCTCATCGATGCGCCGGGTTACTACCTCACCAGCCAGTACAAGCTGATGTTCAGTGCCTACGATCAGGAGGTGCCGACGACGTTTATGAATGCTGGTGCTCCTCCAAACAATGCTTTAACTGAATTGGGTAAAGACAGTAGGCGCTATTGGAAAGATGGGGAGTTCACCCTCAAGGAGGGGACCATCACCCGCACCCTCCCCTCGGTCCGCCTCAAGGGGGGCATGAACTTCGATCGCTCCCTCGACTGGTTTAATGGCAAGGGGACCCAGACCCTGGAGCCCGAGGTGCAGTATCTCTACGTCCCGTATGAGAATCAGGACGAGATCGGCATCTATGACTCCACCACTGTGCGTCAGGATTACTACAGCCTGTTCAGCGATCGCCGCTATGCGGGGATCGATCGCATCAGCGATGCCAATCGCATTACCCTGGGCCTCACCAGCCGGGTCTATGACGATGCAGGGGACGAGCGCCTGCGTCTGGCGCTGGGGCAAGCCTTCGAGCTGACCAAGCCCAGGGTTCGCCTCTACCCCAACGATCCCGAAAGCACCAATGCCCGCTCCCTGCTCTCCTTCGAGGGGGACGCCCGCATCACGGATCGCTGGTTTGCCCATGCCGGTGCCCAGTACGATACGGAAGAGAACGAGTTCAGCTCGGCCAACAGCGCGGTCGAATACCGTTTCGACAAGCTGGTCAGCCAGGTCAACTACCGCTTCCTGAAGGATGGCAACCGCAACATCTACAACACCGCCATGGCCGAAGACATCAGTCAGGCCGGCCTGGTACTGATGGCCCCCCTCAATCCCCAGTGGCAGCTCTACGGCGGCTACTACCGGGATGTGCAGCAGGATATCAACATAGACCGCAAGATAGGTCTCAAGTACGACTCCTGCTGCTGGAGCATCAACTTCAGCCTGGAGTGGCACAACCAGCCTGTGTGGGAAAACAGCATACTGCAGGCCCGCTCCGAGAAGAGCATAGGCGTACAGTTCGAGATGAAGGGACTGGGAAGCATAGGCACAGCAGGCCGCAATGTGACCCTGGATACGGAAAAGCTCCCCTACATTCGCCCGTTTAATCTGAAAGACCAGCAGTGATGCTGGCCAGCCTTGAGAGATGGATATGAAAAAGACCCTGATTGCCCTGCTGACTGCAGGCGTGTTTGGCGCCCTGAGCCAGGCGGCCGTGGCTGCCCCCGAGCTGGTGGATCGCGTGCTCGCCGTGGTCAACAAGGATGTGGTACTGGCCAGCCAGCAGGATGCGCTGGTCCAGAAGGTCAAGAACAACGCCCGTGAGCAGGGCCAATCCCTGCCCGACGATGCCACCCTGCGCCGTCAGGCGCTGGATCGCCTGATCCAGGAGAGCCTGGTGCTGCAACTGGCCGATCGCCAGGGCCTCAAGGTGAGCGATACCCAGCTCGAGCAGGCCATCGCCGGCATTGCCACCGAGAACCGCATGAGCGTCGAGCAACTGCGCGCCCAGCTGGATCGGGAAGGCATGACCTACCCCCAATACCGGGAAGAGGTGCGCCGCGAGATCCTGATGGGTGAAGTGCGCCGCAACCAGGTCCGCCGCCGGGTCAATATCTCCGAGCAGGAGGTCAAGCAGGTGGTGGAGATCCTCAAGAAACAGGGGCAACAGCAGAACGAGTTCCACGTCGGTCATATCCAGATCGCCCTGCCTGACAACCCCAGCGCCGCCCAGCTTGATGCCGCCAAGGCCAAGGCCCAGCGCATCATGCAAGCCCTTAGCAGCGGGGCCGATTTCCGCAAGCTGGCCATCGCCGAGAGTAACGGACCCAAGGCCCTGGAAGGGGGTGACTGGGGATGGATGAGCCTGCAAGAGATGCCTACCCTGATGGCCGAGGCGGTGCAAGGGGCCAGCAAGGGGGCCATCGTCGGCCCGCTGCGCTCCGGTGCCGGTCTGCACATCATCAAGGTGTTTGACACCAAGGGACAACAACAGGTGAGCCTGACCGAGGTGAAATCTCGCCACATCCTGATCAAGCCTTCCATCATACTGAGTGAGGAGAAGGCCAAGGGGATGCTGGACGGCTTCCTGCGGGATCTGCGCAGCGGCAAGGCCAACTTCGCCCAGCTGGCCGAGAAGTACTCCGAGGATCCGGGCTCCGCCGTTCAGGGCGGTGAGCTGGGCTGGTCCTCCCCCGATGTCTATGCCCCCGAGTTCCGTGACATGGTCAATCGCCTGCAACCGGGTCAGATCAGCCAGCCGTTCCGTACCAGCTTCGGCTGGCATATCGTCCAGTTGGAAGATCGCCGCAGCCAGGACGCCACCGACAAGGCACTGGAGCAGCGTGCCTATCAGCTCATCTACAACCGCCGCTTCGCCGAAGAGGTGCAGGGCTGGATGGATGAGCTGCGCGATGGCGCCTACATCCGGATCGAAGACGGCCAGAGCTGATGACCCGACGCATCGCCATCACCCCCGGCGAACCGGCCGGGGTGGGTCCCGATCTGGTGCTGCAGATCGCTCGCCAGAGCTGGCCACACCAGCTGGTGGTGATCGCAGACCCGGCCCTGCTCACCGAGCGAGCCCGCCACCTGGGACTCGAAGTGAGCCTGCAGCCCTACGATCCTGCGGCACCGGCCACGGCGCAGGCGGCCGGCACCCTGACCGTCTGCCCGGTACCGCTTGGAGTGCCCAGCGAGCCGGGCCATCTCGACGAAGGCAATGGCCACTACGTGCTCGAGACCCTGCAGCGAGCCTGTGACGGCAACATGAGTGGCGAGTTCGCCGCCGTCGTCACCGGCCCGGTGCACAAGGGGATCATCAACCAGGCCGGCGTCTCGTTTAGCGGTCATACGGAATTCTTTGCCCACCAGTCCGGCACGCCGGACGTGGTCATGATGCTCGCCACCGAGGGGCTGAGAGTGGCGCTGGTAACCACTCACATCCCGCTGGCCTATGTGGCCAAGGCCATCACGCCGGAGCGTCTCGACAAGATCATCCAGATCCTGGATGCAGACCTGCGCAGCAAGTTCGGGATCCCCCGACCCCGCATCTATGTGTGCGGCCTCAACCCCCATGCGGGAGAAGGTGGCCACCTGGGACGCGAGGAGATCGAGGTGATCGAGCCGGCGCTCGAACGGTTGCGCGCCCAGGGGCTGGATCTGGTCGGCCCCCTGCCGGCCGATACCCTGTTTCAGGAGAAATACCTCAAGGATGCGGATGCGGTACTCGCCATGTACCACGACCAGGGACTGCCGGTGCTGAAGTTCAAGGGCTTTGGCAACTCGGTCAATATCACTCTGGGTTTACCCTTTATCCGAACCTCGGTGGATCACGGTACCGCCCTGGATCTGGCCGGCAGTGGCCAGGCCGATCCGGGCAGCCTGCTGACCGCCATCCACCACGCCATCAAGATGGTAGAGAAAAGAACATGAGTAGTGACAAGGTGCACCTGGGCCACACGGCCCGTAAGCGTTTCGGCCAGAACTTCCTGCACGATCGTTATGTGATCGGCCAGATCGTCGACGCCATCAATCCCCTGCCGGGGCAGAATATGGTCGAGATCGGTCCGGGCCTCGCCGCGCTGACCGAGCCGGTGTGCGAACGCATCGACAGACTCACAGTGGTGGAGCTGGACCGGGACCTGGCCGCTCGCCTGCGCGAGCATCCGGTGCTTGCCAAGAAGCTGAACGTCATCGAGGCCGACGCCATGCGCTTCGACTTCAGCACCCTGATGCGCCCTGAGCACCCCCTGCGTATCTTCGGCAACCTGCCCTACAACATCTCCACCCCGCTCATCTTCCACCTCTGCGACTATGCCGAGCATGTACTGGACATGCACTTCATGTTGCAAAAAGAGGTGGTGCTGCGCCTGGCCGCCGGCCCCGGCAGCAAGGCCTATGGCCGCCTGAGCGTGATGACCCAGTACTACTGCCAGGTGATTCCGGTACTCGAGGTGGGCCCCGGCGCCTTCAAGCCGGCCCCCAAGGTCGACTCAGCCGTGGTGCGCCTGGTGCCCCACAAGGAGAAACCCTTCGTGGCCAAGGATGTGCGCCTGCTCAGCCGGGTCTGTACCGAGGGCTTCGGTCAACGCCGCAAAACCATCCGCAACAGCTTCGCCAACTTCATCAACAGCGAGCAGCTGGCCGAGCTCGGCATCGACGGCAACCTGCGCCCGGAGAACCTCTCTCTGGAGCAGTTCGTCAAGATCGCCAACTGGCTGGCAGATCAGAAGGCGGTCTGATGAGTGCGCCCCTCGTGCTGATCCGTGCCTTCCCCCACCATGTGGCGGGCAGCCACGACCCCTGGCAGTTTCATTACCGCATCGAGATCGAGAATCAGGGCTCTCTCTCGGTGCAACTGCTGCGCCGCCGCTGGCTCATCACAGATGCCAACGGCAAGCGGGTCGAAGTCGAGGGGGCCGGCGTGGTGGGCGAGCAGCCCATCATCGCCCCTGGCGATACCTTCAGCTACCAGAGCGGCGTTCCGCTGGAGACGCCACTCGGGGTAATGGAGGGCAGCTATGTGATGCAGGATGAAGAGGGGGAGGAGTTCTCCGTACCCATTCCCCCCTTCACTCTGGCGGTTCCGAACATCATCAACTGAGGACTCATGGCTAACTGCTTCGTCGGTGATATCCAGGGCTGTTACGACGACTTGCGCCGTCTGCTGGATCTCGCCCGGTTTGATCCCGCCCAGGATACCCTCTGGCTGTGTGGCGATCTGGTCGCCCGCGGTCCCGACTCCCTCTCGGTACTGCGCTTTGTCAAAGAGCTCGGCGAGCGGGCCATCAGCGTGCTCGGCAATCATGATCTGCACCTGCTGGCCGTGGCCGGGGGCCATGCACCGCTCAAGAAGAAAGACAGGATCGAGGAGATTATCAAGGCGCCCGATGGCCTCGAGTTGCTCGACTGGCTACGCCATCGCCCCCTGCTGGCCGAACACCCCGAACATCCGCTGCTGATGGTCCATGCCGGTATCTCCCCCGCCTGGGACGTGACCACGGCTCGCCGCTGCGCCCGTGAGGTAGAGAGCCTGCTGCAGGGCGATCAACATCAGTGGTTGCTCAAGCATATGTACGGGGATCAGCCGGATCGCTGGAGCGAAACCCTGACCGGCATCGAACGCTACCGCTACATCATCAACGTCTTCACCCGGATGCGTTTTTGCTACTTCGACGGTCGCCTCGACTTCAAGTGCAAGCTGGGCCCCAAGGAGTCGACCCCGGGCCTGCGTCCCTGGTTCGAGCAGCGGGAGCATCACAGGGACGATCCAGTGATCATCTTCGGCCACTGGGCCGCCCTGATGGGCCAGTGTCCGGTCGCCGATATCAAGGCGCTGGATACGGGGTGCGTCTGGGGTAACAGCCTCACCCTGTGGCGCTATGAGGACGATGCTCTCATCGCCACACCCTGCCCCACTCACGCCAAGTGACCCCATCAATAACAGAAGAGGCCACCCCAGGGTGGCCTCTCGCTTTCTACCGCTGCCGCTCCAGAGTCTCGAAGCGATAGGGGTAGGGATTGCGCTCATCCGGCTGATGGCACACCAGATCGCGCCGGTTCCAGGCATAGGCCTGATAATCGGGGAAGCGGGTATCCCCCTCCACGGTCAGATCGATATGGGTGAGGTAGAGCACATCGGCCCGCTCCAGCAGTTGGGTATAGAGCTTGCCACCACCGATGATCATCACTTCGGGCACCTCGCCAACGGCCGCCAGGGCCGCCTCGACCGAGGGGAAGACCTCGACGCCGGAGGGGGCGTAGTCAGGATTGCGACTGATCACCAGATTGCGCCGAGCCGGCAGGGGGCGGCCAATAGATTCGAAGGTGCGCCGCCCCATCAGGATCGGCTTGCCCAGGGTCACCTGCTTGAAGTGGGCCAGATCCGCCGGCAGGTGCCAGGGCATGGCATTGTCGCGGCCAATCACCCGATCCCGGGCCATGGCCGCTATCATGGCTATCTTCATCTTCTCCCCCTCACACTATGGGCCGGTTACGGTACACGACCAGCGAAGGGATCGCCAGACCGAAGCTCAGAGCCGCCACGATGAAGATGGCCTTGAGGCCGTTTTCGATGGCGCCCTCGAGCAGGGGCATGGAGGCCCCCCGGATATTGAGCTCGACGATGGCGATCATCGCCTTGAAGGCGTAGCTGCCGGGGATCATGGGAATGATGCAGGCGACGCTGAAGACGGGTCTGGGCACCAGCAAACGGCGCGCCCAATAGACGCAGACAAAGCCAACCGTGGTGGCCGCCGTCAGGGTGGCCCACTCGATAGGCAACCCCGAATGGATAAGCAAGGTGCGCAGACTGTGAGCCAGAGCCCCTCCCATGGCGCAGTACTTCAGCATCCGGGGCGGCACGTTGAAGATCATGGCGAACCCCACCGCCGGAACGGCAGACCAGAAGGCGTCCTTGGCCAATAACCAGAGCAGCTCCATCATACCTTCCACCCCCAGATGCCGGTGACAGACATGGCCATCAGAATGCCAAGCGCCGCGCTGATGGTCAGCAGGGTAGCGGTGCCCCAGCGGGCCAGCCCCATGTTGAAGTACCCCTTCACCATGTCGGAGACGGCGTTGATGAGCGGGAAACCGGGTACCAGCAGCAGCACACTGGCGGCCATGGCCAGATAGGGTTGCTCCCCCCAGCCGAAGAAGGTGGCACTGGATGCGAGCAGGGTGGCGATGAAACCGGTGACGGCAAAGTTGATGAGGGGGCTGTGGTGGTGGCGGGCCATCAGCTGGCGCACCCGCATGGCGACGGCCGCCGCCACCGAGGTTACGGCAAAGACGGGCCAGTCCCCCCCAAACAGCAGGCTGAAGGCGCCACAGGAGAGCCCCACCATCAACACCACCAACCAGGGGTGATAGTGGAAGGGGACGATGGCATCGAGCCGCTGACGTACCGCCTCGGCCCCGATCAATCCCTTCTCGGCGAGGATGCAGATCCGCTGGATCTCGCACACCACCGCCATGTTGATGCCATGTTCCCGAACCCGCCGCGTGGTGGTGATGCAACTGCCGCTGCTCAGGCTGGTGATCACGATGGCGCTTGAGGAGATGGCCATCTCCACACTCTCCAGACCCAGCGCCATGCCAACCCGCACTGTGGTCTGCTCGATAAGGCGGCTCTCGGCGCCAAACTGGGCCAGCATCTGGGCAATCTTGACGATAATGCGGGTGATCTCTGTCTGCTGTTCGCGTGACAATCCCCGTCCCGGTGTATTGGTATCCATCTTCCTGGGCATCCTTGCAGAAAAGGGCCCCATTCTATGTCAGGCAACCCCTGCCGTGGCTTGCCCTAACGCAAAAAAAAGCCGCCTCAGTGAGGCGGCTCTGGGGATACTTAGTCCCGGACGTAGATGATCTCGACCCCATCGTCGTCATCTTCATCCCAGTCATCATCATCGACATCATCTTCACTGCCCTGTTCGATCTGGGCAATCTGGTTGCGATGATAGTCATCCCACTTGAACTCGACCTTGTCGATGGCTTCTTTCGCATCTTGCTCGAGTTGACGGGGCATGGTGTCCAGCAGATCCAGGATGTCGTAGCACACCTTCTGGGTGCCTTCCTTGCTGATGGCGGTGATGGCGTAGGTCGGCCCTTCATGGCCGAGCGCCGCCTTGACGCGCTCCATCACCTCGACCGCCTCCTCCTCGAGCATCAGATCGAGCTTGTTGAAGACCAACCAACGCGGCTTGGCCGCCAGCTCGGGGCTGTACTTCTCCAGTTCATGGACAATGGTCACGGCATTTTCGGCCGGATCGGAGCCGTCGAACGGGCAGATGTCAACCAGATGCAGCAGCACACGGCAACGCTCGAGGTGCTTGAGGAAGCGGATACCGAGACCGGCCCCCTCGGCGGCACCCTCGATGAGCCCCGGAATGTCGGCAATCACGAAGGAGCGGCTGTTCTCGCCACGCACCACACCGAGGTTCGGAACCAGGGTGGTGAAGGGGTAGTCGGCAACCTTGGGCTTGGCGGCAGAGACGGCACGGATGAAGGTAGACTTGCCGGCGTTGGGTAGCCCCAGCATGCCGACATCGGCCAGCAGCAACAGCTCGAGGCGCAGGTTACGCACCTCACCCGGAGTACCGTTGGATTTCTGGCGCGGCGCGCGGTTGACCGAGCTCTTGAAGCGGGTGTTGCCGAGGCCATGGAAGCCCCCCTTGGCCACCAGCAGCTTCTGCTCGTGACGGGTGAGATCCCCCAGCAGTTCGCCGGTGTCCTCATCGATGGCGCGTGTTCCCACCGGCACACGCAGGGTGAGATCCTTGCCGCGACGACCGGTACAGTTCGCCCCACGGCCATTCTCACCACGCTCGGCGGCGTGGAAGCGCTCGAAACGGTAATCGATCAGGGTGTTGAGGTTCTCGTCTGCCAGCAGATAGACGTCACCACCATCACCACCGTCACCACCATCCGGGCCACCGAAGGGGATGTACTTCTCGCGACGGAAGCTCACACAGCCGTTACCACCGTCACCGGCATCGACTCGAATCAGGACTTCATCAACAAACTTCATGGGTTACCGTCACCTCAATTCGAAAAACCGATACGCAATTATAGTGATCTCCGCCACGGCGAGCGATCGAAACGCCACCGTCCCCGGCAGGCCAGCGCCATCAGTTTTCGTACACAAACAAAAGCCCCGCCAGTTGGCGGGGCCTCGGATCCTTGCGGTCCGTACTTACTCAGCAACGATGCTGACGTACTTACGGTTCTTCGGACCTTTAACTTCGAACTTCACCTTGCCGTTCGCGGTAGCGAACAGGGTGTGGTCCTTGCCCAGACCAACGTTGTTACCGGCGTGGAACTTGGTGCCACGCTGACGAACGATGATGTTACCAGCCAGTACAGACTCGCCACCGAAACGCTTAACGCCCAGGCGTTTGGCTTCAGAATCGCGGCCGTTGCGGGAGGAACCGCCAGCTTTTTTGTGTGCCATTTATCGGACTCCTAATCTATTAAGCGCTGATGCCAGTGATCTTGACTTCAGTGAACCACTGACGGTGGCCCATGTGCTTGCGATGGTGCTTACGACGACGGAACTTGATGATCTGAACCTTGTCGCCGCGGCCGTGAGCCACAACTTCAGCCAGAACCTTGCCGCCTTCTACGAAAGGAGCGCCAACCTTGAAAGTGTCGCCTTGGGCAACCATCAGTACTTTATCGAACTCGATGGCAGCACCGGTCTCGACGTTCAGCTTTTCCAGACGAACGATCTGACCTTCGGCTACACGGTGTTGTTTTCCGCCGCTTTGGAATACCGCGTACATTTTTTAACTCCGTATAGGCACATCTTTGCTCATGGCAGATGTGCACAAAAACTGAATAACAATGGGCCGGCATTTTACGCAAATTGATCCCCTCAGGCAAGGTCAATTTCAAAAAAAGTTTATTTTGTGCGCACCTCTGCCGGCGCATCAAACGCCTAACTGTAACCCATAGTGAATTCGTGTAAAATCCCCGCAACAGCAATCCGGGCAGTCCTGCTGCCGTCGAGTCAAAGAGAACTATGGACCAAACGGGAATTCGTGCGCTGACCGAGGCCGATATGACGGCCGTCAACGCCCTGATCATCGAACGGTTGCAGTCTGACGTCAGCCTGATCAACCAGCTCGGCTACTACATCATCAGTGCCGGTGGAAAACGTATGCGCCCCATGCTGACCGTACTGGCCGCCCGGGCGCTCGGCTATGAGGGCAGCGATCACCTCAAGCTGGCGGCCATCATAGAGTTTATCCACACCTCGACCCTGCTTCACGACGACGTGGTGGACGAGTCGGATCTGCGTCGCGGCCGTGAGACCGCCAACGCCATGTTTGGCAACGCCGCCAGCGTCCTGGTCGGGGACTATCTCTACAGTCGTTCGTTCCAGATGATGTCTGAGCTCTCCAACCTGCGCATCATGGAGATCCTCGCCGACGCGACCAATACCATCGCCGAGGGCGAAGTGCTGCAGTTGATGAACTGCAACGACCCGGATACCACGGAAGAGAGCTACATGACGGTCATCTACTGCAAGACCGCCAAGTTGTTCGAGGCCGCGACCCGCCTCGCCGCCGTACTGACCCATCAGTCGCCCGTCATCGAGCAGGCCATGACCGACTACGGTAAGTACCTGGGTACCGCCTTCCAGATCATCGATGACGTGATGGATTACTGCTCCGACAGCCAGGAGATGGGCAAGAACGTGGGCGACGATCTCTCCGAGGGCAAACCCACCCTGCCCCTGCTCTACGCCATGGCGGTGGGCAGCGCCGAGGAGCGCCAGATCATCCGCGAGGCCATCGAACTGCGTAACGGTATGGAGCGCCTCGATACCGTACTGGCAATTCTCGAGCGCACCGGCGCACTCGACTACGCACGGCAACGGGCCCGGGAAGAGGCGGACAAGGCCATCTCTGCCCTGACCATACTGCCGGCCGGCCCCCATCGGGAGGCGCTGGAGACCCTGGCCCATATGGCCGTTCAGCGCAGCGCCTGAGACCTGCCGCCTGAAGAAACCTGAAGAGAAAAGAGAGCCTGCGGCTCTCTTTTTTGCTCTCGCCTAACCCAGCGTCATCCAGAGAATGACGGCGCCACTCACGGCCAGACAACCACCGAGGCGGCGCAGGCTCTCGGGTGGCTGTTGTGCCAGTTGGCTCAACACCTGCTGCCAGAGCCTTGGCATCAGCAAGGGACCCAGCCCTTCAAACAGCAGAAGCAGCCCCAGGCCAATCAGTATTGCGTTCATCTTGGCTCCAAGAAGAAGGGCCTGCAGTGCAGGCCCTTCGGACTATTTGGCATTCGCATCCTTGAGGTAACGGAAGAACTCGCTGTCCGGCTTGATGACCATCATGTCATTGTTGCCGGCGAAGCTCTTGCGATAGGCCTCCATGCTGCGCACGAAGCTGAAGAATTCGGGATCCTTCTTGTAGCTCTCGGCGTAAATCTTGGCCGCCTCGGCATCCCCCTCACCACGCAGCTGACGGGCATGGCTCTCGGCATCGGCCAGCATCACGGTGACCTTGCGATCGATATCGGCACGCAGTACCTCCGCCTTCTCGCGGCCCTGGGAGCGATGCTCACGAGCCACGGCGTTACGTTCGGCGCGCATCCGTTGGTAGATGGAGTTGGAGACCTCAACCGGCAGGTTGATCTGCTTGATCCGCACATCCACCACCTTGATGCCAAGCTCGGAGGAGCGAGCCATCTTCTTGAGGGCATCCTCCATCACGGCACCGCGCTCACCGGAGACGATATCCTTGATGGTGCGGTTACCTATCTCGGAACGCAGACCGTTGTTGATCTTGCGCTTGAGCAGGGCCTCGGCTTGCATCCGGTTGCCACCACCGGTCGCCAGGTAGTACTTGGAAAAGTCCTCGATCTTCCACTTCACATAGGAGTCGATGATGAGGTCTTTCTTCTCGGAGGTGACGAAACGATCGGCCTGACCGTCCAGAGTCTGGATGCGGGCATCCATCTTGCGCACGTTGTCGATGAGGGGCACCTTGAAGTGCAAGCCCGGCTCATAGACCCTGGGCTGCCCTTCGGCGTCACGCTTCACCTTGCCAAACTGCACGACGATCCCGCGCTGCCCCTCGTCCACCACGAATACGGAGGTGAAACCCAGCAGGGCGATCACGGCCACGGCACCAATAGCCATCTTCTTCATCTATTAGTTCCTCCCGCTGAAACGATCGCCACCGCGGATGGGGGCGGGAGCCGAGTTAGCCCCCTCCATCACACCGCTACCCGACTGTTGAGAGTCGACGCCAGCCATGGGCACCTGTGGCGCCACGGGGCGTGCCGGCTTGCTGCCAGACCCCAGCTTGTCGAGAGGGAGGTAGATCATGCTGTTGTTACCCTGGGGCAGATCGACCAGTACCTTGTTGGCGTTCTGGTAGATTTCCTCCATGGTCTCGATATAGATACGCTGGCGGGTCAGTTCGGGGGCAGCCAGGTACTGGGGCAGCAACTCGTTGAAACGCGCCACCTCACCCTTGGCCTTCAGTACCACCTGAGACTTGTAACCCTCGGCCTCCTGCTCCAGGCGTTTCACCTGGCCACGGGCCTTGGGTTCGACCTCACGGGCATAGGCTTCCGCCTCACGAATGAAGCGTTGCTCATCTTCCTGGGCGGCGATGGCGTCATCAAACGCATCCTTCACCTCTTCCGGCGGGCGGGCCGGCAGGAAGTTTACGTCCACCACCTGCAGACCCATCTGATAGGGCTCAATGATCTGCTCGAGTCCTTCGCGCGTCTCGCTACGAACCCGTTCACGCCCCGTGGTCAGGATGTCATCCATGGAGTTATGGCCGACCACGTAGCGCAGGGCGCTGTCGGTGGCCTGGCGCAGGCTCTCGTCAGCATTGGTCACGCTAAAGAGATAGGCCTTGGGATCGACGACTCGGTACTGAACGTCCATCTCGACGCGCACCACGTTCTCATCCTGGGTCAGCATAAAGCCGGAGGCCGGCAGGGAACGCACGGACTCCACATCGACCGGGATCACCTTGTCGATAAAGGTCGGCTTCCAGCGCAGGCCAGGCTCGACGATATGGGAGTACTCACCAAAACGCAGTACCACGCCACGCTCGGCCTCCTTGATGGTATAGAAGCCGCTCACGACCCACACCACCACACCCACGGCGACGGCCACGGAGAGGCCCACCCGGCTGAATTCACCACCGGAGCGATTGCCCCCCCCGAGCAGACCACCCAGACGGCGGCTCAGGTTTTTAAAGAGATCATCCAGGTCCGGAGGACCCTGATTCTTGCCGTTATTCCCCCAGGGATCCCGGTCTTTGCCATTATTTCCAGGCTCATTCCAAGCCATCAGCGTCTCCATTAACTCATGCAGATGGAAGATGGACTCTATCAGCCCCTTCATGACTGATAAAGCGTTGTAACATGTCACCCTCTTGCTTCAGCAGGCGATTCCAGTCGGCTGCCGGCAGGCGAACCTCCAGCAGGCAATCCCCCTCCTCGTTGAAGCACTCCTGCTCTATCCCCTTGAGGCGATAGAAGATACTGCGCAACCGGGCCTGTGACGGGGGCAACCGCAACAGGTGGTGTACCATGGCTCCGGAGAGCAGTTCGGTCAACGCCTGATAGAGGAGCTCACACCCTTCACCGCTCTGGGCAGAGAGCCAGACCCGCATCGGCCGACCCTCTTCATCACGCTCCAGCATGGCGGGACGATCCGCCAGCTTGTCGATCTTGTTGCAGATCATCAGCTGGGGGCGATCATCGGCCTCAATCTCGGCCAACACGCTCTGAACCGATGCGATGTTCTCCTGCATCTGTTCGTCGGCGCAGTCCACCACGTGGAGCAGCAGGTCCGCCTCCCGGGTCTCTTGCAGGGTCGCCTTGAAGGCGGCCACCAGGTCGTGAGGGAGGTGGCGGATAAAGCCGACCGTATCGGCCAGGATCACATCGCCCACATCCTTTACATCGAGGCGGCGCAGGGTCGGATCAAGGGTGGCAAACAGTTGGTCGGCAGCATACACGCTGGCGGCTGTAAGTTGGTTGAACAGAGTGGACTTGCCGGCGTTGGTGTAACCCACCAGAGAGACGGTCGGTACCTCGTTGCGATTGCGGGCGCGGCGCCCCTGTTCGCGCTGCTTGGCCACCTTGTCGAGACGGCGCAGTATGTACTTGATGCGTTCACGCAGCAGACGACGGTCGGTCTCGAGCTGGGTTTCACCCGGACCGCGCAGGCCGATACCGCCCTTTTGACGCTCCAGGTGGGTCCAACCACGAACCAGTCGGGTCGAAAGGTGACGCAATTGGGCCAGCTCAACCTGCAACTTACCCTCGTGGGTGCGAGCGCGCTGGGCAAAGATATCGAGGATGAGACCGGTACGATCCACCACCCGACACTCGATCAGACGCTCGAGGTTGCGCTCCTGGGCCGGAGTCAGGGCGTGATTGAAGATGACTACATCGGCACCGAGCATACGCACCTGCTCGGCGATCTCTTCGGCCTTACCGCTACCGACGAAGTATTTGGAACTGGGTGCACCCCGACTGGTGGTGACGACGGCCAGCGTATTGACCCCGGCAGAGCTGACCAGCATTCTGAGCTCTTCGAGATCTTCCCGCTCACCCTCGTCGCTGAAGTTGACGTGCACCAGAACAGCCTGTTCGCCTCCTTCATAACGGTCAAACAAGCGAAAACTCCTTCAATGTCAGTGGGCTATCGTTAAAGAAAGCCCGAATCGGGTCAGGCTTCACTCTCACCCTGCTGCTCGTCGGACTGACCGCCCTGGGCAGCATGCTGATGATGGTTAACGGCGCGAGCCGGCACCACGGTGGAGATGGCATGCTTGTAGACCATCTGGCTGACGGTGTTCTTGAGCAGGATAACGAACTGGTCGAAGGACTCGATTTGACCTTGCAGTTTGATGCCGTTCACCAAATAGATAGAAACCGGAATACGCTCACGGCGCAGCGCATTCAAAAACGGGTCTTGGAGAGATTGCCCCTTAGCCATCTTTCTTTCCTTCATTTAATTGTGTTTGTTGTTGTAAGACGTTGGTCGTCGATATAACAACCTGATTATACAAGGAGTGTCAAGCTACACCAACGACGCTGAGCACTCGCTGAACATTATCCTCATCACCCGTTGTCAACCAGGTCACATCGGGCCAACCCCGCAGCCAGGTCATCTGACGCTTGGCCAGTTGCCGGGTCGCTACTATGCCACGATACCGCATCTCATCATAACCGACCTCCCCGATCAGGTAGTCCCACATCTGGCGATAACCGACACAGCGGATGGAGGGGAGATCCGGCGTCAGGTCTCCCCGCTCGAGGAGTCGACGCACCTCCTCTTCGAGCCCCCCTTGCAGCATCAGATCGAAACGCAGTTCGATGCGCCGGTGCAACTCACTGCGCTCCTCGGGGGCGATGGCGAACTGGCTCACCCGATAGGGAAGCGCCTCCCCCTGAGTGCGCGTCAATTCGGTGAGGGTCTTGCCGCTCACCCGATAGACCTCGAGGGCCCGGGTCAGACGCTGGGGATCGTTGGGATGAATACGGGCACCGGCCACCGGGTCGACACGACTCAACTCATCGTGCAGCGCCTGCCAGCCGAGACGCTCGGCCTCCTCTTCCAGCTGGCGACGCACCTCGGGATCGGCCGAAGGGAGCGGCGAGAGCCCCTCCAGCAAGGCCTTGAAATAGAGCATGGTGCCACCAACCAGCAGAGGAATACGGCCACGGCCGGCGATCTCGGCCATCTCGCGCAGGGCGTCGCGGCGAAAGTCGGCGGCCGAATAGCTCTGGGACGGATCCAGTATGTCGATGAGCCTGTGGGGGGCTGCGGCCAGCTCGGCCGCGCTCGGCTTGGCGGTGCCGATGTCCATCTCCCGGTAGATCAGCGCCGAATCGACGCTGATGATGTCGCATGGCAGCACGCGGGTGAGCGCGATGGCGAGATCCGTCTTGCCCGAGGCGGTCGGCCCCATCAGAAAAATAGCCCGGGGCAACTCAGCCACGTTCAAACTCCTCTATCAGTTCGGCCACTGGCAGCAGGCGCGTCAACGACGGCCCATCCAGCAGGTCGGAATAATCGCAGGCCAGCTCCTGTAACAGACGACTGGCGGTGGTGAAGTCATAGACCTTGCCCGTACCACAGCCCTGTTCGATGAGCCAACGACAGAGCTGATCCCGCTCCGACTCACCGATGGCCTCCGGCAGACTGGCCAGCATTTGCAACAGCTCGGGGAAGAGCCGTGCCAGGTCGCAGCTACGCAGCAGGGCCGGCACCCGGGTCAGGATAAGGGTCTCACGCCCCCCGCCCTTCGACTCGAAGCCCATGCGTCTGAGCACCTCGCCACGCAGCTCGCTTTGCTCGAGCAAACTCGCCGGGAGCTTGAGGGAGACCGGCAGCAGCAGCGGTTGGGTGGTGAGCCCCTGGGGCCACTGCTCTTGCAGATGGGCCAGCAGCAACACTCCTTCGGCACGACGCAGGGAGAGCAGGCCAAGCCGACCTCCCTGCTCCCACAAGAGATAGCGCCCCTGCACCAGGGAGAGGGCGCGCGCCCCCGTCGTCACCGAGGCCGGCTCCGGCAGAGCCACAGGCTCCGCAGCCGGCAGCGTACTCATCAGGGCCTGCATGCCGCGCACGGCACGGGGATCAACCCCCTCACGGGGACCGCGGCCAACACCCGCACCCGCGGAAAAACCACCCGGGGACTCCTGCACCGACGCCGGAGCTCGATAGGCGTGTTCCGCCTCATACCACTCGCCCCTGGCGGCCTGACCGGGGTAAACAGGCGCCGGCGCACTGGGTAACTCCACCTGGCTCTCGGCCAGGGGCAGCTCGGCATCGGCCGCCTGACGCAGGGCCGTGTAGAGCGCCTGGAAGATAAAGTCGTGTACCAGACGAGCCTGATGGAAACGCACCTCATGCTTGGCCGGATGCACGTTTACATCCACCTGGCGCGGGTCGAGTTCGATATAGAGCACATAGGCGGCGTGGTGATCGGAGGGCAACAGCTCGTCATAGGCCTGGCGAATGGCGTGGTTGATGAGCTTGTCGCGCATCATGCGGCCGTTGACATAGGTGTATTGCAGATCGTTTTGCGCCCTGGCCCCCTGAGGGGTCGAGATCCAGCCACGCAGGCGCACATCGCTGTGCTCGCTCTCCACCGCCAGGGCGTGATGCATAAAGGGGGTACCGCACACGGCGGCGAGGCGCCGCTCCTGCTCCTGCACCGTCTGAGCCGCCTTGTACTGGCGCACCACCTTGCCGTTGTGGCGCAGGATCAGGGTGATATCGAAGCGCGACAGGGCGATGCGGCGGATCAGCTCGTCGATATGGGCGAATTCGGTCTTCTCGCTGCGCAGAAACTTGCGTCGGGCCGGGGTGTTAAAGAAGAGGTCGTTCACCTCCACCGTGGTCCCCACTGGATGAGCCGCCGGGCGCACCGCTACCTGCATCTCCCGTCCTTCGGCCTGGGCCTGCCACGCCTCTGACTGGGCTGCGGTTTTGGAGGTAAATGTCAGGCGCGACACCGAGCTGATGGAGGCAAGGGCCTCGCCGCGAAAACCCAGGCTGGCAATCCCCTCCAGATCGTCCAGAGTCGCCACCTTGGAGGTGGCATGGCGAGAGAGCGCCAGCACCAGCTCATCCTGGGGGACACCGCAGCCGTTATCACGGATGCGGATCAGCTTGGCCCCCCCCTTCTCGATATCGATCTCAACCCGATCGGCACCGGCATCGAGACTGTTCTCGACCAGCTCCTTGACCACGGAAGAGGGGCGCTCGACCACCTCACCGGCGGCGATCTGGTTGGCGAGAATGGGAGGAAGGATACGGATCGGCATGGCTTACTCCTGAGGGATCTTCAGCACCTGGCCAATCTGGATCTCGCGCGACTTCAGGTTGTTATATTCGACCAGCCTGGCCTGGGTCACGCCATAGCGCTCGGCCAGACGGGACAGGCTCTCCCCCCGTTTCACCTGGTGGCGGATCGGCGGTTTGGCCGCACTGGCGACCCCGCTGGCCGGGACCTTGAGTGTCTGTCCAATCTGGATTTCCCGCGACTTCAGGTTGTTGAGCTCCACCAGGGCCGCCTGGGTCGTGCCATATCGAAACGCCAGCAGAGAGAGGCTCTCTCCCCGTTTGACAACATGCCGAGAGGTGGCCTGGGACCCACCGCTGACGGGGCGGGCCGTCGCGACCTCACTGTAAGGTTTGATCACCCCGGCCGCCGACCCTGACGATGCCGCCGGAGTTGCAGAAACAGCCGGACGCGGCGCGGCAGCCACACTCTGGGCTGGCTTGCCCTTGAGCATGGGCCCCTTGGTGGGATGAGTGAGATAGTAGGAGCGAATCCCCTGGAAGATGGCCCGGGCCACCTTCTGCTGATAGGCGGAGGAGCCGAGCAACTTCTCCTCCTCGTGGTTGGAGATAAAACCGGTTTCGACCAGCACAGAGGGGATATCGGGCGACTTGAGCACCGCCAGACTGGCGTGCTGGGGCGCCTTCTTGTGCAGACGCGCTACCTGACCGAGGTGGCGCAGGATCTGGCGGCTCACGTCGTACCCTTCGGCCCGGGACTTGTCCATGGAGAGATCCAGGAAGGTGCGCGCCAGGTAGGGGTTGGGATCGGACTCGGCGATCACCTTGCCTACCCCGCCGAGCAACTCGGACTGCTTCTCCTGCTGCTCCAGCCAGCGACCCATCTCGCGGTTGGCGCGGTTGGTCGAGAGCACCCAGACCGAGGCTCCGCGCGGGGCCGAGCTGTTGAAGCTGTCCGCATGCACCGAGATGAGCAGATCCGATTTCCCCTTGCGGGCGATTTCGGAGCGTCGGTTGAGGTCGACGAAGTAGTCCCCGCGACGGGTCATCACGGCGCGCATGCCCGGCTCCTTGTCGATGAGGGCCGCCAGATGCTGGGAGATGGCCAGGGTCACCCGTTTCTCGAAGGTACGCCGCGGCCCGATGGAGCCAGGATCTTCGCCCCCGTGTCCGGCATCGATGGCGATGACGATCTCGGGATGACCACTGCGGGCCACCGGCTTGCTGCTGGGCTGACTCCCCTTCTCCTCATAGGGCAGATCGATCACCAGACGGTGACCATAAGGGCCTGCCGGCGCCAACGGGAAGACCACCGGCTTGATCGGCTCGCTCAGGTCCAACACCAGCCGGATGCTACCGCTCTGGGTCGGCGTGCTCTCGCGCAGCCGGCGCACCACCTGGCTCTTGTTTTCAATACGAGCCAGATTGGTCCCATTGCTGGTGCTCTTGATGTCGATGACCAGCCGGGCCGGATTGGTCAGGGTCTGAAACTGGTAGTCGGGAGCACTGGCCATGTCGAACACCACTCGGGTGCTGTCGGGAGAGGGCCAGATACGCACTCCCTTGAGCTGGTTGGCCCAGGCAGGCAGGGCGGCGATGGCAAGCAGGCAGGCGAGAAGTAGGCGCACGTATCAGATCCGTTGTAACAGGGCTTCACCAATGGCAGTCCGGGCAATGAGCTCGGCCTCCCGCTGCTCTCCCACATAACGCAGGGTGATCTCGAGATCCGGGGCGGGCAACCAGCCCTCACCCTTTTCGGGCCACTCTACCAGACAGAGGGTCTGCTCGGCGAAGTAGTCGCGGATCCCCATGAACTCCAGCTCTTCCGGATCGGCCAGGCGATAGAGATCAAAGTGATACACCTGCCAGTCGGCCAGCTCATAGGGCTCGACCAGAGTATAGGTGGGGCTCTTTACCTTGCCGGTATGGCCCAATCCCTGTACCCAGCCGCGGGTCAGGGTGGTCTTGCCGGCCCCCAGATCCCCGTGCAGGAATACAGTAGTCGCCCGCTCCAGGGCACGGGCCAAACGCCCGCCGAGATCTACGGTGGCCGCCTCGTCGGACAGCGACACCAACAACTGTTTGGTCATGTTCTCAATCGTTTCTTGTGGTTATGACGGATTGGCGAGCCGGCGTATCCAGGGCAACAGATCCGAGGCTAGCAGCCCTCGCTCACCCTCTGCCGCGGCCCGGTCGGCCGCCTCCCCATGGAGGGCGACGGCGAGACAGACGGCGTCACTTGGTGCCAACCCCTGTGCCAGCAGGGCGCCGATTATACCAGATAACAGATCCCCCATGCCGCCCCCGGCCATGCCGGGATTCCCCTCGTTGCAGAGCCAGCAATGGAGTCCGTCGTGGATCAGGGTACCTGCTCCCTTGAGCAGTACCACGCCGCCATAGCGCTGCTGCAGCGCCGCCACGGCGGCGAAGCGGTCGGCCTCAACCACCGCCACGGCGCAATCCAGCAACCTGGCCGCCTCACCCGGGTGAGGCGTAAGCACCCAATTATCCTGATGATGGGGGGCCTGTGCCAGCAGATTGAGGCCATCGGCATCGACCACCAGCGACCGCTCCTGACACAAGAAGCGCTCAAAACAGCCCCTGGCCCACTCATCCTGACCGAGACCGGGGCCGATGACCCGCACCGTGTCCCATCGACCATCCTGCAGATCCCCTTGCATCAGCTCGGGCTGGCTCAAGGCTGGCGAGGGCAAGCCGGGGTGCTGGCATACCCGCACCAGGCCGGCGCCGGCTCGCAGGGCAGCACGTCCCGCCAGCAAAATAGCCCCCCCCATGCCGGAATTACCACCGACCAGCAACACCCGGCCGTGATCGCCCTTGTGGGCAGAGCGACGTCTTGGTACCAGTCGGGGTGCGAGGAGCGGATAGTCGATACGCAGGGCCGCGGGGCGCCCCCAGCGCTCGATCTCGAGTCCCAGACTGGCCACGGCCAGCTCCCCTACCTGATCCGGGCCGCGTCCGGTCAACAGCCCCTGCTTGAGGCCGATAAAGGTGAGGGTATAGGTAGCCTGCACGGCACAGCCGAGCACGCTGCCGGTATCGGCCTGCAAGCCGGAGGGGAGATCCACCGCCAGCACGGGCACGCCGGCCGCTCGCCAGCGATTGATCGCCTCGATGAGCATCGCCTCTGGCCCCGTCACCTGATGAGCCAGACCGGTGCCGAGCAGGGCATCGACCAGCAGGTCGGGATTCTCCAGCCCGCCCATCGACTCCAGCACCTCTCCCCCTGCGGCCAACCAGGCGCTGGCGGCACGCCCGGCATCCCCCTTGAGACGCGCCGGCTCACGGGTGGCCACCAGCTGCACTCGCAACCCACGCTCGCGCAGCAGACGGGCCAGTACATAGCCATCGCCGCCGTTGTTGCCCGGACCACAGCAGATGAGAATACGCCGCGCCTCGGGCCAGTTGCGCTGAATGATCGACAGCAGCGCCGCGCCTGCCCGCTCCATCAGGGTATAGAGAGAGAGCCCGGCCGCACTCGCCAGCTCGGCCTCGGCCTGGCGTATCTGTTCGGCACGCCACAGGGCCTGTGGTAGACTTGATGGCGTCTCCATGCCACACCGATAGTGCTCGCCCATGAGTTCCCTCCCGCAACCCTCTTCCGAGTCCGATCTGCACGCTCTGGCCCACCATATCAAGCTCTGGGCGAGGGAGCTAGGCTTCGACCAGGCCGGCATCACCGACACCGATCTGAGTATCGAGGAGCCACGCCTGCAGGCCTGGCTCGACGCCGGCTATCACGGCAGTATGGAGTACATGGAGCGCCACGGCATGCTGCGCGCCCGACCCGACGAGCTGCTGCCGGGGACCCTGCGGGTCATCTCGGTGCGGATGAACTATCTCCCCTTCGAGGCGGGATTCGCCGCCACCCTGCGCGACCCGCGTCTCGGCTACATCAGTCGCTACGCCCTCGGCCGCGACTATCACAAGGTGCTGCGCAATCGTCTCAAACAGCTCGGCGAGCGCATCGAGCAGGCCTGTGCAGGGCTGGGTTACCGCCCCTTCGTCGACTCGGCACCGATCCTCGAGCGCCCCCTGGCGGCCAAGGCGGGGCTCGGTTGGGTGGGCAAACACTCCCTGCTGCTCAACGCCGAGGCGGGCTCCTTCTTCTTCCTCGGGGAGCTGCTGGTCAACATCCCGCTGCCCCTCGACGCCCCGGTGGAGAAAGCGCAGTGCGGCAAGTGCACCGCCTGCCTCACCATCTGCCCCACCGGTGCCATCGTCGCCCCCTATGTGGTGGACGGACGACGCTGCATCTCCTATCTCACCATAGAGAGCGACGAGCCCATCCCGGTCGAACTGCGACCGGCGCTCGGCAACCGTATCTATGGCTGCGATGACTGCCAGCTGATCTGCCCCTGGAACAGCTACGCGGACGCCACCCCCGAGCCGGACTTCACCCCGCGCCCCAATCTGCACCGCCCCCCCCTGCTCACCCTGTGGAGCTGGGATGAACCGACCTTTCTCAAGCACACCGAGGGGAGCCCGATCCGCCGTATCGGCTACCAGCGCTGGCGTCGCAACCTGGCGGTAGCGCTCGGCAACGGACCGGCCGACGGGGCGGTCATCACGGCTCTCGAACAGGCACGCCCCCATGCTACGCCCCTGGTGGCCGAGCATGTCGACTGGGCCCTCGCCACCCTCCAGAGTCGCGCCGAAGAAGAGAACAAGAAGACTCAAAGGCTGATCCGCTGCATCGAAAAAGGTCTACCGGATCACGCCTAGCCATCGCAGGGCTTGCACCGGGATATCCGCTTTTTCATCCTGTGCCGTCACCCGTGCAGACAAGGAGTAGAGCATGCACATTTTGGGAGTCGATATCGGTGGAAGCGGCATCAAGGGATGCCTGGTCGATACCACAACGGGAGAGCTCATCGGCGAACGCCACCGCATCCCCACCCCGCAGCCGGCAACCCCGGCGGCCATCGCCCACACCCTCAAGGCGCTGGTCGAGCACTTCGACTGGAAAGGCCCGGTAGGGTGCGGCTTTCCGGCCATCATCCATCACGGGATTGCCAAGAGTGCCGCGAATATAGACCCGAGCTGGGTCGAGACCGACGCCGAGCGACTGTTTGGCGAGATCACCGGCCTGCCCTGCTTTGTACTTAACGATGCCGATGCGGCAGGCATTGCCGAGATGCGCTTCGGCGAGGGCAAGGGGCACGAGGGGGTGGTCATCCTGATTACGGTCGGCACCGGCATCGGCACCGCCGTGTTTGTGAACGGCCATCTGCTGCCCAACACCGAGCTGGGCTATCTGATGCTGGAGGGGATGGTCGCCGAGCACTACTGCTCCGACGCGGTACGCAAGCGCGAGGATCTGGGCTGGGGCAAATGGGGCAAGCGCTTCAATCACTATCTGGCGCGACTCGAATTTCTCTTCTCCCCGGATCTCTTCATCCTGGGTGGCGGCAGCGCCGCCAAGATGGACAAGTTCATCGACAAGATAGCCACCCGGGCTCCCCTGTTGCCGGCGGCCAGCCTGAACCAGGCCGGTATCATAGGGGCAGCCCTCTATGCCGCCAGCCGCCAGGGGCGCAAGCAGAGCCGTCGCGGATGACAGAAGAGGGCGCCACGCCCTCTTCCCATGTCATCAGATATCGTCGAGACGGTGGGCACCGTGGATCAGGCGGTGACGCCGCTGCTGCTCCAGAGCGGCCAGGGTGTCGAGCAGGCTGGCGGTCCCCTCGGTCGGGCATTCGCGCGCCAGACGGGAGAGCTCGCTCACCAGCCGGCTCTCGATGCCATCGGCCAGAGAGACGATATGATCCGTGGTCATGGTGGCCGGCAGCTCGCTCTGATTGATGAGGGGGATCAGGTCGTCGGCAAACCCCAGCTCCAGCCAGGTATCTGAAACACCCTCGCTCATCTGCCGCCGGTACTCCTGCAGATGGACCAGCGCCGACTCCTCGCGCCCCCTGAGGTAGGCCAGCAGCAGGCGGCTGCGCTCGGCATCCGCCTGTCGTTCGAGGCGGCCATAGAGGCGTGACAACATCTGATGCACCTGCTCCAGGTAGTGCAGCAAGTCCTTGATCTGTTGGAAGCGCATGATGAACTCCTCCGGTCATTGACTCGATCCCAGTATCTACAGAGGGAAAAACGGCGCCAAGCGGTCCCGAGAGAGGGATTGCGACAAGTCAAAGAAGTGGCGAATAAATCGACAACCGGGAGAAAGTGGAACAAAACGTGCCGCAAGGGGCGAAGAGCCATTCGAGAGAATGGAGATTTTGGAGCGGGAAACGAGACTCGAACTCGCGACCCCGACCTTGGCAAGGTCGTGCTCTACCAACTGAGCTATTCCCGCAACGGAGTGTTATCGGCGATGGTTTGGAGCGGGAAACGAGACTCGAACTCGCGACCCCGACCTTGGCAAGGTCGTGCTCTACCAACTGAGCTATTCCCGCAACGGAGTGCCATCGGCGATATTTTTGGAGCGGGAAACGAGACTCGAACTCGCGACCCCGACCTTGGCAAGGTCGTGCTCTACCAACTGAGCTATTCCCGCAAAACAGATTGTCATCGCGATGGATTGGAGCGGGAAACGAGACTCGAACTCGCGACCCCGACCTTGGCAAGGTCGTGCTCTACCAACTGAGCTATTCCCGCAACGGAGTGCCATCGGCGATATTTTTGGAGCGGGAAACGAGACTCGAACTCGCGACCCCGACCTTGGCAAGGTCGTGCTCTACCAACTGAGCTATTCCCGCAAAACAGATTGTCATCGCGATGGATTGGAGCGGGAAACGAGACTCGAACTCGCGACCCCGACCTTGGCAAGGTCGTGCTCTACCAACTGAGCTATTCCCGCAACGGAGTGCCATCGGCGATATTTTGGAGCGGGAAACGAGACTCGAACTCGCGACCCCGACCTTGGCAAGGTCGTGCTCTACCAACTGAGCTATTCCCGCAACAGATTGTCTTCGCGATGAGTGGAGCGGGAAACGAGACTCGAACTCGCGACCCCGACCTTGGCAAGGTCGTGCTCTACCAACTGAGCTATTCCCGCAACGGGCATCACCGACGAAATTTGGAGCGGGAAACGAGACTCGAACTCGCGACCCCGACCTTGGCAAGGTCGTGCTCTACCAACTGAGCTATTCCCGCAACGTACGGCAGCTTGCGCTACTGCACGGGAGCCGAATTATACGAGGGGGCACTTCAATTGCAAGGGCTTTTTCGGCCACGCTGGTGCGAATGCCTAAAAGCTCGCCGAATTGGCGGGCCTTTCACCCGCCCCCCGATGGCCGAGGATCAGATGGTAAAGATCCGCTCCCGATAGAAACGCAGCTCGGCCACCGACTCACGAATGTCATCGAGGGCCTGGTGGGTCCCCTGCTTCTTGAACTCCCCGAGGATCTCCGGTTTCCAACGACGCACCAGCTCCTTGATGGTGCTGACGTCGACGTTGCGGTAGTGGAAGAAGGACTCCAGCTCCGGCATGTGGCGAACCATGAAGCGGCGATCCTGGCCGATGCTGTTGCCGCACATGGGGCTGGTTCGCTCGGGCACCCACTGGCGCAGGAAGGCCAGGGTCTCGGCCACGGCGGCCGCCTCGTCGTGCCGGCTGGCACGCACCCGGTCGATCAGGCCCGAGGCGCCGTGGGTGTTCTGGTTCCACTCGTCCATCTTGGCCAGCTCGGCCTCGCTCTGATGAATGGCCAGCACAGGCCCCTCGGCCAGCACATTGAGATCCTTGTCGGTGACGATGGAGGCGATCTCCAGCACCACGCACTCATCGGGATCGAGGCCGGTCATCTCCATATCGATCCACACCAGATTCTGCTCTGAAACGGTCATCTTGCTTACTCTTGGCGGCATTTTGTGAATTTGCATGTATCATACTGGCTTTGTTTTTAGCAGCAAAACGGCGAATCGCGTGGCAAAGAGAGCGAAACTCAATCTGGGACAGCAGCGGCGGGTACAAGCCAACCGCGACAAGCGCCTGAACGACCTCAAAAAAGAGAAGGCGCCGCAGATCGATGACAGCCTGCTGGGCGCCCCCGAGGAGGGGGTGGTCATCAGCCGCTTCGGCCAGCATGCGGATGTGGAGTCCCAACATGGCACCCTGGGCCGCTGCAACCTGAGACGCACCCTCGGCAGCGTGGTGTGCGGCGACAAGGTGATCTGGCGACCGGGCAGCAACGAAGGGGTTCCGGGGGTCATCGAGGCGGTCCATCCTCGCCACTCGGTGCTGACCCGTCCCGACTTCTATGACGGGGTCAAACCGGTGGCGGCCAACATCGATCAGATCGTCATCGTCTCCTCCGTCATGCCGGAGTTCTCCAGCAATATCATCGACCGCTACCTGGTAGCCGCCGAAGACGTGGAGATCACCCCCTTTATCGTCCTCAACAAGGTCGACATGTTGGGGGACGCCGATCGCGTCGCCATCGAGCGTCAACTCGATATCTACCGTGGACTCGGTTATCCGGTGCTGCTGGTGAGCAGCAAGAGCGGCGAGGGTATTGACGCCCTCAAGGCCGCCCTGGCCGACAAGGTGAGCATCTTCGTAGGCCAGTCCGGGGTAGGCAAGTCATCGCTGACCAATGCCCTGCTGCCCGGGCTGGATGTGCTGACCGGCGAGATCTCCGAGGTCTCGGGTCTGGGCCAGCACACCACCACCACGGCGCGCCTCTACCACTTCCCAAGCGGCGGCGATCTCATCGACTCCCCGGGGATTCGCGAGTTCGCCCTCTGGCACCTGGAGCCGGAGCGGGTCACCTGGTGTTTCGTGGAATTTCGCGACTACCTGGGGGGGTGCAAGTTCCGGGACTGCAAGCACAAGGATGACCCCGGCTGCGTCCTGCGCGAGGCGGTCGAGCGGGGCGAGATCACCCGCGAGCGCTTTGGCAACTATCACCGGATCCTGGAGTCGATGCAGGAAACCCGTCACGGCCGGCAGCAAGCCCGCCTCTGATCCACTTTTCGAATGAGAGCATCATGAGCTTCACCGATACCCTGAAAATTGCCGGTCAATACTGCCTGCCCAAACACGCCCTCTCCCGTCTGGTGGGCAAACTGGCGGCGGCCGAGGCGGGCACCCTGACCACCCGCATCATCGAATACTTCATTGGTCGCTACGGCGTGGACATGAGCGAGGCCCTGCATGAAGAGGCCGCTCACTACAAGAGCTTCAATGCCTTCTTCACCCGTCCGCTCAAGGAGGGAATCCGCCCCGTGGTCGAGGATCCCATGACCCTGGCCCTGCCGGTGGACGGCACCGTCAGCCAGCTCGGCCCCATCAGCCAGGGCCGCATCATCCAGGCCAAGGGCCACGACTACAGCGCCCGCGAGCTGTTGGGGGGCTATGACGATCTGGTGGCCCCGTTCAAAGACGGTGACTTCGCCACCATCTACCTGGCGCCCAAGGACTACCACCGCATCCATATGCCGTTGGACGGTGTGCTTGAAAGCATGGTGTTCGTGCCGGGGGATCTCTTCTCGGTCAATCCCCTGACCGCCGAAAACGTGCCCAACCTGTTCGCCCGCAACGAGCGGGTGGTCGCCACCTTCCGCACCGAACACGGCCCCCTGGCCATGGTGCTGGTCGGCGCCACCATAGTCGCCAGCATCGAGACCAGCTGGGCCGGATGCATCGCCCCGTGCGGTCGCAAAGAGGTCAAGCGCTGGGACTACCCGGGTGAGCAGGCTATCACCCTGAAGAAGGCCGAGGAGATGGGGCTGTTCAAGCTTGGCAGCACGGTCGTCTGCCTGTTCGGACCGGGCATGCTCGAGCAGTTCGAGCCGCACCTGCAACCGGGCGTGGTCACCCGCATGGGCGCCCCGTTTGCCCGCCTCAAGGGATGAGTCTATGAGCCAGTCGAACAACCCCCTGCACGGGGTGACCCTCGCCATGATGGTCACCGAACTGGTGGATCACTACGGCTGGCCCGAGCTGGGGCGGCAGATCCCGGTGCGCTGCTTCACCCATGACCCCAGCATCAAGTCGAGCCTCACCTTCCTGCGCCGCACTCCCTGGGCCCGCGAGAAGGTAGAGGCCCTCTATCTGCTGACCCGGCAGCAGGCCACTATCTGGCAAAAACCATAAATCAGAGAACGATCATGGCATTCACCATCACCTATCAGTATCGTAAACAGCTGAAGTCGATTGGCTACGCCAACGACAAACACCACAGCATCTTTGACGCGATTGCCGCCGCCGAGGGTATCGATATGGTGCGCTACCGCGCCATGGAAGAGCAGGTGGCCAACATCAGCCGCCGCGACAAGAAGATGCTCAAGGAGTTTCGCGAGAACTACTTCCGTGAACTCGGTTTCAGCGACATCGTCATCGTGAGAGACGAACAGGAGTAACCCATGTTACGCATGACAGGGATCGTCATGATGATCACACTACTGCCCGGCTGCAGCCTGCTGCCCTGGTGGGATGATGAGGCCCTGGTCCGCGACCAGCACGGCTGCCTGCGCAGCGAAGGATATCGCTGGTCTCCCCTGATGGAACGCTGCCTCATCCCCGCCGAGCAGGCGGTCCGACTCGGCTCTCTCAAGTATGGCGATGACCGAACCGCCTGGGTGCTGGTCGCCCGGGACAACAGCGAGGCCGAAGTCTATCTGCCGGAGCGTGACGCCATCGTATTGCCCCGTCGCAACCGGGGTGACAAACCCATGTGGGAGAGCGGCGACTGGTCTCTGCTGCGCAGCCGCGGCTTCGTGCTGAGCGAGGATGGCCACGCCCGATTCCACAACTACGGCGCCCCATAACCCGGAATTCCCCTGTGCTGCACGAGATCTGGATCAGCGGCTACCGCTCGGTACGCAAACTGCGCATGTCCCTCGGTCGTATCAATCTGGTGCAGGGCCCCAACGGCTGTGGCAAGAGCAACCTCTATCACGCCCTTCGCCTGCTGACCCGCAGCGCGGCAGGCGATCTCGCGCAAACCCTCAGCGCCGAGGGAGGCATCAGCCAGGCCCTGTGGGCAGGCGGCTGGCGCCGCGGAGACAAGGCGGGATCCCCGCGCCGTATCATACTCGGCATGCAGAGCGAGCAGTTTGGGTACGAGCTGCAGATTGGTTTGCCGCCCCCCATCCCCGGTTTTTCCCGCTTCACCCAGGATCCCCAGATCAAACAGGAAGAGGCCTGGCTCGGCCTGCGCCGCTCTCCTGCCAACCAGCTGCTGCTGCGCCGCAACCAGGCCGTCATGGCTCAGAATCTGGACGGGGAGAAGGTGGAGTATGCCCCCGGCATGCTCCATCATGAATCGGTGTTCGGACACCTGGCCGAGCCGGATCGCTACCCCGAGTTGGCCAAGCTGCGCCACCTGATGAGTCAGTGGCGCTTCTATCACCACTTCGATACCCACCCCGGCTCTCCCCTGCGCCATCCCAGGCCGGGCATACTCACTCCCGTGCTGGGCCACGATGGCCAGGATCTGGCGGCGGCCTTCGCGACGGTGGAAGACATTGGCGACAAAGAACTGCTGCATCGCATCCTGGGTGAGGCTCTACCCGATACCCGCTTCGGAGTCACCCGATTCGAGACCGGCTTTGCCGTTCAGATGGAGCGTCGGGGACTGGTCCGCCCCCTCGATGGCCGAGAGCTCTCCGATGGCACCCTGCGGCTACTCTGCCTGACCGTTGCGCTGCTCAGCCCCCGCCCGGCGCCCCTGCTCGTTCTGAACGAACCCGAGAGTAGCCTGCACCCGGATATGCTGCCGGCGCTGGGGCGCCTCATTGCCGAGGCGGCCCGCTACTCACAGCTCTGGATCACCACGCACAGTCCGGTACTGGCCTCCTGCATAGAGGCTCACGCCTCCTGCAAGCGATTCCCGCTGCAAATGGTCGAAGGAGAAACTTGCCTGGAAGACCCACGGCGACGGGAGTGGTACTTCGATGAAGAGTGACAGGCGGTCATCCCGCCTGTCGGGAGAGATCAGTTGCCCAGTGTGGCAAACAGACCATTTTCGAGCTCGCCACGAGAGACGCAGACAGGCTTGAGGGAAGGCGCAGCGATACGCTCGCCGGATGACTCCACATAGTAGAGACGGGTATTGCCCTTGACGTTGACGGTCGCCACGCTGTTGTCACCGCTCTGGGTGATGATGAGGTTCACCTGCACATTGGGTTCACCCGCCACCACCTTGGCCCCCATGGAGCCACAGTCGAGCCACTTCAGGCCGTCGGCCGCCTCGGGCAGATAGGCCGTCATCAGACCGGCACCACGCTGGCTGTTTTCGATCTGCAGGCCGTGATCCTTGAACCATTTCTCGGCCCGGGACCACACCAGATCCACCGGGATCTGCATGGTCTGGGTGTTGTTGGTGGCCATCGCCTGGGGGGGCGTGTAGCGATAGTCCTCATTGCTGCCATTGTCACCGGCACAACCGCCCAGCAGCAGGGCTACCAGCGCGGCACCATAAGCCTTCTTCATTTTCTTTTCTCGTTTGGATGACTGGCCCTCTGGCCAGGCCGGTATTATCCACCGCCCCGTAAAAACTGTCAGCCTCTCACGGTTTTGCATGAGCCTTTCTTTACAAGCCCGCGACGCTCGCTTAGATTGCGGACAAACCGTAGCCTGAGTCTTCCCGTGACCACCCTGATCCTTCCCGACTGGTTGCAACAGGTCTTCGACCAACTGCCTATCAGCCTCTTCTGCCGTGACCCAGAGGGACGCTATCTCTTCTGTAACCTCACCTTTGCCCGGCAGGCCGGTTTCGCCACTCCGGATGACCTGGTAGGACGCTACGATCACGAGCTGCCCTGGGGAGATCGCTACCGGGAAGAGGATCATCGGCTACTGGCCCACGGCGCCCCCTTGATCGGGCAGCAGACGCGTTGTCAGGAGGGTGGCCAAGAGTGCTGGATCAACAGCCACAAACTGCCTCTCTTCGGCACACAGGGAGAGGCGTTGGCCGTGCTCGGCATGGTGGAGGAGATCACTCACTTCAAGGGGGTTGAGGAGGCACTCTCTCTTCATCAGCACTTGCTGCGCAGGGTACTCGACGCCATTCCGGATCTCATCAGCCTGACCCGGGAGGACGGCCAGTTAGTGGAGTGCAACCACGCCCTGCTGCAGTTTCTCGGGGCTCACCGCGAGGATCTCCCGCTCCCTCTGGCCGGACATCCACTCCATGAGCTCCCCGCTGCCGAAGTCGAAATCTCCCTCAAGGATGCCGTCGGGCGCCTCCACCAACTGGCCGTGACCCGACTCTGCGTCCCCGGCCTGGGAGAGCCCGCCCTGCTGACCCTCTATCGGGACGTCACCGGACTGCGCTCGACCCAGAAGCAGCTCAAGCGCGCTCACCATTTCGACAGCCTGACCGGTTTGATGAAACTCTCGACCCTGCTCGAGCAGACCCAGCGTCTGCCACGTCAAGCGGTCGGCCTGGTGATGCTGGACGTTCAGCATTTTCGCGAGATCAATGACCGCTTCGGTATTCGAGTGGCAGATCAGTTACTGAGCCAGATTGCCGTGCGCCTGCAGCAGTTGGCCCCCAGAGAGGCGTTGATCGGGCGTCTCGCCGCCGATGACTTCTGCCTGCTGCTGCCCTTGCACCATCTGACACTGCCTCTGGCCAGTTGGGTCAAGGCGCTCCACCGCCAGCTTCTCCCTCCCTATCAGGTACAGGATCACCTGATTCAGATTGAGTGCCATCTGGGTTATGCCGAAGGTGAGAGCAGTGAGGCCGAACTTCTGCTGGGACATGCGGAGGCGGCCCTGGCTCAGGCCAAGCGCGAGCGCATCACCTGCCACCCCTTCGATCCCCAGTTGGCCGCCCGCATCCGACGCAGCCGTCATCTGGAACAGGCCCTGCCCGTGGCCATTCGTCAGGAGCGCCTGCATCTGGTCTATCAACCCATCATGGGCGCCCCCCGGGGAGAGCTGCTGGGCACAGAGGTGCTCTGCCGCTGGCACGATGACGAGTTGGGCCCCATCTCTCCCGATGAGTTCATCCCGCTGGCCGAATCACTGGGACTCATTGGGATTCTTGGCTTGCAGGTAATGAGGCGAGCCTGCGCCCAGCTTGCCCGCTGGCAGCCGCATCACCCCGGGCTGCTGCTCTCGGTCAACCTCTCGCCGCTGCAGTTTCGCCACCCCGGACTCTGCCTTGAGCTATGCCGCATCATCGATGAGTGCGGCCTCTCCACCGGGAGAGTGGAGCTGGAGATCACCGAGAGCGTCTTGATGGAGAATGCCGAGGAGATCGACAGCAATCTTCGTCAGTTGCTGGCCGCCGGCTTCTCCCTGGCCATCGACGACTTCGGCACCGGCTATTGCTCCCTCGCCTACCTCTCCCGCCTCAAGGTGCACAATCTGAAGCTGGATCGCAGCTTCATTCGCGAGCTGGAGAGCAATCCGACCACCACCGCCATCGTTCGCTCCGTGATAGGCCTGGCTCAGGAGCTGGGCATTCAGATCACCGCCGAGGGGGTCGAGACAGAGGCACAGCACGGCTGGTTGGTGGCTGCCGGCTGTCAACGGCTGCAGGGCTATCTGTTTAGCCCTCCCCTGCCTCCGATACAGTTTGCCGAGCGCTTCCTGACGCTTGCGAAAAATCAAGAGGCCGCTCAATGAGCGGCCTCTTGGCAAGGATCACTTACTCCTGGAAGTAGGTTCCCCAACCGTCGTACTCCACACCATGCTTGGCGATGATGGGCAGCATGGCTTCCACATCGGCCATGATGGCGTCGGCATTGAGGGGCTTCTGGGTGATCGCATCGAAGCAGAGGATGGTGGCGCCGTCGTCCAGCTCCATCTCCTCGGCATCGGTCACCTCGTAACCGGCCTTGAACAGATCCACCGCGGCCTTCTCCAGACGGGCAAAGTCCTGACAGGCGAAGTGGTGCTCAATCTCGTACTCCGCGTCGGGATTGCTGCCATCGGCCAGCAGCTCGTCGATGATGGCGAGAGTCTCTTCACGCCACTCTTGCAGGTTGGTGCTCATAACGCCTCCAGGGCAGGAAAGTTGGGCGCAAGGATAACGCGCCCCCCTCTTTGGCTCAATCGCTTCTCCCTCCCCCCGAATGGGGGAGAGAGAAAAAAGGCCAGATCGAAACCTTATTCCACAACAACCCATCCGACCAGTGGATCCAGATGCTCAGCCAGCGTTCAGTCACAACATATCGTTAACTTTCAGGCTCAATACCACAGCATCCCCTGATGACAGCACGATGACAAGGGGCGCACGGGAGGTTATCAAGGGACGGCGAGCGAAGACTCGCGCCATATCCATCGTGTGAAGGAGCACATGAACGATGACAAGAAAAACAATAGTGAGCCTGGCAATAGGCTCCACCCTTATGATTGGAAGCCACGCATTTGCCGCCCCGGTTCACGGCCCCTTTGACGCCCCGTTGGCAGACGAGGAGAAGGTGCTGCAAATGCTGCGCGACAGTGGACGCATACCGGCACTGGCTACCCCGGAGGCGGAGCAGAACATCCTCTCCCGCTTCTATCGGGATAAAGCCAGCGCCTACAATGGTCACAGCGGCGATCTCGCCTTTCAGGAGTCCCGCGTTCGCGCCAAAATCCTCAAGAAGGTGAAGCTCAACGGTACGGCGCGCCTGCGCGATCGTATCCCGACCCTGTTGCTCAAGGGGATCGAGAAGGAGCAGTGGAGCGGCGGCAAACGAACCGACCGCATCCTGGCCATCCTGATCGACTTCCCGGACTACCCGAAAAACAGCATCAAGCCTGACCAGACCAAGATGTACTACCCGGACTATGCGCCGGAGCACTATCAGGATCTGCTCTTCTCCTCCAAGGGCTATGCCGGCCCGAGTGGCGAGAAGTTCATCTCCATGCGCCAGTTCTACGAGCAGCAGTCCGGCCAGAGTTATAGCGTGGCCGGTCAGGTCGCCGGCTGGTACACAGCGAGCCAGAATGCCGCCTATTACGGCAGCAACAAGAACCAGACTGCCGTCCGGGAGTTGGTGCGGGAAGCCCTCAACCAGGTGGCCAACGATCCCTCTATCGACCTGTCCGAGTTCGACCAGGAGGATCGCTACGATCTGGACGGAGATGGCAACCGCAACGAGCCCGATGGCCTCATCGACCACCTGATGATCTTCCACTCCAGCATCGGGGAAGAAGCCGGGGGCGGCGATCTGGGTGAAGATGCCATCTGGGCCCACCGCTGGAACCTCGGTAAGGTCTATCAGCTGCCGGGTACCAACTTCTCGGCCTATAACTACACCATCCAGCCCATCGATGCGGCGGCCGGCGTCTGCTCTCATGAGTACGGTCACGACCTGGGGCTGCCGGACGAGTACGACACCAAGTACACCGGCAAGGGTGAACCCATCGCCACCTGGTCCGTCATGTCGTCGGGCTCCTGGGCCGGCGTCATCGGTGGCACCGAGCCGACCGGTTTCTCACCCTGGGCCAAAGAGTTCCTGCAAGCCTCTCTGGGCGGTAACTGGCAGCATGGCAGCAATGTTCACGTCGACGATCTCGGCGCCCGTGGCAACGTCTACATGCTGGATCAGGCCAACGACAAGGGGCGTAACAACGACGTGGTGCGTATCAATCTGCCCGCCAAAAAGGTGCCGCTCAATGCCCCCTACGCCGGCCAGTTCCAATACCATGGCGGCAAGGGCAACAACCTGGATAACCGGATGAGTGTATCGCTCGATCTCACCGGTCGCAGCCAGGCCACCCTCTCGTTCAAGACCTGGTACCAGATCGAGCAGGACTATGACTACGCCAGGGTGCTGGTCAATGGCCAACCCATCACGGGTAACCTGACCACCAGCAACGATCCCAATGGCGTCGGTTTTGGCGCAGGTATTACAGGTAACTCGGATGGCTGGAGTGATGCCGAGTTTGACCTCACTCCCTGGGCCGGCCAGCGCATCGAGCTGACCCTGCAGTACCTGAGTGACGGTGGCGTGGCCGAGAAGGGCTTCTTCGTGGATGAGCTGACCGTCCGAGCCGACGGCGACCTGGTACTGAACGACGGAGCCGAGGGGACGAGTGCCTTCACCCTGGCCGGTTTCGCCCGGAATGACGGCAGCGAAGCCAAGGAGCACTATTACCTGGCCGAATGGCGTAATCACGCCGGTGTCGACAAGGGACTGGCCCACATCAACGTTGCCGGACAGATGATGCGCTACGAGCCGGGCATGCTGCTCTGGTACGTGGATGGCAGCCAGGAGAATAACTGGGTCGGGGTCCATCCCGGTGAAGGCTTCCTCGGCGTAGTCGATGCGGATCAACACACCCTGAAATGGAGCGACGGCGCCGTCGCCAGTACCCGTTACCAGATCCACGATGCCACCTTCAGCCTGGGCTTCCAACGCCCGCTGGAGATCAAGCACTCGAGCGGGTCTTTCCTGCGGGATCTGTGGCTGGCTCCGCGTCGGGTCTTCAAGGACAGCAAGCGCTACATCAGCGACGACATTCCCGATGCGGGCCGCAAGTTGCCCGAATACGGACTGAAGATCCAGGTCACGGGCCAGGCTCGCAACATGACCACGGGTCGCATCATCATCAGCCAGCATCCCTGATAGTCACCCTCTGCCGACACGGCAGAATATAAAAAAATCCGAAACCCGGAGACGGGTTTCGGATTTTCTATGTCAATTCGGCGTCCCGAAACGCCAAACCGATCTCGGTGCTTACTTCTTGCTCTCTTCGGCAGCCTTCTCGACGGTCGCGGCGGCATCGCTCACGGCGGCGGCGGCTTCGGTCTTGGCGGCATCGGCGGCCTGCTCAACCTTCTCGGCGGCCTTGTCGGCAGCCTGCTCAACGGTCGCAGCAGCGTCGCTCACGGCGGCAGCGGCGGCTTGAGCCGGCTCGGCGGCAGGGGCCTTGGCCTCTTCTTTTTGGCCACAAGCGGTCAACATCAAACCCAGGATACCGGCTACCAGTACTTTGTTCATCAGTCATTCCTCGAAGACAGGTTGAGAGATGGTCGGCACCATCCCTGTGCGCCGGATCACATTCCGGCCTGACACGGCGCGCACTATATCCCTATGGAACCGGAAGTAAAACGTGTCTTTCAATGAGATTTTTTTCTTCGGTGGATGAAAGATGGCTATATTTGCATGCGTTGTAGGATCTTCCACTAATCTGGCGTTATTTACGCCCCAGATGGCTCATTATTTCATCTGCCGAGCAACAACTCCCCTCACAGCAATAAATTGCCCAAGGGTGATGAGTTCAGACAGAAGCTGACCCGCAGGGCAGGCGCAACCCCTGCCCGGCGCTGTCACGAGCCAGGGCCAGCAGGGCCATCACCCGCAGCGCCTCGCCAGCCGGCACCGGGTTGGCCCCCTCCCCCTGCACCGCGCGGGCAACGGCCGGATAGTAACTGGCGTAGGCCCCTGCCTCGGGGGCAATGGTCACCTCACCGATCTGCTCCTCCTGTCGGGTGTAGAGTCTCCCCCGGGATTCCCCCTCGCCCCAGCCAGGCTGGCCGGGCAAGAGCCCGGCCTTAAGCCAGCTCTCCTGTTGATCCAGACCCGACTTGACATAGCTGGCACGGGTACCGTGTACCGTGAAGCGCTGCACCGCATGGGAGACCAGGGAGCCGGCACGCAGCAGCACCCGACACCGGCCATAGCCCAGGATCACCTCGAAGTAGTCATCGCTCATGGCGCCTTCGCGCTGGCCGGCGATGTCCGCCTGCAACCAGTCTGGCTCGCCAAACAGCTGCAATACCTGATCGAGCAGATGCGGGCCAAGATCGAACCAGAGCCCGGCACCGGGCCCACTCCCTTCGCGCCAACGCTGACGCACCGTGGGGCGGAAGCGATCGAAGCGACTCTCCAGCACCCTCACCTCGCCAAGCAGCCCCTCATTGATGAGACGGCACAGGGTCAGGAAGTCGGCGTCCCAGCGGCGGTTGTGAAAGATGCTGAGCAGTAGTCCCTGCGTCTCGGCCAGGGCGATCAGCGACTCGGCCTCACGGGTATCGAGGGCAAACGGCTTGTCGATGACCACATGCTTGCCGGCCAACAGGGCCTGCCGCGCCAACGGGGCATGGGTGTCGTTCGGCGTGGCGATAACCACCAGCGCAATCTCGGGGTCAGCCAGCATGGTGGCCATGTCACACACCCGCACTCCGGGCAGGTCGGCATGCACCTTGTCAGCATCCCGGCTGACCACAGTGGTGAACCTTATGCCCTCGGCGCTGCGCAGCAGCGGGGCGTGGAAGGTCTTGCCGGCATAGCCATAGCCGACCAGAGCGGTATTCAGCGCCATCACGAACTCCTCTCTCAGACTCCGGTATCACACAGGCGGCGACCACGTCGAGTCAGTAGCAACAACAGGGGCAGCAACATCAGCCACATGTGCATCTCAAGCTGCTGCATGGACGAGGCGGCAAGCGCCCCCGTGACCCCGACCAGGGCTCCGGCACCGCTCATCTGCAGCAGGCCAAGCAGGGCGGCAGCGGTGCCGGCACAGTGGCCGAACGGTGCCAGGGCCATGCCGGCAGCCGAGCCCATCACCATGGCAAAGCCAATGCTGGAGAGGAAGACGGGCCCCATCATGGCGAGCGGCGTCTCGACACCGCGCAGCCAGGTCAGCAGCAGTGCCGACGAGGATATCACGAGCAGACCGGCACGCAGGGTTCGACGCGGCCCAAAACGGCCGATGAGGCGCGGCGCCATGAAGCAGGCGATGATGTTGAGGGCGGCGTTGGCGGTAAACCAGTGGCTAAAGCCATTCATGTCCAGTCCCAACTTGACCATCAGTTGCACCGGAGCTGCCGTGACGTAGGCGAGGATGACCGCCATCGCCAACATACACAGTGAGGCATTGAACAGGAATCTGCTGTCTCCCAGCACCGGGCGATACCGTTCCCAGGCGATCAATGGCCCCTCGCTGCGGGTCTCGGCCGGGCGGGTCTCGGGCATGGTGAACCAGAGCCAGCTGCCGACGATCGCGGCATAGCCGGCCATAAACCAGAAGTTGGCCTCCCAGGCGAAGCGGGCGGTAAGCCAGCCACCGAGCAGAGGCGCGAGCGCCGGAATAAAGCAGATGGCACCGTTCAGGTAGGAGATCATCTGGCCACTCTTTTTCGGGCCATAGCTGTCACGAACCACAGAGAAGGCGGCCACCGAGGTGGCGCAGGCTCCCAGGCCTTGCAACACCCGAGCCATCATCAGGGCGCCCAGACTGCTGGCAAAGCCCGCCAGCACGGCGCTGGCACAATAGAGCAGGATACCGCACAGGGCCACCGGTCGACGCCCGTGGCGGTCGGCCAGCGGGCCGGCCAACAACTGGCCCACTCCCATGCTGAACAGGAACCAGGTGATGGTGCCCTGCATCCACTCCACCGGTGCGCCGAGAGACTCGGCCATCTGGGGAATAGCAGGCAAGTAGATATCGATGGCCAGAGGACTGAACAACACCAGCAGCACCAAAAGAGACAACAATCCCATCTTCAATCCCTCCTTCTTGACCCATGAGTGAAAGTCGGCGCAGTCTACGGGCTCAATGACATGAATGGAAATGGCATTTGTTCACCGCTGTTATTCCAAAAGGGAAATACTGCAATCGTTTGCACCGGAGTCATCGTTGACAGAACCCAATCATCCCTACCAAACCCTGAAGGTCGATGGCAGAGCCTGGTTCATGGGAGACCTGCACGGCTGTTTCTCCCTGCTTCGCGAGAAGCTGGCCGACGCCGGGTTCAATCCTGGGCGGGGGGACATGCTCATCGGCGTGGGGGACCTCATCGACCGGGGCCCCGATAGCCTCGCCTGCCTCTCTCTGCTCGAGCGCCCCTGGTTTCGCACCGTCTTGGGTAATCACGAAGCCATGATGCTGGGGGCACTGCAGGGCAGTGAAGAGGAGTGGCTACGCTGGCGACGGAATGGGGGGGAGTGGTTCGATCGACTGAATGCCGAACAGCAGCAGCAAGCCAGGCGTTTCCTGCCACGCCTCGCAGCCCTGCCTCTTGCACTGACGGTCGAGACCTCGAGGGGGGCCCGCATTGGTGTGGTACATGCAGACCCGGGCAGCAGCGACTGGAACGACCTCGACGAGACATTCTGCCTGCAGCACAGGCGGACCCTGCTCTGGGAGCGGGGCCGCCTGATGGGATGGCAACTGGGGGGACAACATCCGGAGGAGGTGAGCGGCATCGACCGGGTGGTGATGGGCCACACTCCTCTGCGCGATAGCCGCTGGCTGCGCCTTGGCAACCTGTGCTGGCTCGATACCGGCGCCACCTACAACGGTGAGCTCACCCTGGTGAGTGACCTTACCCTGCTTGGCTGACGAGGCCGTCGAGACGAAAACGCCGGGTCAGTCCTTCCAGCTCACAGGAGAGCTCGACCAGCGCCTGGCTTGCCGCCGCTGTCTGCCTGGCCCCTTCGCGGCTCTGCTCGGCCACCACGCCGATCCCGTTGATCGCCCTTGCGATCTCCTCGGCTGCACTGGCCTGCTGTTCGGCCGCGGTGGCCGTGTGAAGGGCGTGACCATTGATCTCGGAGACGGCATCGGCCACCCGTCCCAATGCGCCCTGCAAGCCCGCCGTCCCCTCCAGAGTCAGGTGTGACAGCTCCACACTGTGGCGGATCCCCCCCAACACCTTGCCGGCACTGCCATTGAGGCTGGTGACCAGGTGCTCTATGTCACGGATGGAGGATTGCACCTGCTCGGCCAGGGTCTTGACCTCACCGGCCACCACGGCAAATCCCCTCCCTTGCTCACCCGCACGGGCCGCCTCAATGGCGGCATTGAGTGCCAACATGTTGGTCTGATCGGCGATACCGGTGATGATGCCCAGGACACCACTGATGGCACCGGCATCCCTCTCCAGTTGCGTCATGGAGGCATTGGCCTCGACGGCCGCCGTCTCGGCCTGCTCGACCCGGGTCCGGGTCACCGCCACCGATTGGCCCATCTCCCTGAGGCTCTCCTCGATCTGTTGCACATCGCTCGCCGCCGCCTGGGCATGCTGGCTGATCTCCGCCGCCGAGGCGGCCATCTCGTCCATGGTACTCGCCAACACCTCGATCTCCCGGCTCTGTGCCGTGATGGCCCCGGTACTCTGGGAAGAGACGGTGCTCGTCTCCTCCGCCTTCTGGGCGATCAGGGTACTGGCCCGACTGATGCTGCCAATGAGTTCCCGCAGGCTATGTTGCATCACCCCAAGAGCACCGCAGACACTTTCGTCCCTGCTTGCCTCCAGCTTGCCCGTGAGATCGCCACTGGCGATAGCCCGGGTCAGCGAGAGCATCTGCTCGGGCTCACCCCCCAGAGGATTGGTGACACTGCGGGCAACCCAGAGGGAGATCCCCAGAGAGAGCAGAGAAGCAGCGGCCAGGATCCCCCAGAGCAAGTGCTGCAGGCTCTGAACAGGCGCCAGCGCCTCGCTCTCGTCCTGCTCTGCGACAAGGCTCCAGGAGATCCCCTCAAAATGCAGTGGTGCATAGGCAGAGAGTACCCGGTTACCCCGATAATCCAGGATGAGGCGAGTTGCCTTCTCACCGGACTGGCTCCCTCTCACCGCCTCGGTCATGACACCGTTTTGCTCCAGCGTGCCGGCAAATGAGGCTCGAATCGAGTGTTGCTCCGGATCCAGCAGGGAGTCGGAACGCATACGGCCATCGGGACCGACCAGATAGCTCTCGCCGGTCTGACCCATCCCCTCTCGCGTCTGCATGATGCGGTTGATGGCATCGATAGAGAGCTGTAGTGCCAGCACCAGGGTGCGGCCATCGGCCAGACGAAGGGGCTGGCCGATAAAGGCGGCAGGCTCATCCTTGCTGGGGGCATAGGGGGCAAAGTCGACCATGGCAAAGGCGCCGCTCCCGGTCACCTTCCGAAAGAGCTCGGCCAGTCCGGACTCCCGGTAGGGGCCATTCACCAGGTCGGTGCCATAATCGGGCTCCCTGGCCACCGTGTAGACGACCCGGCCAGTCTCATCGATCACGAAGAGATCGTAGAAGTGAAGCTGCTTCACATAGCCGTCGAGCAGATCGTGGTGATGCTGCCAGTCGCTGCCATCCTCCGAGAGATCAGAGAGGGTATCGGACAGTACCCTGAGCATCTCCTTCTGCCGTGCCAGGTATTCAGCAATCTGGGTCAGCTTGATCTCCCGCACCGAGGTGAGATGGCCGAACACCTGCTCCTGCAAGGCTCGGCTGGCACTGCGCTCGATAAGCAGGGCCCCCAATAGCGCCGGAATCAGGGCTATCAACAAACAGATCGCCATCAATCGGTAATGCAACGGCCAACGCGTCCCTTCTCTCATCCTTGCCTCCCGCGAACACCTGCTCCTGAGCACTCAGCCCACTCGTCAGTGGTTACAAATTAGTCAACAGCCCCTGCCTTTTCTGACACCCCTCCCCATACGGGGGGTGGACCCACCCCATCACCGTACAGATGGTGTGAAAAATGCAGCTTTCCCCGCCAGCCCCCTGGCCCTAGAATGCGGGGGTCTAAATTTCGGAGGTGGATGATGAACAAACTCGTACTGGCGACCGGCAATCAGAAGAAGGTCAAGGAGCTGGCAGCCATGCTGGCGGATCTCGACATCCAGGTGGTGCCCCAGAGCGAGTTTGCGGTGAGTGAGGTGGCCGAGACCGGCACCACCTTCGTCGAAAACGCCATCATCAAGGCCCGCCATGCGGCCAAGGTAACCGGTCTGCCAGCGGTGGCCGATGACTCTGGCCTCGAGGTGGATCTGCTGCAGGGGCGCCCCGGCGTCTACTCTGCCCGTTTCGCCGGCGATCAGGCCAGCGATCGGGAGAACATCGACAAGCTGCTGGCCGAGCTGAGCGGCGTACCGGCCGACCTGCGCACCGCCCGCTTCTGGTGTGTGCTGGTCTTCATGCGCCACGAGAACGATCCCACCCCCCTCATCTGCCAGGCCAGCTGGGAGGGTCTCATCACCGAGGAGCTGCGCGGCCAGAACGGCTTTGGCTACGACCCTGTCTTCTTCGTCCCCGGTGAGGGGTGCACCAGTGCCGAGCTGCCGGCCGAGCGCAAGAACCAGCTGAGCCACCGCGGCCAGGCCCTGGCCCGACTCAAGGCCGCCCTCGCCGCCGCCGACTGACCCTCACAAAGTGCGATAAACTGGGGTCCATGGGCCCCGTTTTGTTGATTGGAACCGCCATGTTGCAACTGCCTCCCCTCTCCCTCTATATCCACATCCCCTGGTGCGTGCAGAAGTGTCCCTACTGCGACTTCAACTCCCACGCCCAGAAGGGGGAGCTGCCCCATCTCGAGTACGTGGCCGCCCTGCTCGATGACCTGGATCAGGATCTGCCGATGGCCCAGGGTCGCCCCCTGCACTCCATCTTTATCGGCGGTGGCACCCCCAGCCTGCTCAGCGTCGAGGCGATGCAGGCACTGCTGGACGGGGTGCGCGCACGCATTCCCCTGGTCGATGGGTGCGAGATCACCATGGAGGCCAACCCGGGCACGGTCGAGGCGGGCAAGTTCGCCGGTTTTCGCACCGCCGGGGTGAACCGCCTCTCCATCGGGGTGCAGAGCTTCCAGCAGGAGAAGCTGGCCCGACTCGGCCGCATTCACGGCCCCGAAGAGGCGCGTGCCGCCGCGGCGCTGGCCCATGCCATTGAGCTGCCCACCTTCAATCTGGATCTGATGCACGGCCTGCCGGATCAGAGCCTGGACGACGCCCTGTACGATCTGGAGCAGGCCATCGCCTGCGCCCCGCCCCATCTCTCCTGGTACCAGCTCACCATAGAGCCGAACACGGCGTTCGCCTCAAAGCCACCACGCCTGCCCGAAGACGAGGTGCTGTGGGATATCTATGAACGTGGCCACGCCCTGCTCACCGCCAGCGGCTACCGCCAGTACGAGATCTCGGCCTACGCCAAAGAGGGGTATCAGTGCCATCACAACCTCAACTACTGGCGTTTCGGGGATTACCTCGGCATCGGCTGTGGTGCCCACGGCAAGCTGACCCTGCCCGCCGAGGGACAGATAGTGCGCACCGCCAAGGTCAAACATCCCAAGGGGTATCTGGATCCGGGCCGGCCCTATCTGGATCAACGCTGGGTGGTGGAGGAGGACGATCTGCCGCTGGAGTTCTTCATGAACCGCTTCCGCCTGTTTGAACCGGTGCCCAAGGCGGAGTTCACCGCCTACACCGGGCTGGCGCTGGAGCGAGTCGAGAGTGTGCTGGCGATCGCCAGGACCAAGGAGCTGATCATCGATCACGGGGATAGCTGGCAGCTGACCGCACTGGGTCACCGTTATCTCAACGTGCTGCTCGAGCTGTTTATGGACGAATAAGAGGGGGAAGTGCGGTCAGCAGGCGACGAACATCATCGACTGCTGACCGCACTCCCACCCCTTGCGGTGCTTGGGGGTGCGCTGGAAGCTGCCCTTTCCCTTGCCGCTCTTATCGACCCGCACCTGGAACAGGGGCGAAGTCACCAGCGCCTTAAGGTGGTTGTCATTCACGGTGCCACGCTGATGATCGTGGGCGATGGTGGCGTCGACCACCGGCGTCTTCCTGGCCATATCGGCTCCTCTCTGTCTCGGTTACATGCCCCGCGGGGCGGTCAAAAAACGCGCCGATTGTGCGCCCAAGCCGCCCACTATGCAAGGGCGCTCGCCCTTACTCCTCGCAGTGGCTGTGGTGCTCGTGGCTGCTTGCCCCCCCCGACTCCAGGGTCTCGAGGATGGCGCAGTGCTCGGCCGAGCGTGGCCCACCGCAGCAAATATCCGAGAGCGCCTTGAGATTCTCGCGAAAACGGGTCAACTCGCGGATCTTCTCCTCCACCTGGACGAGCTTGGCGTCGGCCACCCCCTTGACCTCCTGGCAGGTGACATTGGCCTTGTTCTGCTCCAGGGCGAGCAGCTCGCCGATATCGGCCAGAGAGAAACCCACCGACTTGGCCCGCAGAATAAACTCGAGACGGCGCCGATCCGCCTCGCTGTAGAGCCGGTAACCCGCCTCACTGCGAATGCTCGGGGCAATCAGGGCACTCTTCTCGTAAAAGCGCAGGGTGTCGGCCTTGATGCCGCACACCTTGGCCAGTTCACCAATTCGGTACATGTTCCCTCCTCTGTGGTGGCACCACTCTACACGTCAATGCCCACCGACCCAACCCGCGCCATGCCATCAACGTCCGAATAAGGAGCAGAAGACAATCGTTTTCCGCAAAATCAAAGACAAACGTTTACCGCCGCACCACACAAGGCTTTGCCGCTTTAAAAAATCCCCCACGGCTCACATTTTTTGTGTAGAATGCGCGCCGACAACGCAGCCTCACCCTCAAGCGGGTATTTCCTAAAGTCGACTGGTCCAGTCGCCTTTGAGAAATTCCCCCATCACAGTCACGGGGACTCTTGCTGTGCGTGCGCGTGCCGGGTCCCTATCACCTTGAGGACGATAGAGTAATGGAACAAGCCAGGCCCATCCGCCGTGCCCTGCTGAGTGTCTCGGACAAGACCGGAATCCTTGAGTTCGCCCGCGCCCTGAGCGAGCGTGGTGTCGATCTGCTCTCCACCGGTGGTACCGCCAAGCTGCTGGCCGACGCCGGCTTGCCGGTCACCGAAGTCTCCGACTACACCGGCTTCCCCGAGATGATGGATGGCCGCGTCAAGACTCTGCACCCCAAGGTTCACGGTGGCATCCTCGGCCGTCGCGATCGTGACGACGCCATCATGAGCGAACACGCCATCGCCCCCATCGACATGGTGGTGGTCAACCTCTATCCCTTCGCCGCCACCGTCGCCAAGCCCGGCTGCACCCAGGAAGACGCCGTCGAGAACATCGACATCGGCGGGCCGACCATGGTCCGCTCCGCCGCCAAGAACCACAAGGATGTCACCATCGTCGTCAAGGCGGCCGACTATGACCGCGTGATCCGCGAGATGGACGGCAACGGCAACAGCCTGCGCCTTGCCACCCGCTTCGATCTGGCGATCAAAGCCTTCGAGCACACCGCCGCCTACGACGGCATGATCGCCAACTACTTCGGCACCCTGGTTCCCTCTTATGGCGATAACAAGGAGGGCGACGAGGAGTCTCGCTTCCCGCGCACCTTCAACAGCCAGTTCGTGAAGAAGCAGGACATGCGCTACGGCGAAAACAGCCACCAGGCCGCCGCCTTCTATGCCGAAGAGCAGGCTGCTCCGGGTTCGGTGGCAAGCGCCATCCAGCTGCAGGGCAAGGCCCTCTCCTACAACAACATCGCCGACACAGACGCTGCGCTCGAGTGCGTCAAAGAGTTTGACCAGCCGGCCTGCGTCATCGTCAAGCACGCCAATCCGTGCGGCGTGGCCATAGCTGACGACCTGCTGGCCGCCTACGAGCGCGCCTGGCAGACCGACCCCACCTCCGCCTTTGGCGGCATCATCGCCTTCAACCGTGAACTGGATGGCGCCACCGCCAAGGCCATCGTCGATCGCCAGTTCGTCGAGGTGATCATCGCCCCGATCGTGAGCCAGGCAGCCCGCGACGCGGTCGCTGCCAAACAGAACGTGCGCCTGCTCGAGTGCGGCCAGTGGAGTGCGCCGGCCCAGGGCTTTGACTTCAAGCGCGTCAACGGCGGTCTGCTGGTGCAGGAGCGCGATCTCGGCATGGTGACCCTGGGGGATCTCAAGGTAGTCAGCAAGCGCCAGCCCACCGAACAGGAACTCAAGGATCTGCTCTTTTGCTGGAAGGTGGCCAAGTTCGTCAAGTCCAACGCCATCGTCTACGCCAAAGAGGGGCAAACCATCGGCGTCGGCGCCGGCCAGATGAGCCGCGTCTATTCCGCCAAGATAGCCGGCATCAAGGCCGAGGATGAAGGGCTGACCGTGGCGGGCTCCGTCATGGCCTCCGATGCCTTCTTCCCGTTCCGCGACGGCATCGATGCGGCCGCCGCCGCCGGCATCTCCTGCGTCATCCAGCCCGGTGGCTCGATGCGCGACCAGGAGGTGATCGACGCCGCCGACGAACACGGCATGGCCATGGTCTTCACCAAGATGCGCCACTTCCGCCACTGATAAACGGACACAGGGCAGCCAAGGCTGCCCTGCTGATAACTACGACGACAAGAGCAACGGAAACAGACCATGAAAGTACTGGTGATCGGTAACGGCGGCCGCGAGCACGCCCTGGCCTGGAAGGCCATGCAGTCCCCCCTGGTGACCCGAGTGTTCGTCGCCCCCGGCAACGCCGGCACGGCCCACGAAGGGAGCATCGAGAACGTGGCCATCTCGGCCACCGACATCCCGGCCCTGCTGGCGTTCGCCAAGGAGCAGCGCATCGGCCTGACTATCGTCGGGCCGGAAGCGCCGCTGGTGAAGGGGGTGGTCGATGCCTTCCGTGCCGAGGGGCTGGCCATCTTCGGCCCGACCGCCGCCGCGGCCCAGCTGGAAGGCTCCAAGGGCTTTGCCAAGGACTTCCTGGCGCGCCACGCCATCCCGACCGCCGAGTACCAGAACTTCACCGAGGTGGAGCCGGCCCTGGCCTATCTGCGCGAGAAGGGCGCCCCCATAGTAGTCAAGGCCGACGGCCTGGCCGCCGGCAAGGGGGTGATCGTCGCCATGACCCTGAACGAGGCCGAAGAGGCGGTGCGTGACATGCTCTCCGGCAACGCCTTCGGCGACGCCGGCGCCCGGGTGGTGATCGAGGAGTTCCTCGAGGGGGAAGAGGCGAGCTTCATCGTCATGGTCGACGGCGAGCACGTGCTGCCGATGGCCACCAGTCAGGATCACAAGCGGGTCGGCGATGGCGACACCGGCCTCAACACCGGCGGCATGGGCGCCTACTCCCCGGCCCCCGTGGTCACCGACGAGGTGCACCGCAAGGTGATGGAGCAGGTGATCCTGCCGACCGTGCGCGGCATGGCCGCCGAGGGCAACGTCTACACGGGTTTCCTCTACGCCGGCCTGATGATCGACGGCAACGGCAACCCCAAGGTGATCGAGTTCAACTGCCGCTTCGGCGACCCCGAGACCCAACCCATCATGCTGCGCATGCGCTCGGATCTGGTGGAGCTGTGCCTGGCGGCCTGCGCCGGCAAGCTGGATCAGGTCGAGGCCGTCTATGACCCGCGCACCGCCATCGGCGTGGTGCTGGCCGCCGGTGGCTACCCGGGTGACTACGTCCAGGGGCTGCCCATCAGCGGTCTGCCGGTGGAAGAGGCGAGCGGAGAGAAGGTGTTCCACGCCGGCACCCGCCTCGAGGGGGACACTGTCGTCACCGCCGGCGGCCGCGTGCTGTGCGCCACTGCGCTGGGCCACACGGTCGCCGAGGCGCAGAAGCGCGCCTACCAGCTGGCGGCCCGCATCCAGTGGAACGGCGTCTTCTACCGACGCGATATCGGCTGGCGCGCCATCGCGCGCGAACAGGGCGAGTAACGCCCACCGAAACAGGGCCCGCATTGCGGGCCCTTTCATTACCCCATTCCACCGACTCGCGTCTCCAGGCGCGAGCGGTCTCTTGCAACCCGAAGACAGAGAAGTACCATCATGACCAGTGCCCGCCCCCATGCGCCCAGCGACCTCATCTACGGCCTCGAGGCCAGGCCACCCCTGCCCCAGACCCTGTTCGCGGCCCTCCAGCACATGCTCGCCATGTTCGTCGGCATCATCACACCGCCGCTCATCATCGCCTCTTCCCTGGGGCTGAGCGCCGGGGAGAGCCGTTACATCGTCTCCATGTCGCTGCTGATGTCAGGGATCGCCTCCTTCATCCAGACCCGCCGCTTCGGCCCCGTAGGCTCCGGACTCCTGTCGGTACAGGGCACCAGCTTTAACTTCCTCGGCCCCATCATCGCCTCGGGGCTGGCCCTCAAGCAGGCCGCCATGCCCGAGGAGCAGATGCTGGCCACCCTGTTTGGCACCATATTGGTCGCCTCCCTCAGCATGATCGTCGTGAGCCGCTGCCTGCACCTGATCCGCCAGGTGATCACCCCGTTGGTGACCGGCATCGTCGTGCTGCTGATCGGCCTGACCCTGATCAAGGTGGGACTGGTGAGCATGGGCGGCGGCTTTGCCGCCATGCAGGACGGCAGTTTTGGCAGCCTGCAAAACCTCGGCCTCTCCCTGCTGGTGTTGCTCACCATAGTTCTGCTGCAGCGCAGTCAGAACCCCTGGTTGCGCCTGTCGGCCATCGTCATCGCCATGATGCTGGGCTACGGGGTTGCCTTCCTGCTCGGGCGTGTCACCCTGCCGACCCTGCCAGAGGAGTGGATCGCCCTGCCGCGCATCCTGCATGTGGGACTGGCATTCGACTGGTATCTCTTCATCCCCATCACCGTCATCTTCGTGGTGACGGCCCTTGAAGCCATCGGTGACATGACCGCCACCTCGGACGTCTCTGGCGAGCCGGTGGAGGGGCCTGTCTACATGGCCCGCATCAAGGGGGGCGTGCTCTCTGATGGTCTCAACTCCATGCTGGCCGCCCTGGTTGGCACCTTCCCCATGTCGGTGTTCGCCCAGAACAACGGGGTGATCCAGCTGACCGGGGTGGCCAGCCGCTACGTGGGCTTCTTCATCGCTGCCATGCTGGTGTTGCTCGGCCTGCTGCCCGGGGTCGCAGCCCTTATCCAGCAGATCCCCGAGCCTGTGCTGGGGGGGGCCACCATCGTCATGTTTGGCACCATAGCCGCCGCCGGGGTACGCATCATCTCCCGCGAGGCTCTGGATCGCCGCGCCCTGATGATACTGGCTGTGTCGCTGGCCATGGGCCTCGGCGTCGCTCAGGTACCCGAGGTGCTGCAACACCTGCCGGATCTGCTCAAGAGCGTGCTCTCGTTCGGGGTCGCCACCGGCGGTATCACCGCCATGTTGCTCAACCTGCTGCTGCCCCGTGGTCACATGACGGCCGTCGTGGAGAAGCAGGAGTGATCCTGTGAGGGGGAGCCGGGCTCCCTCTTTTCCCCCAATGCAGCCATTTGCGCTACCATGCCCCTTCATTGATGCAGGAGTGAAGCGATGAAGAAAATTGCCCTGATCACGGGGGCCAGCCGGGGGATCGGCAGGGCCCTGGCCGTCTATTTTGCCGACCAGGGGTATGATCTGCTGCTGGTTGCACGCTCGGCCGACCAGCTGGCATCGTGCCGCCAGGCACTGCAAGCGAGCCATGAAGGGATCGTCATCGAGACACTGGCGACTGACTTTGCCTCACCTGATGTGGCGCTCAGGGAGGTTGAGGCTCTGCTGGCACGCCATACCAGACTGGATGTGCTGGTCAGCAGCGCCGGAGTCCTCAACGCCGGTCATGTGGAGATGGATCTGGCGCAGCTCGGCACCATGGTTAACATCAACCTCATCACCACCATGGCTATCTGTAATCTGGTGGCACGCAAGATGAAAACCCAGGGCCGGGGGGAGATCTACAACATCGGCTCCATGGCCGGGCTCGAGCCGGTTGGCAAGATTGGCGCCTATGCGGCCACCAAGGCCGCCATCGTCAGCTATAGCCAATCCCTCTACCAGGAGCTGCTGCCCCATGGGGTGCGAGTCTGCTGCCTCTGTCCCAGCGTGGTCGATACCGACATGACCAACGACGGCCGCATTCCCAACGAGCTGAAAATCGCCACCGGGGATCTGGTCAAGGCCGTCGCCTTCGTACGTAGTCTGTCGGCAGGCTGTGCCATGGCTACCCTGCCGATCCGCTGCCGGGTCATCGATCAGGAGAAGGGCTAGTCTCGGGTCGGTTGACATGCCTTGAGCAGGTGGTGGAGCGCATCCATCACCTGACGACGGCCAATCACCCCGATGACGATCCCTCCCTCAACCACGGGATAGAGGCGCGGAGCCGAAGCGGTCATTCGCTCTGCCAACGCGAGCAGACTCTCTTTTCCCTCCACGGCGAGAGGCTCCTGGCTCATCAGATCCCCCACCCGGGTACGAACGTCGCAGTGATAGCTGGCGCTCAGCAGGGTGGGCAGGCAATCCCGTTCCGAGAGGAAACCGATCAGTTGCCGCCCACCGTTAACCACGGGCAAGCCTCCCAACCCGCTCTGACGCAAGGCATCCAGCGCCAGGGAGAGGGGAGTATCCACCTCGAGCAGGGGGAATTGATGCAGCATATGGTGGCGTACGGTCAGCATGAGTGACTCCTGGTATCAGATTGAGGAGGCCAGTGTGCAGGGAGACAGGTGGGATGAGCCAATGGCTCTTTCCTTGCGGATAAATAGGCGGGGACTATGGCCGGCAGCCATCAAAGAAAAAGGGCAGCGCGATGCGCTGCCCTCTGGAATCTGGTGGCCCCTCCCAGACTTGAACTGGGGACCAAGCGATTATGAGTCGCCTGCTCTGACCACTGAGCTAAGGGGCCGAAACTCTTGCGAGTGGCGGCGATTATAGGGGAATCACCAGGGGCAGTCCATAGGCATATCAATCACTTGAGCAAGGATTAGCCAGCCAGAGGACAATAAAAAAGGCCTCGAGAGAGGCCTTTTCATCTTGGCGGTTTAGTCGTCCAGGAAGCTTCTCAGCACCTCTGAGCGGCTCGGGTGACGCAGCTTGCGCAGCGCCTTTGCCTCGATCTGACGGATACGCTCACGGGTAACGTCGAACTGCTTGCCCACTTCCTCAAGGGTGTGGTCGGTGTTCATGTCGATCCCGAAACGCATGCGCAGTACCTTGGCTTCACGGGCGGTCAGACCGGCCAGCACGTCGCGGGTCGCGTTGCGCAGGCTCTCGCTGGTGGCCGCATCGGCCGGCAGGGCAAGGGTGGTGTCCTCGATGAAGTCGCCCAGGTGGGAGTCTTCGTCATCACCGATGGGAGTCTCCATCGAGATGGGCTCCTTGGCGATCTTCAGCACCTTGCGGATCTTGTCTTCCGGCATGCCCATGCGCATGGCCAGCTCTTCCGGGCTCGGCTCGCGGCCCATCTCCTGCAGCATCTGACGGGAGATACGGTTGAGCTTGTTGATGGTCTCGATCATGTGCACCGGGATACGGATGGTGCGGGCCTGATCCGCGATGGAGCGGGTGATGGCCTGACGGATCCACCAGGTGGCATAGGTCGAGAACTTGTAGCCACGACGGTATTCGAACTTGTCGACGGCCTTCATCAGACCGATGTTGCCCTCCTGGATCAGATCCAGGAACTGCAGGCCGCGGTTGGTGTACTTCTTGGCGATCGAGATAACCAGACGCAGGTTGGCCTCAACCATCTCCTTCTTGGCACGGCGAGCCTTGGCTTCACCTATGCTCATGCGGCGGTTGATATCCTTGATCTGGGCGATGGAGAGACCGGTCTCCTCTTCGATCTGCTGCAGTTTGCCGATGGAGCGCAACACCTCTTCTTCCATGGCTGCGAGCGGGGCAGACCAGGCCTTGCCAGCCTGCTTCTGGTACTCGAACCAGGCGGTCTCGCACTCGTTGTTGGTGAAGGCGGAGACGAAAGTCTTCTTCGGCATCTTGGCCTGCTCGACACACATCTTCAGGATGAGGCGCTCTTGCACGCGCACGCGCTCCATCATCTCGCGCATGTTGTTGACCAAGCGGTCGAACTGCTTGGGCATCAGACGGAATTGACGGAACACATCGGCCAGCTGGGCAATGGCGGCCTGAGTCTCTTCGTGAGCACGACCGTTAGAGCGGATCGACTGACGAGTGATCTCGTACTGGGCGCGCAGCTCGGCAAACTTCTCGCGAGCCACTTCCGGATCCGGACCACCGTCACCGTCATCGTCGTTACCGTCGCCCTCTTCGTCCTCGTCTTCCTCCTCTTCGTCGGAGCTGTCCTCGTCGGCGAGGTCATCCTCACCCAGCTCGGAGCCGATGTGAGTGGCGGTCGGGCCCATCTCATCGGCCTCGTCGGGATTGACGAAACCGGAGATGATGTCGGAGAGACGAAGCTGCTCGGCCTCAAACTTGTCGTACTGCTCGAGCAGGTAGGTGATCGCTTCCGGGTATTCGGCCACGGAGCTCTGCACCTGGTTGATACCGTCTTCGATCCGCTTGGCGATGTCGATTTCGCCTTCACGGGTCAACAGTTCGACGGTACCCATTTCACGCATGTACATGCGGACCGGATCGGTGGTACGGCCAATCTCGGATTCAACAGATGCCAGCGCCTGGGCTGCCGCTTCGGCAGCATCCTCGTCGGCGGTGGCGTCGGACATGATCAGGTCGTCGGCATCGGGGGCGTTTTCCACCACCTGGATACCCATGTCGTTGATCATCTGAATGATGTCTTCGATCTGATCGGAGTCGACAATGTCCTGCGGAAGGTGATCATTCACCTCGGCATAGGTCAGGTAGCCCTGTTCTTTACCTTTGGCGACAAGGAGTTTAAGCTGCGACTGCGGGGTTTGCTCCATAGAACTCATCCGGTTGGTGATGCTAGGTTGCGCGATTCAATGCGCTGACGCGCAAATAGCCAATTCTAATAGAAAACCGCCAGACATGCTATGCCCGGTGGCTACGTAGCGGTGAGAAACCCCTGCCCTCGCTCTGCTCAGGGCCAGGTGGTCATTGTTCATATTGCTTCTTTTCATCCCGTCAATTCGGGCAACAGCACTGGTATAGGGGCTAGCCCTTTAAATATCAAGCCCCGTTGTCACTTCTTTTTTCAAGCGAAACTTCCTTGAGCAGCAACAGCAGCTCCCGGGTCTCCTCCGGTGTCAGCCCCTCTTGACCCACCTTCCCCTGCAGCTCTTCGATGCGCTGCTTGAGAAAGAGGTTAATAAAACCGACGAAGGTATCTTCCAGCTCTTGCTGAACGGCCCCCTCTTCGGTTTCTATTCCTTCATAGAGATCATGCATGGCGAGCTGGGCCAGGATCTCTCCTTCTTTGGTACCACGCCAATGTTCGAGCAAGATAGCAGTCGTCACCTCGGGCCACTTGCAGATCTGGCTGTGCAGCTGCAGCAGGAAGGGAATACCCGCCACCTTGAGGCCAGCCAGCTCCGGCATTACCGGCAGCTCGGCGGCCAGAGCCGGATACTGCACCATCAGCGCCAGCGCCCGGCGCAGCGGGGTCAACTTGCCCTTCTGGAGACGCGGCGTATCCGCCTTGGGCTGGCTGTGACGGGCAAACAGCTCGTCGATACGCTGTTTGTTCTCACCCCAGCGCATCATGCGCGACAGCCGGGTGATGAGCCCCTCGCGGGTGAAACCTTCCGGCACCCGGCGGATCAGCTCAGCCGCCTTGTTGGCGACCTCGAACTTGCCCGCCTCTCCCGAGAGGGCGGCATCCCGCTCGAGGCGCTCGAACATAAACTCGGCGAAGGGCTGGGCCTGCTCGAGCAGAGTCTCGAAGTCGTCCTTGCCAATCTGGCGCACCAGAGAATCGGGGTCCTCGCCGTCCGGCAGAAAGACAAACTTGAGCTCGCGCCCGTCCTGCAGGTGGGGCAAGGCGTTATCAAGCGCCCGCCAGGCGGCTTCCCGTCCGGCGTTATCCCCGTCGTAACAGCAGACCACCTCGGCGGTGGTGCGAAACAGGGTGTGGATATGATCGCTGGTGGTCGCGGTACCGAGTGCCGCCACCGCATAGTCGATGCCGTACTGGGCCAGGGCCACCACATCCATATACCCTTCGACCACCAGGATCCGGCGCAGATCCTTGTGGGCCTGTCGCACCTCATAGAGGCCGAACAGCTCGCGCCCCTTGTGGAAGATGGGGGTCTCGGGAGAGTTCAGATACTTGGGCGTCCCCTCCCCCAGCACCCGACCGCCGAAGCCGATCACCCGGCCCCGTTTGTCGCGGATCGGGAACATGATGCGATCGCGGAAGCGATCATAGCTGCCCGGGCCGTTGTCACGCGGGATCAGCATGCCGCCGGTGATAAGCTGCTGTTCCTGTTCGTGACCGGCACCAAAGCGGCGGCGCACCTGATCCCACTCGTTGGGGGCATAACCGATGGCAAACTTCTTCACCACCTCACCGGTGAGTCCCCGCCCCTTGAGGTACTCCACCGCCTGGGGAGCCCCCTTGAGGTTGGACTCGTAGAAACGGGCGATCTGGGCCATCAGATCGAACAGATCCTTGCTGACCGCAGGCTGGGATCCGTAGGATCCGCTACCGCCGCCACTCTGCTCACGCGGCACTGTGAGGCCATGCAGGCTGGCCAGCTCCTCGATGGCATCGGGAAACTCGAGGCCGTCGTACTCCATCAGGAAACCGACGGCGGTGCCATGGGCACCACACCCGAAGCAGTGATAGAACTGCTTCTCGGGGCTGACCGAGAAGGAGGGACTCTTCTCGTTGTGAAAAGGGCAGCACGCCTGGTAGTTCTTACCGGCTTTCTTGAGGCGCACCCGACTGTCGATCAGCTCGACAATATCGGTGCGGGCCAGAAGGTCATCGATAAAGGATTGGGGGATCCTGCCTGCCATGGTTGCCCTTTTTCAGAGAATAAAAAAGCCGCGCATCCTGGGAAGCACGGCTTCTTTTGACTAACGCGGTCGCCTTATGCCAGACGGGCTTTTACCTGTGCGCTGACAGCGCCAACGTCGGCACGTCCCTGGATCTTCGGCTTGAGAACACCCATCACCTTGCCCATGTCCGCCATGGCGGCGGCGCCGGTATCGGCAACGGCTTGCTCAATCAGAGCGGCGATCTCTTCGGCGGTCAGCTGCTGCGGCAGGAACTCCTGCAACACCACGATCTCGGCGGATTCAATATCGGCGAGATCCTGACGGCCGGCGGCCTCGAACTGAGCGATGGAATCCCGGCGTTGTTTGACCATCTTGGTCACCACGGCCAGGATCTCCTCGTCACCCAGTTCGGTGCGAGTGTCTACTTCGCGCTGCTTGATCTCGGCCATCAACAGACGAATAGTGCCAAGGCGAGCCTTTTGTTTGGCCAGCATGGCAGCTTTCTGTTGATCCTTGAGCAGATCCTTCAGAGACACGGCAGTGAATCCGGATTAGTACAGACGGATGCGACGTGCGTTTTCGCGAGCCAGCTTCTTGGCGTGACGCTTAACAGCGGAAGCCTTGGCGCGCTTGCGGATGGTGGTCGGCTTTTCGTAGAACTCACGGCTACGAACTTCGGACAGGATACCGGCCTTTTCGCAAGAACGCTTGAAGCGACGCAGAGCTACGTCAAACGGCTCGTTTTCACGGACTTTAATTACGGGCATGTGCCTTTCACCTCGGTGATAAATGGGTTGCTGGGCGCAAGGCGCGAACAGCATGACTTAAAATGGTGCGAAATTATACTCAGTTTCGGGAATGAAAGTAAACCCGGCAGAGATCGCTGGTCTAAAAAACCCGCGAAGGGTACCATAGCCGCCTCATTTTAGCAGTGAAAATTTAAAGCAATGCGAGTATTGGGAATCGAGACGTCCTGTGACGAAACCGGGATCGCGATCTTCGACGATCAACGTGGGATCCTCTCCCACCAGCTCTACAGCCAAGTCAAGCTCCACGCGGATTACGGCGGTGTCGTCCCCGAGCTGGCGAGTCGCGATCATGTGCGCAAGACGATCCCCTTGATCCAGGCCGCATTGAAAGAAGCCGGCCTCGGCAAAGAGGATATCGACGGCATCGCCTACACCGCCGGTCCCGGCCTGGTCGGCGCCCTGCTGGTCGGGGCTACCATAGGCCGCTCCCTGGCCATGGCCTGGGGCAAACCCGCCGTGGCGGTACACCATATGGAAGGGCACCTGCTCGCCCCCATGCTGGAAGAGAGTGCCCCCGAATTTCCTTTTGTTGCCCTGCTGGTCTCCGGCGGTCACTCCATGCTGGTACGGGTCGATGGCATCGGCCGCTATCAGGTGCTCGGCGAATCCATCGATGACGCAGCCGGCGAGGCCTTCGACAAGACCGCCAAGCTGATGGGGCTCGACTATCCCGGCGGCCCGCTGCTGTCGCGTCTGGCCGAGAAGGGCACCCCGGGCCGCTTCCTCTTCCCTCGTCCCATGACCGATCGCCCCGGGCTCGATATGAGCTTCTCCGGCCTCAAGACCTTCGCGGCCAACACCATCGCCGCCGAGGGGAGCGACGAACAGACCCGCGCCGATATCGCCCACGCCTTTCAGGCGGCCGTGGTCGACACGCTCGCCATCAAGTGCCGCCGCGCCTTGAAGGAGACCGGCCTCAAACGTCTGGTGGTAGCGGGCGGCGTCAGTGCCAACCGCTACCTGCGCGCCCAGCTGGCCGAGATGATGCAAGCTCTCGGCGGCGAAGTGTTCTATCCGCGCACCGAATACTGTACCGACAACGGCGCCATGATCGCCTACGCCGGTATGCAGCGCCTCAAGGCCGGCGTATTCGAGACGCTCGAGGTCAAGGCCGTGCCACGCTGGCCACTGGACACCCTGGACCCGGTCTGATCGAGCGCCTCTCCTGCCTGAAGATGCCACTCCCCGGGGAGTGGCATCTCTGTTTGGGAAGCGGGTCTATGGGGGATATCTGCATGGTTTCTCGACGAACGGGATAAAAAAACAGCGAACGAATCGAAACGACGAGAAAAGTGCATCTCGCGGTTGACACTCAAAGGCATACGGGGTTTAATGCGCGCCGTTGCCCAGATAGCTCAGTCGGTAGAGCAGGGGATTGAAAATCCCCGTGTCGGCGGTTCGATTCCGTCTCTGGGCACCAAGACTCTTCCTCCGTAGTTCAGTCGGTAGAACGGCGGACTGTTAATCCGTATGTCACTGGTTCGAGTCCAGTCGGAGGAGCCAAATTTGAAAAGCCCGCTCAACAGAGCGGGCTTTTTGTTTTTCCGGCGCCGAGCACGAAAAAGGCCCGCGTCGCGGGCCCTCTCTCAATATACATTGGCAACGGCATGGAGCATGCACGGCCCCACACAGGGAAGAAAAAAGCAACATGCCACATCCCAACACGGTGGCCGGAGAGACCCTCCACCCCCTGTGAACACCTCGCCTGCGACTCACTCTCATGACCACTCCCGCAACCCCACTCCCTGTGGGGGTGCGGCATGATGCTGCGGTCTGACAGGTTAGTCAATTGGTAGCCAGTGCCTTATTGTCAGTGTTCCTGATGTTGTGTCAGCAGCTTGTCGGTAAAGGCGATGGCGGCCGCCGACAGCAGGAAGGCCAGGTGAATGAAGAGCTGCCACTTGATGGTGTGCTCGTCGAGCCGGCTGGCGTTGATAAAGGTCTGCAACAAGTGGATCGACGAGATGCTGATGATGGCCATGGAGAGCTTCACCTTGAGCACAGAGGCATTGACGTGACCGAGCCACTCGGGCTGATCCGGATGATTCTGGATGCGCAGCCGTGACACGAAGGTTTCATAGCCCCCGACAGTCACCATCAGCAGCAGATTGGCGATCATCACCACATCGATCAGCGCCAGCACCGAGAGCATGATTTCGGTCTCGGTCAGCCGGGTCAGGTTGTGCAGCAACTCCCACAGGGAGGCGAGGAACTTCCAGGCATAGACCCCCTGCACCACGATCAATCCCAGATAGATGGGCAGCTGTAGCCAGCGGCTCCAGAAGATCACTCGCCCCAAACGGCTTCCCTGCATCGCAACACCGGCTACTTCTTCTCTACTCATTACCCAACCTCTCACTCGAATCAGTCGTCCCTAGATAGAGGTGAACCCTACCCTATTCAAGGGTTTATTAACAATCCGGTGACCCCGCCCTAGCCTCCCGCTATCATGACGCCTTTCCCTTGCCAGGATGCATCCATGACCCCCTACCAGCTCGACGGCATGTACTGCCAGCCCATGACCCTTGAGGTTCCCCTCGACCACACCAAACCGGACGGGGCGCAGCTCACCCTGTTCGCCCGCACTCTGGTGGACGCGCAGCGGCGCGACGAGGATCTGCCCTGGCTGCTGTTCCTGCAAGGGGGGCCGGGCTTCGGAGCGCCGCGTCCGACTGCCCGCAGCGGCTGGATCAAACGGGCGCTGCAGGAGTTTCGGGTGGTGCTGCTCGATCAGCGCGGCACCGGCAGCTCCATGGCGGTGAGCGCCCGAGGGCTCGCCCACCTCAGCGTGGAGGAGCAGGCCGAGTACCTGAGCCATTTTCGCGCCGACAGCATAGTACGCGACGCCGAGTGGCTGCGCGCAAGGCTCAGCCCCGACCGTCCCTGGAGCCTGCTTGGTCAGAGCTTCGGCGGTTTTTGCTGCCTCACCTACCTCTCCCTCTTCCCCGAGGCTCTGCATGAGGTCTACATCACGGGCGGGATCCCGCCCGTGGGGCGCAGCGCCGACGAGGTCTACGAGGCCACCCTGCGCCGGGTGGCCGACAAGCAGGCAGCCCTGTGCGCGCGCTTCCCGGCCATGCAGGGGATGCTGGATCGCCTCGCCGGGCATCTCTATCACCACGACGTGCGCCTGCCGAACGGTCAGCGCCTGACGGTGGAGCAGTTCCAGCAGCAGGGGCTGGATCTCGGCGCCAGCGGCGGCCCCGAGTCCCTCTACTTCCTGCTCGAGGGGGCCTTCGACGGGGAGCGCCTCAGTGACGCCTTCCTCTATCAGCTGCAGGGGATGCAGCCGTTCAACGGTCACCCCATCTTCGCCATCCTGCACGAGGCCATCTACGCCGAAGGGGTCGCCACCGGCTGGGCGGCAGAGCGGGTGCGCGGCCGTCACCCCGAGCTCGACTGGGCGCCGGGCAAGCCGCTGCACTTCACCGGCGAGATGATCTACCCCTGGATGTTCGAGCAGTTTCGCGAGCTGCTGCCCCTGCGCGCGGCGGCCCAGCGGCTCGCCATGAAGAGCGACTGGGGCCCCCTCTACGACCGGGCGCGCCTGGCCGCCAACCGGGTGCCGGTCGCCTGCGCCGTCTACGCCGACGACATGTATGTGGAGTTCGACTACAGCCGCGACACCCTCAAGGGCCTTGGCAACAGCCGCGCCTGGATCACCAACGAGTACGAGCACAACGGCATCCGCGCCGACGGTGAGCGCATCCTGGATCGCCTCATCACGCTCAATCGCGACCGTTGATCGGGAGCCAGAAAGCCCCGATAGTAGAGGGCCGCCCACGGAAGAGGCGGCCCAAGACAACGACAAGGAAGCAAACGTGAACCACCCGGAACGCTCGGCCTCCTGGCTGAGCCGCCTGCTCTATCGCTGGGCGCACCCCCTGGTGCAGAAGGGCTATCAGCCCGGCGCCGTCAGCCAGGACGATCTCTATCCCCTGCTCCCCCAGGATCGCCGCGGCCACCGTGCCGACGCCTTTCTCGCCCTCACCGCCCGCCCCGGCACCAGCGCCTGGGGACTGTGCCGTTTCGCTCTCGGTACCGTGCGCCGCCGCTTCCTGCTCGGCACCCTGTTGCAGGGACTGGCGGTGCTCGCCAGCCTCGCCAGCCCTTGGCTGCTCAACCGGGCCATGACGGATCTGGGCGGTACGGCCCCCCTGTGGGAGAATCTCGGGCTCGCCCTGGCGCTCACCCTGAGCGTGCTGGCGAGTGGCCTGCTGGCCGAGCACGCCCTGCAGCTTGCCCTCAAGTCCCACATTCCGCTGCGCCGCCTCTTCACCGAGGCCCTGCTTGCCAAGGTGCTGCGCATCGGCGGCAAGGCGTTCGACGACCGTGCCGGAGGCCGGGTACAGAATCTTATCAACAAGGATGTGTGGGATGTCTCCTGGATGCTGGCCGAGCCCCTCAGTCTGCTGTTCACCCTGCTCCAGCTGATCGGCACCGTCGCCCTGCTGGTGTGGCAAGTGGGCGAGGCCGGGCTGGTCGGCTGCGCCATGCTGGCCCTGCTGCTGATCGGCTCCTCCGAGCTGGTGCGCCGCATGAACCGTCAGGAGAGGGTGCTCAAGCAGCGTCAGGATGAGCGCAACGGCATCCTGGCCGAGTACATCAAGAAACTGCGGCTGGTGCGCCAGAATGGTCTCGGCCCCTTCTTCATCCGCCGCGCCGAGGCACGCCGTGCCGAGGAACTCACCAGCCTGCGCCGCATCCTGCGCCTCGATGCCCTCCACGACACACTGAGCCACGGTGCCGCCCTGCTGGTGACCCTGGCCACCTTCGCCACCTATCTGCTGGCGGGGCAGGCCCTCACCATGCCCCAGGTATTCACCACCATTGCCCTGTTCGCCGTACTGCGCATGCCCATGATGCGCCTGCCCCATCAGGTGCGCCTGGCGATTAACTTCAACACCGCCATCCGCCGCGTCACCGACTTCCTCGACACCCCGGAGCAGCACAGGGTGCTCGATGACCCCGCCCTGCCCACCGGGGCCCTGGTGCTCGAAGGGGTCGGAGTGCGTCACCAGGATCGCACCGTACTTCAGAACGTTGACCTGCGGGTCCCCCCCGGAGAGATCATCGGCATCACGGGGGAAACCGGCAGCGGCAAGAGCTGCCTGTTGCACCTCATCGCCGGCTTCGACGACGACTTCTCCGGCTCCCTGCGCCGCGCCGGCCAGGTAGGACTGCTGGGACACAAGCCCTGGCTGATGAACGATACCCTGCGCAACAACATACTGTTCGGCCAACCCTGGAACGAGGCGCGCTACCAGTGGGTACTGGGGGCCAGCGCCCTCGAGACCGACCTCGCCCTGCTCGCCCACGGTGACCAGACCCTGGTGGGCGAACTCGGCACCCGCCTCTCGGGCGGCCAACAGCAACGGGTGGCCCTGGCCCGTGCCCTCTACACCCGGGCCGACATCCTGCTGCTCGACAACCCCCTGTCGGCCCTCGATCCCCTGGTGGCCGAGCAGGTGCTGGCGCGCGGCCTCACCTTCCGCCCCGGGCCGACCCGACTGCTGGTGAGCCACGATCCCCGAGTGCTGGCCCGTTGCGACCGGGTCTTCGCGGTGCGTGGCTGCGCCCTGGTCCCGCTGCCCCGCGAGCAGGTGGATGAGCTGCCCCTGCCCCCCTCCCTCCCCCCGACGGCCCGTGCCGACGAGGCAGAGCAATTCAGTGACGAGACGGTGGCCCAGGGGGGCGTCGACTGGGGGCTGCTCGGCTTCTTGTGGCGCCAGGTGGCGGCACCGGCCATGGTGCTCGGGGTGGTGCTACTCACCGTGCTGCAGGAGGGGCTGCGTATCGGCTCGGACCTCTGGCTCGGCAGCCAGGGGGCACGTGACGCCGCTACCCTGCTGACCGGCTATGCCCTGCTCGGTGGCGGAGCCCTGCTGGCCCTGGCCCTGGGCCGGGTACTCGACTACCGGCTCGCGCTGCGGCTCGCCTGGCGCCTCTTTCAGGGCATGTTGGGGAGGATCTCGCGTGCCCCCATGGCCTTCTTCGACAAGGTGCCCCAGGGGCGCATCCTCAACCGCTTCGACCACGATCTTGGGGAGGCCCAGGAGGCCCTCATCTCCATGATGACGGCCCTGCTCGCCATGGGAGTGACCATAGTGCTGCAGATGGGGGTGATCGGCAGCCAGATGCCCCTGCTGCTGCCCCTGTTCGCCCTGCTGGCTCTGGCACTCTACCGGCTACAGCGTGGCTATCGCCGGGTTCAGCTCAAGCTGCGCCGCTACTCGTCGGTGCTGCGCTCCCCCCTCTATGTGGCCATCGGTGAAACCATTCGTGGTGCCCCCTCCCTGCGCCTGGCGGGGGCCGAGCGCTTCGCCCTGGACCAGGTGCTGACCCACTTCGACCGTAACCTGCAGAGCTGGTACACCACCACCTCCATCAACCGCTGGCTCGGCATCCATCAAACCCTGGTCTCGGCCAGCCTGGTGGGTAGCGTGGCGCTGCTGGTCGCCTTCGGTGCCAGCCCCCTCATCGGTGGCCTCGCCATCACCTATGCCTTCACCACCTCGAGCATGCTCAATGCCCTGATCCGCACCCTGGCGGAGGTAGAACAGGTAATGAATGCGGTGGAGCGGGTGCGCGAGTACAGCGAGATAGAGACCGAGCGGGCGGGCGGTGAACTCCTCACCGAACCCCATCCGGTGGTGCGCTTCGAAGGGGTGGGGCTGCGCTACCCCGAGGCGCCCCAATGGGCCCTGCGCGAGGTGAGTTTCACCCTGGGACGCGGGGAGAAAGTGGGCGTGTGCGGGCGCACCGGCGCCGGCAAGAGCTCCCTGCTCGGCCTGCTGCAGGCCATGTACCCGGCCGCCGAGGGAGAGATACTGTTCGCCGGACACCCCTTGTCACGGCTCGACCCTGAGGCGGTGCGCTCCCTCTTCGACACCGTCTCCCAGACCCCGCTTACCTTCTTCGGCTCCCTGCGCGAAAACCTGGCCCCCCTCGGCGGGCAGGAGGAGGCCACTCTGCTCGCGGCACTGGATCGGGTCGGTCTGGCCGATCGCTGCCTGGGGCAGCTGGACCAGCCCCTCGACGCCCTGCAGCTGTCGGCCGGTGAGACCCAACTGCTGGTGCTGGCGCGTATCCTGCTTTCACGCCGCCCCCTGATCGTGCTCGACGAGGCCACCTCGGATCTCGATCCCCAGGCCATGGCACGCGCCGCCGAGCTGCTCTACCGCTGGCGCGGCGAGGCAAGCTTCCTGGTGATCGCCCACCACCTGGCCCCCCTGCTGGCCATGGACAGGGTCATCGTCATGGAGGCGGGCCGGGTGGTGGAGCAGGGCTCACCGGTGGCCCTGCTGGCCAACCCGAGCTCCCGCTTCGCCCGCCTCTTTGCCACCCAGCAAGAGGCGGCCACCACGGCCCTCTCTCGCGGGCAGGCCTGCTAGCAGTGGAACTGGCCGACCTTGGCCTTGAGCCCGGCGGCCAGATCCTCCAGCTCGCTGCTGCGCCCCATCAGGGTATCCGCCGACGCATTGGTCTCACTGGCAATGTGGGAGATGTTGGAGACATTGCGGGAGATCTCTTCGGCCACCTTGCTCTGCTCTTCGGCCGCCGTGGCGATGTGGGTGTTCATCTCGCTAATGAGATCCACGGCCCCCACTATCTCTTCCAGCGCCGAGCCGCACTGGCGGACCGTCTCAGTGGTCTGATCGACCATGGCCAGCCCCTGCTGCATGCTCTCCGCCGCCTGGCTTGCCCCCTGCTGCAACTTGTCGATGGTCTGGGCAATTTCGCTGGTGGAGTTCTGGGTACGCTGGGCCAGGGTGCGCACCTCATCGGCCACCACCGCAAAGCCACGCCCCTGATCCCCGGCCCGAGCGGCCTCGATGGCGGCGTTGAGAGCCAGCAGGTTGGTCTGCTCGGCGATGCCGCGGATCACATCCATCACGCTGCTGATATCGTTGCTGGCGTTGGTGAGCTGGGTAATGAGGTCGGCCGTGCTGCGGATCTGACTTGAGAGGGTCTCGGAGCCCTTGATCGCCTCGCGCACCACACTCTGACCGCGGCGGGCACTCTGATCCGCCCGGGCGGCGGCATCGGCTGCGCTGGTCGAGCTGTGGGCCACCTCGGAGACGGTGGCACTCATCTGATTCATGGCCGTCGCACTCTGTTCGGTCTCGGCCTGCTGGCGATTCATCAGGTTACGGCTCTCTCCCGACAGGGTCGAGAGGGCCCGCGCCGAGTCGGCCAGGGTGCGGGTCATGCCCGAGATCTCCCCTATGGTCAGGCGAAACTGCTGGCTTACCCCGTTGAGCCCCCTGGCCAGAGAGCCCAGCTCATCCTGCCGTACTATGGGGATCTGCTGACTCAGATCCAGATCCCGCTCCATCCTGGAGAGGCCACTGGCCATCAGGGCAAGGGGCTGGCTGACACTGCGCCCGATCCAGAGCCCAACCAACACCAGCGCCACCATGGCGGCACCTCCCAATACCATCAGCAGACCCAATCTGGCGCTCTTGAGGCCATTGAGAGCGGCCATACTGCGCTCTGCGGAGAGAAGTTGGTACTCCACCAGGTTACTCACCGCCGTGCTGAAGGGATCGACCGTGTTATAGAGGGGCATGATATAGGGGGCAAGCTCTCCCGGCTTGATGCCATCGAGCACAGCCACAATGCGATCGACCTCCCGATCGGCCGGGGTCAACAACCGCTCCACCTCATCGGCGAGCCGGTTCTCCTCATCGGACATAGAGGCACTGCGGTAGGTGCGCCAGATGGTTTGCGTCTGGCTGCGGGCATCGAGCATCCCCTGGCGAGCCTCAACGCCGGTCATGCCTCCCACATTGGTCTTGTTGGCCGCGTCTATGATGTTGACGGCGTAGAGATCGGCGATCTGTTTGAGCTCCTTGAGCTGGACCACCTCCCCCTGATACATGGCGTTCATACCATCCATCATTCGGTTGGCCAGGTGAAATGCCCCCATCATCAGGGCGGCCAGTACCAAGAGGGGCAAGATGATCCCCAGCCCCAGTTTCTGCCTTATCGACATGATGCGCTCCTTGCGACAACCCGGTTTCGAGAGGAGCACTCTGCATATCACACGCCACACCGTTAACACTGCCGCTCGAAGCGAGGTCGATAGCCAATCGGTGCATTCTGCATCGCAGAATGAGGAGACCCTGTTGAGAAAGACGCAAAAAAAGAGGCCGAACATGGGTTCGGCCTCTGTCTCTCACCCCGGTTGACGCTCACCGGTCACGACGGGGTTTTTGGGGTCAGCGCTCCATTCGTACCAGCCCCCGTCATAGACGCTGATGCGTCGCCAGTCCATCAGCCAGGCGTAGAAGAAGGCCTCGGAGGCACGCCAGCCGGTACCGCAGTAGAAGGCCGCCTGCTTGTCGGCCGTGATCCCCCACTGCTGCCACATGGCCAGGAGCTGGCTGGCATCCTTCATGGTGCCATCCGGGTTGTGGTAGTCACTCATGTCGTTGGCATCGGCTCCCGCATGACCCCACTTGGCGCCGGGGATCTCTCCCTTGGGCTCGATATAGCTGTAACCCGAGGTCTCACCGATAAACTCGGGCCAGCTGCGCACGCTGACCAGAGCCCCATCCTTGGCAGCCAGCACCTGCTTGGCGCCAGGTACGTCGGTCAGGTACTCGGGATGCAGGGGGATCTTGACCCCGAACGCCTTGGCCGCCGGATAATCGTGGGGCAAGCCGGTCTCGGTCGGCAGCATCCGCATATATTGGTTGGTCCAGGCGTTAAAACCGCCGTCGAGCAGACGAACATCCTTGACCCCGGCATAGAGCATCAGATGCGCCGCACGGGCTGCCGCCATGGTATTGCGGCTGTAGAGGATGACGGTGGTGTCGTGACGGATTCCCTTCTCCAGCAGCAGCTTCTCGAGCTTGTCGTCAGAGACCTTGTTCCACAGGGGCTCGGCCTCGAGACCGTTGGTATCGATGTAACCTGCACCGGGAATATGGCCGATGAGAAATGCCTTGGGGGCACCCCAGTCCACCTCAAACAGGCGCCACTCCCCCTTGGGAGCGGCAACCACCTTTTCGCCCTTGCGCAGCGCCTCCAGCCACTGGGGATACACCAGCTGCTGCCAGCGCGGCAGGCGCTCGAGGGGTGCCTTCTGCCAGTCGCTCAGCTCATAGAGCTGGGTGAAGCCGTGCTGCTTCTCCAGCATCATGGCGATCTCGGCCACCTGACGCTTGTCGCCGTAGAGGGCGACCGGCTTGTTCTTGTCGAGCCCCTTCTCGGCCAGGAGACGGGGCCACTGATCCTCGGGGATCTTCCAGTCACCGGAGAGGTTGACGGCCCCCTTCACATGGCCCCCCACCTGCTCACCCGCTGCCGGCCAGCCCTGATAGAGGTTGCTGGGACGCACATCTATGATGCCCGCGCCCCTGGTGTGTGCCTCTTGATAGCTCAGGGTGAGCAGCTCACCGGCCAGGGCTCCTGCACTCCAGGCCAGGCCGGCGCAGAGCAGGGTTGTCAGACGAACCAGGTTTATCTTCATCATGCAGTTTCCGTTGAATGACGTTAAATCAGAAAATCGAGCGCCCCAGCCGTTCGGCCAAGCACTCCAGTGCCGCCGTTCCCGCCAGGGAGTTGCCCGCCTTGTTAAGCTCGGGAGACCAGACACAGACCGACAGCTCACCCGGGATCACGGCGACGATACCACCACCGACCCCCGATTTGCCCGGCATCCCCACCCGGTAGGCAAAATCCCCCGCCTCGTCATAGAGGCCGCAGGTCGCCAGCAGGGCATTGACCTGCTTGGTGGTTCGCGGAGCCAGCAGAGCCTGGCCATCGAGGGGGGTTCCCCGATTGGCCAGATAGACGAAGGCGCGAGCAAGATCGACACAGCTCATGCGGATCGCACAGGCATTGAAGTAGCTCTGCAGCACCTTGTCCACCTCATTGTGGAAGTTGCCATAGGCCTTCATCAGATAGGCAATGGCCGAATTGCGGGCCGAGTGCTGATACTCGGAGCGGGAGACCACCGCATCGGCAATGATGGCGGGGTTACCAGCCAGCCGGCGGGCCAGCTCCAGGGTGCGTTGACGCGGCGCCGTGAGACGGGTCTCGAGCAGATCGCTCACCACCAGAGCCCCGGCGTTGATAAAGGGGTTGCGGGGAATACCCTGCTCGAACTCGAGCTGGACCAGGGAGTTGAAAGGCTGTCCCGAAGGCTCCTTGCCGACCCGGCTCCAGATCTCCTCCTCCTCATAGAGGGTGAGGGCCAGCGTCAGGCTGAGCACTTTCGAGATACTCTGGATCGAGAAGGGTTCGGTGGCATCCCCGGCTGTGTAGAGGGTGCCGTCCACGGTACAGACAGCGATACCGAGGCGATCGGCCGGCACCTGGGCCAGGGCCGGAATATAGTCGGCCACCCGCCCCTCACCGAGCAGGGGTCGCACCTCGCTCAATATCGAGTCGAGCAGGGCATCTGAAAGCATGGAATCTCCCTTTCTTGCCAGACAAAAATCCCGCCGATGGCGGGATTTTTCAGGGCGATAGCGGCTTAGGCCGGTTCGCCATACCAGAGGTCGAACAGGGAAGAGGCGGCGACTTGCTCCATCCCCTTGCCCTTGAGCCAGCCCTCGACGAGCTGACGATCTTCATCGGTACACTTGCCGATGGCCTGGGTGCAGATCATCCCCTCCCAGGAGAGGTGGCCGGAGCCCGCGAAGGCCAGCTTGCGCGGCTCGATCACCTCATCGATGAAGGCGTCGACCAGGGCATCGATCTGCGCCTCGGACGTGCCGACCGGGAAGGCCCAGTTGAGGTCAAAGCCCAGCTCCTGGAACTCGTCTACCCGCAGTTTCTTGCGCAGACGACGGCTACGATTGGCCATGAGAGATCTCCTGCTAGTTAGTTGATACGTTTGAAAATCAGATCCCAGACACCGTGGCCAAGGCGATGGCCGCGCTGCTCGAACTTGGTCAGCGGGCGCCACTCGGGACGCTCCACCCAGTTGCCGGTGGTGGAGGTGTTCTCATACCCCTCGGCGGCGCTCATCACCTCGAGCATGTGCTCGGCATAGTTCTCCCAGTCGGTGGCCATGTGGAAGACGCCACCGACGGCGATCTTCTGGCGGATCTTCTGGGCAAACTCCGGCTGTACGATACGGCGCTTGTGGTGACGCTTCTTGTGCCAGGGATCCGGGAAGAAGAGTTGCAGGCAGGCGAGAGAGGCGTCCGGGATCATCAGGTCCAGCACCTCGATGGCGTCGTGGCAGAAGACACGCAGGTTGGTGACACCCGCCTCTTCGGCGGCGCTCAGACAGGCGCCGACTCCCGGGGTGTGTACCTCGATGCCGATGAAGTTCTTCTCAGGGGCATGCTTGGCCATCTCGACCAGGGAGGCGCCCATGCCGAAGCCGATCTCCAGTACCACAGGAGCCTCGCGGCCGAAGAGGGTGGTCAGATCCAGCTTGGCCGGGGCGAAGTCGACCCCCATGACGGGCCACAGGTCGGCCAGGGCCTTCTCCTGACCCTTGGTCAGGCGGCCTTCACGACGGACGAAGCTGCGCACCTTGCGCATGAACTTGCCGTCTTCATTGAACTCGTCTTGGGTTACTGACATAGGGGAACTCTTCGCTTTGGATTAACACAGTCAAACAGGGTAGCGAATTATCCCAAGAAAGCCCGGGAGTGCAACTGTTTCGCACACTTTCTCTGCGTAAATAGCCCCCCTCTGTTCCCCCCTGCATATTCTCCCACCAGAACGACCCCATGCCGGTGCAAGCCCCGCGACACCCCACACGAAAAGACTCGATAAACAAAAATATTGAATTTTAATTCACCCAAGAGTTACTCTCGGCAGGCTAAAAATATGAAAACAGCGGTCAGATCACACACATATGACTGATTATTGGGCAATGTGTCGATGTTTTACCCAGTACTCCTCAATAATAAAGAAAGGAAGCGAAAATGAATAAGACCGTGCTAGCCCTGCTGCTCTCTACCCTGTTGCCGGGATGCAATGAATCCGCCAATGACTCCCAACCCCCCGCTCCCGGCGTCAAGGCCTATGACTACCTGATCGAGTTGAGCTCCGGCACCCAGGGGATCGGTGCCCGGCCGACCGGTAGCACCGCCGAGACCCGGGCCGCCAACTGGCTCGCCGACAAGTTGATCGGCTGGGGCTATGATGTGACCCGTCAACCCTTCACCTACCAGAAGAAAGGGGTCGAGATGCGTTCGGAAAACCTCTCGGTGGTGATCCCGGGCAAGAGCGATCGGATCATCGTCGTCGGTGCTCACTACGACAGCACGGGAGAGACGAAGGGATCGGAGGGGGCAACCGACAACGGTGCCGGCGTCACCGCGCTGCTGGCCACTGCCGAAGCACTCAAGGGACAGACCCTCCCCTATACGGTGCGCATTCTCTTCTTCGGAGCCGAAGAGAATGGCCTCAACGGCTCCAAGGCCTATGTGGCCACCCTGACCAACGACGAGGTGAGCCGGATCAAGGCCATGGTCAACTACGACACCATCGCCGGCGGCGATATCCTCTACGTCCACTCCGCCCACTCCGACGTGGCCGAATACGAGTGCGCCGATCCGGGCCGCTACAGCTTCGATCCCAAGGTGCGCGATCGCCTGCTGGCCCTCTCCGCGACCGGTGGCATGGATGCCTACCAGCTGCACCCGGCCTTCCCCGGCTACCCCCAAGGGGAGACAGGGGGCTGGTCCGATCATGCCGGCTTCGCCTGCCTCGGTATTCCGGTTGCCTATGTGGAGGCCACCAACTTCACCATCAACGGGCATGACGGCTATGACGGCTACTCCCAGACCACCAATCCAGCGCTGTGGGACTGCTACGACCCGGCCACCACAAGCGCCTGCGATCGCACCGCCGAGACCCAGTGGGGCAAGATATGGCATACCCAGTACGATCGTCTCGACAAGATGGATGAGCTGTTCCCCGGCCGGGTGCAGAAGCAGATCGCCGATGGCACAGAGCTGCTGCTGCGCTATCTGAAGGCGCCGGAATAGGGGTGAGAAAAAAGCGACAAATGGCGCCCTCATGGGCATAAAATTCGGGCAGGATTTCTCCTGCCCGTTTTTATTCTCACCGCTTGCCGGTTGCCTCATTTTTTAAATCTGCTACAAACGGATAACCTGGTGGCCAAATGGAGTGGCTGCCCCATGCAGAGAGAGACCCAATGCAACCGTTTTTTGCCCAACGCTTCGAGAAGGTCGAGCCCTCCTTCATCCGCGAGATCCTCAAAGTAGCGACCCGTCCCGAGATCATCTCGTTTGCCGGCGGCCTGCCCAATCCGAACCTGTTTCCGGTCAAGGAGATCGAAGAGGCCTGCCAGGCTGTGCTGCAGGAGCAGGGAGCCGCAGCCCTGCAATATGCCACCACCGAGGGCTATGCCCCCCTGCGCCACTACATCGCCGACCGCTACCTGAGCCGTTATGGCATGCAGGTGGATCCGGACAACATCCTCATCACCAGTGGCTCCCAGCAGGCCTTGGATCTGCTTGGCAAGGTGCTGGTCGATGAGGGACAAGATCTCATCATCGAGGAGCCCGGCTACCTCGGCGCCATCCAGGCCTTCTCGGTCTATCAACCGGTGTTCCGTCCCATCACCCTGGGTGAGGAGGGGCTGGATCTCGCCGCCCTCGACGCCCTGCTGGCGAGCGGTACCTCGGCCCGTATCCTGTATGGGGTGCCCAACTTCCAGAATCCGTCCGGGGTGAGCTACAGCCCGGCCAACCGGGTGGCGGTCGCCGAGCGTCTGGTGCGCCACGATCTGCTGATGGTGGAAGACGACCCTTACGGCGAGCTGCGCTTCGAGGGGGAGCTGGTCGATCCCATCGCCAAACTGGCACCGGACAATACCGTGTTGCTGGGCTCCTTCTCCAAGACGGTCGTGCCCGCCTTCCGCCTCGGCTGGATGGTGGTACCAAGCTGGCTGCGCAAGAAGGTGACCATCGCCAAGCAAGCCACCGATCTGCACAGCAATGCCTTCAGCCAACAGGTGTTGCACCGCTTCCTCACCACTCACTCTCTCGATGCACATCTGGAGAAGATCAAGGCCGTCTACGGCCGTCAGCGCGCCGCCATGGAGGCCTCGCTGGCCCGCCACTGTCCGCCCGGCGTACGCTGGACCCGACCCGAGGGAGGCATGTTCCTCTGGCTGACCCTGCCCGAGTCGGTCTGTGCCATGACCCTCTTCGATCTGGCCATCGAGGAGAAGGTGGCCTTCGTGCCGGGGGCCCCCTTCTACGTGCGTCCCGAGATCAAGAACACCTTGCGTCTGAGCTTCTCCTGCGTCGATGAGGCCACCATCGAAGAGGGAGTACAGCGACTGGCGCGAGCCCTGCGCAAGGTGCTGTAACACCGCATGAAAAGGTGCTGTAACACCAGATGAAATAAGAGAGGGGGCCAGTGGCCCCCTCTTCTATTTCGACCTGCCTGGCAGTCAGGCCCGTAACGCCTTCTCCGCACGGGCGATGCCACACACGCCGGAGCGCACCACCTCGACGATCTCGTTGGTCTGGGCCGCCGTCTTGATGAAGGCATCCAGCTTCTCGCTGGTCCCCACCAACTGCACCGTGTAGAGCTCGGGAGTGACATCGACGATCTGGCCACGGAAGATATCCGCCAGACGCTTGAGCTCGTCACGACCCGCCCCGGTGGCGCGCGCCTTGATGAGCGCCAGCTCCCGTTCGATATGCTCCCCTTCGGTGATATCGGAGACCTTGAGCACATCCACCAGCTTGTGCAACTGCTTGTTGATCTGCTCGAGTACCCGCTCGTCGCCCATGGTCACTATGGTCATGCGCGACAGGGTGGGATCCTCGGTCGGCGCCACCGTCAGGGTCTCGATGTTGTAGCCACGCTGGGAGAAGAGGCCTACCACCCGGCTCAGGGCGCCGGACTCGTTCTCCAGCAGTACCGATATGATGTGTCTCATCAGCTCCTCTCCGTCTTGCTTAGCCACATTTCGTCATAGATGGAGCCAAACTTGATCTCCATGGATTCGACCGGAAAAGTGTGCCCCATTGTCAGGTCCTCTCCGTCTTGCTCAGCCACATTTCATCCATGGCGCCAAACTTGATCTGCATGGGGTAGACATGCTCGTCCGGATCGACCGAGATATCCATAAACACCAGGCGATCCTTGAGGGCGAACGCCCGCTCCATGGCCCCCTCCAGCTCGGCCGGATCGCTCACTGCGATGCCCACATGACCATAGGCCTCGGCCAGCTTGACGAAGTCGGGCAGGGATTCCATGTAGGAGTGGCTGTGACGGCCGCCGTAGAACATCTTCTGCCACTGCTTGACCATGCCCAACGCACGGTTGTTGATGGAGATGATCTTGATGGGGATGCCGTATTGCAGGCAGGTCGAGAGCTCCTGAATGTTCATCTGCACCGAGCCATCACCGGTGACGCAGCAGACCACCGCATCCGGGTTGGCGAACTGGGCACCCATGGCGGCCGGAATACCAAAGCCCATGGTGCCGAGGCCACCCGAGTTGATCCACTGGCGCGGCTTGGCAAACGGGTAGTAAAGCGCGGCAAACATCTGGTGTTGACCCACGTCGGAGGCGACGAAGGCCTCACCCCGGGTCACCTTGTAGAGGGTCTCGATTACCTGCTGCGGCTTGATCATGCTCTCGCTACGCTGGTAGCCCAGGCACTTGCGCTCGCGCCACTGATTGATCTGGCTCCACCACTCATCCAGCGCCTGCTTGTCGTTGTCAAAGCCGTTCTCGGCGATGGCCTCGAGCATCTGCTCGAGCACCGTCTCCACCGAGCCGACGATGGGGATGTGTGCCTGCACCGTCTTGGAGATGGAGGTGGGATCGATGTCGATATGAACCACGGTAGCGTGGGGGCAGAACTTGGCCACGTTGTTGGTCACCCGGTCATCGAAGCGCGCCCCGACCGCCAGGATCAGGTCCGAGTGATGCATGCTCTTGTTTGCTTCGAAGGTACCGTGCATGCCGAGCATGCCGATAAACTGCGGGTGGGTACCCGGGAAGGCGCCCAGCCCCATCAGAGTGGTGGTCACCGGCAGGTTGAACAGCTCGGCCAGCCTGGTCACCAGACCATCGGCGTTGGCGGCGATAGCCCCGCCCCCCACATACATGACCGGGCGGGTCGCCTCGGCCAGGGCCTTGGCGGCCCGCTTAATCTGTCCCTTGTGCCCCGCCTTGGTGGGGTTGTAGGAACGCATGTAGACCGACTCGGGATACTGGTAGGGGAATTTCTCCTTCGGATTTTGCACATCCTTGGGGAGATCCACCACCACGGGCCCCGGGCGGCCACTGGCAGCGATGAAATAAGCCTTCTTGATGGCCTCGGGGATATCGGTCGCCTTCTTGCACAGGAAGCTGTGCTTCACCACGGGACGGGAGATGCCGATCATGTCGGTCTCCTGAAAAGCATCTTCACCGATCATGCCGGTCGGCACCTGGCCAGAGAGGATCACCAGGGGGATAGAGTCCATGTAGGCGGTGGCAATCCCCGTGATGCAGTTGGTGGCACCGGGACCCGAGGTCACCAGCACGGTCCCCACCTGGCCGGTAGAGCGGGCATAGCCATCGGCCATGTGCACGGCCGCCTGCTCATGGCGTACCAGCACGTGTTCGATCTTGCTGTTTTCGAAGAGAGCGTCGTAGATGTCGAGCACCGAGCCACCGGGGTAGCCAAATATGTGCTCAACCCCCTGATCCTCCAGCGCACGAACCACCATCTGGGCGCCTGATAACATCTCCATGATAAAGCCCTCCAGGCTTTGCTCCGTTTTAGCAATGGATACCGGCCCCTGCGGCTTCCCGGCACGCTCTCATCCCCGGCCAGCAGGGACAAGAACGAGTGCAGGAGACGGTACTGTCTTCTCGATTCTGTTCACACCCTCGTAAAAGGGTTGAAAAACCAACTTAACCCGCCGCCTGGGCCTTGTCCATGAGTTTATGGTGACGGGGGTAGTCAGATCTGTTGGCGATTGCCACTATTTCAGAGAGCTGGCGGGATAGTTTGCGATGAAACTGCCATTTTAGCGGAGGCTGTCAGCATTTATATCTAACACTGGTGGACTAAATGGAGCGCCCGGCGAAGCCGGGCGCGAGGAAGAGATCTATTTCTGCCGCCCCTGCTCATCGGGCTCGGCCAACCAGATCTGCTGCTCGGGATCGGTCTCTTCGCTGACCGAGATGCTGATCCCCATGTCCAGCAGCTCCTTGAGGGTGAGGTTGTCGGCCAGGGTCATGGACTCGCCGTGTTCATTGGTAAAGCGCATGGTTATCACTCCTTGATTGCCGCCGTGGCTCCTCAAGCTTAGTCAATGGCCACGCTCGGTCGCCAGCCAACCGGCCCCGCTCCCCTCCTTCGCCCCCAGCTCACACAATCGCTCACTCACCTCTTCAGGAAACTGGGTCTGCAACCACAGGCGTCGGGAGAGGCTCTCCAGTGGCTCACTGGCGCCGGCCACCAGCCACTGCGTCAGCGCCTGGGCCACGTTTGGCCAGACGACCCTGCCTGCCCCCTCCTCGTCGAGCCAGCGGCGCAAGGTGTTGGCATCCAGGCTGTCCATCAGAGTAGCCAATCCCATCAGGGCCAGGCTGCGGCCGTTGGTCAGTTGTTCAAACTGCCCCCGCAGGGGTTTGACCAAGAGCTTCTTGCCCAGGGAGAGCGCCTCGCTGGCCAACTCGAAACCGGCGTTGCTGATGACGCCCCGACACCCTCTGAGGGCATCGATGAATCCCTGCCGACAGGGGGGACGAAACTCGATGTTGCGCCACTGACAGGGTGTCTGAACCTCGGGGTGAAAACAGACGAAGCGATGCAGGGTAAAACGGGAGAGCAGCCCCTGGATCTGCGCCACCCCCTCGAAGGGGAGGTAAACCAGCAGGGTGCCATTATCCGGCGACGGCTGTAACGCATCTATGATGGGGGGCAGCAGGGGTGCGCCGAAGTGGAACCAGTGTAAACCGATCTGACGCTGCACCGGGGCAAAGTGGCGCATCAGCCAGCGATTGAAGCCATTCTCCCCCCAGCGTGGCACCGGCCACTCGAAGCTGGCCTGATGGCTGATCCCGAGAGTGGGGCAACCGGCTCGCCTGGCCGCATAGGCCGTCAGGGGCTCGAAGTCGCTGATCACCAGATCGTAGCCACGGCAGTCGATGGCCGAGAGATCATTCCAAAAACGCATGGGATGACTGGCGGTCAGCGTTCGCCAGGGGGAGATGCGCCCCTCATGGCTGACGAAGGTCAGCCCGGCAAAGGCGCGGTAGTCACCGAAGGCCTCCATGTCGAAATAGCCTTCGGGCTCTCGCCCACTCAGCAGATAGTCCACCTGGACGCCGGAGCCCGCCAGGGCCCGGGCCAGAGTGCGGGAGCGTGCGATATGGCCGTTCCCCGTTCCCTGTACACCGAAGAGGATACGCATCATGCCCACTCCAGTGCGAGCCGGGCGCATCCGGTGCCAAGCAGGGCGCCGGCCAGCAGATCGCTCGGGTAGTGTACCCCCAGCAGCAGCCGTGAGGCCCCGACCAGCGCCGCCCATAGCAGCAAGGGGAGCAGCAGCACGGGATAAAGGCTCCCCAGCACCACGGCCACCAGAAAAGCGGCGGCAGTGTGGCCCGAAGGAAGGCTGTAACGATCGGAGGGGGTAATAAACACCGGCAGACCGGCCGGGCGCCGGCGCCGGATCAGGTTCTTGAGGAGCAGATAGCAGGGCAGCTCAAGGGCGAAGGCAAGCAGCAGCACCCTCACCCAGTGCCAGTGGCTCTCCATGTCGCTCCACAGCGCCGCGGCCGCTACCAGCGCATAGAGTGGACCATCGCCGGTGCGTGACACCAGCCGGCTGATCCGGGCCTGTACCCGATTGTAGGAGTGAGTGAGACAGAGGCGGCTGACCCGCTCGTCCCAGCGTTGTACCCGATTCATGTCCAGCCCTCCCTGCCGATGATGAGTGCAGCATGGCGAGCGCAGATGACAGTTCGTTGAAGAGGGGGTAACAGAATGATGAAAGGGCCCGCAGGCCCTTTCGCTTAATGAGCGGCGGCGCCGCGTAGCCCCGAGGAGATGAGGCGGCAGTTGTGCTGGGCCAGGCGGGACATGAAGCCCTCATCCATGGTGACCCCAAACACCTTCTCATACATCTCGCGCATCATCAGCGGTTGCCACATCAGGTTCAGGAACGAGAGGCGCAGCAGGGTCGGATCCAGGGTCTGATCCAGTTCACCCTTGGCCTCCATCTGCTCGATGAGCTGATCGAACTGGGGCAGTTGACGACTGATAAGCTGGTTAAGCACAAATTCCCGGCCCGGGCTGCTCTCGGCGGCCAGCGCACTGGTGAGTGTGGTATTGAGCTCCCCCTCCGGCCCCATCACCTGATAGTGGGTAGCCACCAGCTCCTCGAGGGAGCGTTGGCTGCACTCATCCCGCCACACCTGATCGAGCGGCTCGGTCAGCTCACCCAGTACGGCCTGGTAGAGCCCCTCCTTGCTGCCGAAGTAGTAGTGGATCATGGCCAGGTTGGAGCCAGCCAGCTCGGCGATCTCACGGGTAGTCACCTTGCTGTAGGGATTCATGCGAAAGCATTCACGGGCAGCAGACAGCAACTTGTCGCGGATGTCAGAACGTCCGACCGGACGTCCGGGTCTACGTTTTTCCATCGTGGAACCTCGATTTTTCTGGAAAGGGCTGCACCAGTCGTTCCGGTTACGGGCGCGCTGAGGGGCAGCAGGAATGGCCGAATAATCGTGGTAACACCGTCGATGGAACAAGAAAATTTGCACTCCTTTACAATCCGATTAAATAAGTTGCCTGGTCCGCGCTGAGGGATAGCGGTTGACACGGCGCCCTATTCCCGATATTGCTAAAAGCGTTTTCGACCAAGGATTGAAGCCGTGATGCGTATTGCCACCCCGCTACTACTAATTTCCCTAATCGCGTTCATTCGCGCGGGATCCTTGTAGCCGGGCCGCAGGCATAACCGGAATTTACAAAAACCCGTGCGTCCCGCACGGGTTTTTTTATCGCCGCAGCAGGACGCACACACCACACAGGAAGAGGTAAGCGACATGTCTAATCGGGTCATCATCTTCGACACCACACTGCGTGACGGTGAGCAGGCCCTGGCGGCCAGCCTGACGGTCAAGGAGAAGCTGCAAATCGCCCAAGCCCTGGAGCGTCTCGGCGTCGACGTGATGGAGGTGGGCTTCCCCGTCTCCTCCCCCGGTGACTTCCAGTCGGTGCAGACCATTGCCCGCCACATCAAGAACAGCCGGGTGTGCGCCCTGGCCCGCGCCCTGCCCAAAGACATCGACGCCGCCGGTGAGGCGCTGCGGGTGGCCGAGGCCTTCCGCATCCACACCTTCATCTCCACCTCCTCCATCCATGTGGAGAGCAAGCTCAAGAAACGCTTCGAAGATGTGCTGGAGATGGGCGTCGGCGCCATCAAGCATGCCCTGCGCTACACCGACGACGTGGAGTTCTCCTGCGAAGACGCCGGCCGCACCCCGATTGACAACCTCTGCCGTATGGTCGAGGCCGCCATCAAGGCCGGCGCCCGCACCATCAACATTCCCGACACCGTCGGCTACACGGTACCGACCGAGTTTTCCGGCATCATCCAGACCCTGTTCAACCGGGTGCCCAACATCGACCAGGCCATCATCTCGGTCCACTGCCACGACGATCTGGGCCTCTCGGTGGCCAACTCCATCGGCGCCGTGCAGATGGGGGCCCGTCAGATCGAGTGCACCATCAACGGTATCGGCGAACGCGCCGGTAACTGTTCACTGGAAGAGGTGGCGATGATCCTCAAGACCCGCGCCGACATCCTGGGCCTCGAGACCGGTCTTCGTCACAACGAGATCCATCGCACCAGCACGCTGGTCAGCCAGCTGTGCAACATGCCGGTGCAACCCAACAAGGCGATCGTCGGGGCCAACGCCTTCTCCCACAGCTCCGGCATTCACCAGGACGGCGTGCTCAAGGCGAAAAATACCTATGAAATCATCACCCCCGAGAGCATTGGCCTGACCCAGAACAACCTCAACATGACCTCTCGCTCCGGCCGTCATGTCATCAAACACCGCATGGAGCAGATGGGGTACGACGAGAGCAGCTACAGCCTCGACGATCTCTATGCCAAGTTCCTCACCCTGGCCGACAAGAAGGGGCAGGTGTTCGATTACGACCTGGAGGCGCTCGCCTTCTTCAGCCAGATCCATGAAGAGCCCGAGCACTTCAAGCTGGAGTATCTGGGGGTGCAGAGTGGCAGCTCCGTGCTGGCCACCGCCTCGGTCAAGCTCAAGGTAGGTGACGAGGTCATCAGCGAGGCCGCCACCGGCAACGGCCCGGTCGACGCCGTCTACCAGTGCATCAACCGCATCATCGGCTATGAGATCCGCATCGACAAGTACGCCCTCAAGGCCAAGGGGGAGGGGGAAGATGCCCTCGGCCAGGTCGACATCGTCGCCGAGTACAAGGGGCGCAAATTCCACGGCATGGGCCTGGCTACCGACATCATAGAGTCGTCGGCACACGCCCTGCTTCACGTCATCAACAGCATCTGGCGCGCCGATCAGGTGGCCGAACAGATGGAACGCAACAACAAGATCAAGACGGAGACTGTGTAAACATGACGAGCTATCGGATCGCGGTATTACCGGGGGACGGCATTGGCCCCGAGGTGATGGCCGAAGCCATCAAGGTGCTGGCGAAGGTACAGGCCAAATTTGACTTCAGCCTGGAGTACAGCTGGCACGACGTGGGCGGCATCGCCATCGACAACCACGGCACCCCGTTGCCCCACGGCACCATCGCCGGCTGCGAGGCGGCCGAGGCCGTGCTGTTTGGCTCGGTGGGTGGCCCCAAGTGGGAGCATCTGCCCCCCAACGATCAGCCGGAGCGCGGCGCCCTGTTGCCCCTGCGCGCCCACTTCAAACTCTTCTCCAACCTGCGTCCGGCCCGTCTCTACACCGGCCTCGAGCACTTCTCGCCCCTGCGCGCCGACATCTCGGATCGCGGCTTTGACATCCTCTGCGTGCGCGAGTTGACCGGCGGCATCTACTTCGGTCAGCCCAAAGGCCGCGAGGGAGAAGGCACCACCGAGAAAGCCTTCGACACCGAGGTTTATCACCGTTTCGAGATCGAGCGTATCGCCCGCCTCGCCTTCAACACCGCCCGCGGCCGCCGTGGCAAGGTGACCTCCATCGACAAGGCCAACGTGCTGGCCTCCTCCGTGCTGTGGCGCGAGGTGGTCAACCAGGTGGCCAGGGAGTTCCCGGATGTGGCGGTGAGCCACATGTATATCGACAACGCCGCCATGCAGCTCATCAAGGATCCGGCCCAGTTTGACGTACTGCTCTGCTCCAACCTGTTTGGCGACATCCTCTCTGACGAGTGCGCCATGATCACCGGCTCCATGGGGCTGCTCCCCTCCGCCAGCATGAGCGAGTCGGGCTTCGGCCTCTACGAGCCGGCCGGTGGCTCGGCGCCGGACATCGCCGGCAAGGGCATCGCCAACCCTATCGCCCAGATCCTCTCTGCCGCCCTCTTGCTGCGCCACAGCCTGGGGCAGCACGAAGCGGCCGACGCCATCGAGCAGGCGGTCGCCCAGACCCTGGCCGAGGGCTGGTTTACCGGTGATCTGCACAGCGAGGGGGCCCGCCACCCGGTGCAGAGCACGGCCGAGATGGGCAGCCAGATCGCCGCCCGCATCTGAGCGAAGCGCACATAACAAGGACACAGAGCAATGGCCAAAACCCTTTACCAGAAAGTCTTCGACGCCCACGTAGTGCGCGAGGTGGACGGCGAAACCCCCCTCATCTACATCGACCGCCATCTGGTGCACGAGGTAACCAGCCCACAGGCCTTCGACGGTCTGCGCGCCATGAATCGCCGGCTGCGTCGCCCGGATCTGACCTGGGCCACCATGGACCACAACGTCTCCACCACCACCAAGGACATCGCCGCCTCCGGTGAGATGGCACGCATCCAGATGGAGACCCTGGCCACCAACTGCAAGGAGTTCGGGGTTCGCCTCTACGATCTCAACCATCAGTACCAGGGCATAGTCCATGTGATGGGGCCCGAGCTCGGCATCACCCTGCCCGGCACCACCATCGTCTGTGGTGATTCCCACACCGCCACCCACGGCGCCTTCGGGGCCCTGGCCTTTGGCATCGGCACCTCCGAGGTGGAGCACGTGATGGCCACCCAGACCCTGAAGCAGGGGCGCGCCAGGACCATGCGCATCACGGTGCGCGGCAAACTGGCCGAGGGGATCAGCGCCAAGGACGTGGTGCTCGCCATCATAGGCAAAGTCGGCCACGCCGGTGGCACCGGCTATGTGGTGGAGTTCGCCGGTGAGGCCATCGAGGGGCTCACCATGGAAGGGCGCATGACGGTGTGCAATATGGCCATCGAGCTCGGCGCCAAGGCGGGCATGATAGCCCCCGACCAGACCACCATCGACTACATTCGCGGCAAGGTGTTCGCCCCCCAGGGCGAGGCACTGGAGCAGGCCATCGCCGACTGGCAGAACCTCAAGAGCGACGAAGGTGCCCACTTCGATGCCGAGGTAGTGCTCGACGCCGCCGACATCGCGCCGCAGGTGACCTGGGGCACCAATCCGGGCCAGGTGATCGACGTCAACACCCCGATCCCTTCCCCCGAGAGCTTTGACGATCTCATCGAGCAGCAGTCCGCCCGCAAGGCGCTCGAATACATGGGGCTGAGCGCCGGTCAGAAGCTCACCGACGTGGCCATCGACAAGGTGTTCATCGGCTCATGCACCAACAGCCGCATCGAGGATCTGCGCGCCGCCGCCGCCATCGCCCAGGGGCGCAGGGTCGCCGCCGGCGTGCAGGCGCTGGTGGTGCCGGGCTCCGAACAGGTGAAGGCCCAGGCCGAGGCCGAGGGGCTCCACAAGATCTTCATCGAAGCCGGTTTCGAGTGGCGTCTGCCGGGGTGTTCCATGTGCCTGGCCATGAACAACGACCGCCTGCAACCGGGGGAGCGCTGCGCCTCCACCAGCAACCGCAACTTCGAAGGGCGTCAGGGACGTGCCGGCCGCACCCATCTGGTGAGCCCGGCCATGGCCGCCGCCGCCGCCGTGACCGGTCACTTCACCGATATCCGCACCCTGTAAGGAGAGAGCGATGACAGGATTTACCCAACACACCGGGCTCGCCGCACCGCTCGACAGCGCCAATGTGGATACCGACGCCATCATCCCCAAGCAGTTTCTGCAGAAGGTGAATCGCATCGGCTTTGGCAAGCACCTGTTCCACGACTGGCGCTTCCTCGATGATGCCGGGCAGCAGCCCAACCCCGAGTTCGTACTGAACCAGCCCCGTTTTGAGGGTGCCAGCATACTGTTGGCTCGCGAGAACTTCGGCTGCGGCTCGAGCCGTGAGCATGCCCCCTGGGCGCTGGCGGATTATGGCTTCAAGGCGATGATTGCCCCGAGCTTTGCCGATATCTTCTACGGCAACGCCATCAACAATGGCATGGTGCCGGTACGTCTGAAGGAGGAAGAGGTAGACGCCCTGTTCCAGCTGGTCGCCGCCCACCCGGGCCAGACCATCACGGTGGATCTGGAGGCCTGCCAGGTGCGCGCCGGGAATCTCTGCTTTGACTTCGAGATTGACCCCTTCCGCCGTCACTGCCTGCTCAACGGACTGGACAGCATCGGCCTGACCCTGCAGCACGACGACGCCATCAAGGCGTACGAGGCCAGGCAGCCGGCCTGGCTCTGAGAGCGGCCGACACACTAGAATGGGAGCGTTTGCTCCCATTTTTTATGGATGACTATGCGCCTGCTCCCCCTGATCTGCCTCCTGCCCCTGCTGGTGACGGCCAAACAGCTCTCCTTCACCCACCAGGGTGAAGAGGTGCGGGTGCGCTGGGAGCAAGGCAAGGAGGCAAAGAGCCTGAGCTACCAGCTGGCCCCGGGCAAGATCCCCCCTCTCATCGCCTTTCCTCCCGAGCGGTTTCGCCGGGAGATACTGCAAGGGCTGCTGCAGCAGGGGCAGAGCCAGTTTCCCACCGTCGCGTTCCGGCTGGGGCGGGATGGGGAGCTCAACCTGTCGGCCCGCCGTCAGGAGAGCGTCAACCAGGCGATGGAGTGGCTCAACAAGCGCCGCCCCGAACTCGAGCAGGCCTGGCTCAGTCGTTACTACTTTCAGACCTTCACCGATCCGGCCGGTGCCGAGGCGGTCAAGCAGGATCATGTGCGCATCGCCATGGAGAGCCGGGAAGAGCTGGCCCCCCTCGCGAGTCAACTCAAGCAGGAGGGGGGAGACGAGATGGCCGCCAGACGCAAGAGTGCCGAGGCGGTGCTCGCCTTCGTCCAGGCCATCCCCTATGCCCTGCTCGACAACAGTGGCGTGCGCGGTGGCCGCGGCTTCTTGAGCCCGCGCCAGGTGTTGCTGCAAAATCGGGGGGACTGTGACAGCAAGGTGACGTTGATGGCGGCCCTGCTCGGACAGATCCATCCAGAGATGAGACAGTTGATGATCTTTACGCCGGATCACGCCCTGCTGGGCCTGGCCCTGCCGGCGAGTGCCGGGGAGCAGAAGCTGGAGTGGGAGGGAGAGAATTATCTCTTGATGGAACCGACGGGCCCGGCCGAGCTGCCCATCGGGCAGTTGGCGCGGACCAGCCAGGTGATGGTAGAGAGCGGGCAGTTTCGTGCCCAGCCGGTTCAGGCGACGGTGAGAAACTCCACCGCCAGTCGATAACCCCCCTCCTCATCCGTGATGCGGATGATACGCGCCTCCGCTGCGAAGGGAGGCAGCAGATTGCTGGAGGTCGCGAGGTTGATCCTGATGGGCTCGTCCGGATTAATCTGATCCGTCTCGATAAAGATCCCCATGCCGTTGGCGCTGAGATCCCGGCAGATGCCGGTCAGGTGTTGCGCCCCCTGATGCAAGGACACTGGCGCATTGATCACCATGCGCTGAAAGGCCCTTCTCTCCCTGCTCGAATCGATCACGCTCACTCCTCCATTTGTTCTGGCTCACCCCATCAAACGTTAATACAATGTGCCGCGTCGCTCAAACGGGGTGCAGTCACCTGCTGAGATTATACCCGTCGACCTGATCCAGATAATGCTGGCGGAGGAATTTGAGGCACGGCGCTCACTTTGCGCCCCCATCCGTCGGCTCCTGACAAGGAGTTTCCCCATGATTCGTTCTGCCCTGGCCACCCTGGCCCTGATCTCGAGCCCGCTCATGGCCGAGACCCTGACCGTCTATACCTACGATTCCTTCACCGCCGACTGGGGACCGGGTCCCAAGATCAAGCAGGCCTTCGAGAAGGAGTGCGGCTGTACCCTCAACTTTGTGGCGCTGGAAGACGGAGTCGCCATCCTCAACCGGCTGCGTCTGGAAGGGAAACACGGCAAGGCAGACCTGGTGCTGGGACTCGACGATGGGCTCATCGGCGAGGCTCGCCAGAGTGGCCTGTTTGCACCTCACCAGACCGATCTCGCCCCGCTGACCCTGCCGGGCGGCTGGCAGGATGACACCTTCCTCCCCTACGACTACGGCTGGTTTGCCTTCGTCTATGACGGCAGCAAGCTCAAGAACCCGCCAACCAGCATGAAGGCCCTGCTCGAGCGCGATGATCTCAAGGTGATCTACCAGGATCCGCGCACCTCCACTCCGGGCCAGGGATTGATGCTGTGGATGAAGTCCCTCTATGGGGATGAGGCCGCCAGCCAGTGGCAGAAGCTGGCCGCCAAGACGGTCACCGTCACCAAGGGATGGTCCGAAGCCTATGGCATGTTCCTCAAGGGAGAGGCGGACATGGTGCTCTCTTACACCAGCTCCCCGGCCTATCACCGCATCGCCGAGAACCAGCAGCAATACCACGCGGCCATGTTCGACGAGGGGCACTACCGCCAGGTCGAAGTGGTGGCCCGGCTCACCGGCAGCCAACATCCTGAACTGGCCCAGCGTTTCCTCAACTTCGTGCTGACGCCGGCCTTTCAGGAGGCAGTGGCCACCGGCAACTGGATGTACCCGGTGACCCAGGCCACTCTGCCAGGGCCCTTCGCTACCCTGCCTACCCCGGCCAAAACCCTCAGCATAGCCCCGGCCAGGGTGGCCGAAGAGCGCAAGGGGTGGATCCGTGAGTGGCTGCAGGCCGTCACCCGCTGATGCGTTCGCTCTGGTGGCTGCCGGGGAGCCTCTCCGGCAGTCTGATCCTGCTGCTTGGCTTGGCCCCTCTCGGGGCCCTCTTGTGGCAGGCGGGGGAACTGACCCCCCTGGCGCTGTTGCAAGACCCCTATCTGCGCCATGTGCTGATCTTCAGCCTGAGTCAGGCCGCCCTCTCCACCGTGCTCAGCCTGGGGCTGGCCATTCCCCTGGCCCGCGCCCTGTCGCGCCGCCACTTTCCGGGGCGACGCCTGCTCATCAAGCTGTTCGGCCTCTCCCTGGTGCTGCCGGTCATCATCGCCATCTTCGGCATCGTCACGGTGCACGGCCAGCAAGGCTGGGTCGCCTGGCTGCTGCGGCACGCCGGCATCGAGGTGGGCAACTACCTCTACGGCCTCACCGGCATACTGCTGGCTCACGTCTTCTTCAACATGCCCCTGGCGGCGCGTCTGCTGCTGCAGGCCATCGAGGGGATCCCCGACTCGAGCTGGCGACTGGCCAGCCAGCTGGGACTGAACTCGGGTCAGCTGTTTCGGGTGCTGGAGTGGCCCGTGATACGCAGTCACCTGCCGGGGCTTGCCAGCCTCATCTTCATGCTCTGCTTCACCAGCTTCACGACCGTGCTGGCCCTGGGGGGTGGCCCCAAGTCGACCACCCTGGAGGTAGCCATCTATCAGGCCCTGCGCCTCGACTTCGATCTGGCCACGGCGGGCTCCCTGGCCCTGCTACAACTGATCCTGAGCGGCCTCATCCTGTGGGGTCAGCACAAGCTGCAACGCTCGACCCCCAGCCGGATCGCACCGGACCGCCGGGCCGAGCGCCCGGATCGACACCACTGGCAGACCCGGCTCTGGGACGCCCTGATCCTCACCCTGGCCATCGGGATCTTTTTGCCCCCCTTGCTCGCCATCACAGGCGCCGGATTGACCCCTGATCTGCTGACGGCGCTCGCCAGCGAGCGCCTCTGGCAGGCGACAGCTCTCTCCCTGCAGATCGCCTTGCTGGCCGGCCTGCTGGCGCTGCTGTTAGGGGGAGGCCTGCTACTCACCAGCCGCCACCTGAGGCTGCGTCGTCGGGAACGGCGCCATGCCGCCCTGTGGGAGGCGAGCGGTTCGCTGATTCTGATGCTGCCGGCCGTGGTGATGAGTACAGGTCTCTTCATCCTCTTCATGCCCTGGGTCGATGTCTTCGCCATTGCGCCCTGGCTGGTGATCCTGGTCAATGCCCTGATGGCACTCCCCTACGTGATCCGCACCCTGTCCGGCCCCATGCAGCTGGTAGCCCGCCAGTACGATCGCCTGGGCGACAGCCTGGGCGTGCTCGGCTGGCAGCGCCTGCGACTCATCGAGTGGCCCCTGCTGCGCCGCCCGCTGGCTCTGGCCCTGGCCTTGGCCATGACCCTCTCCCTCGGGGATCTCGGCGCCATCGCCCTGTTTGGCAGCAGTGAGCTGGCGACCCTGCCCTGGCTGCTCTATCAGCAGCTCGGCAGCTATCAGCTGGGGCCGGCCGCCGCCACGGCCCTGCTGCTGCTGCTCCTGTGCCTGGCCCTGTTTGTGCTGACCGAGCGTATGCTTGGAGGTAAAGATGCTCATTCTTGACAACCTGACGGCTCGCTACCCGGACTGGAGCGTCACCTTCTCCACCCGGATCGAGTGCGGGGAGATAGTCGCCCTGACAGGGCGCAGCGGCGCCGGCAAGTCGACCCTGCTCGGCATGCTGGCGGGCTTTGTGCCCGTCACCGCCGGACGGCTCACCTTCTCCGGCCGCGACCTCTTGCCCCTGACACCGGCCGAACGTCCCCTCACCACCCTGTTTCAGGATCACAACCTGTTCTTGCACCTGACGGTGCACGACAACATCGCCATCGGCCTGCACCCGGGTCTGCGACTGAGTCATGAGCAGCGAGAGCAGGTCACCCGGGCCGCCGCACGGGTGGGGCTGGAATCCATGCTGGATCGCCTGCCCGAGCAGCTCTCCGGTGGCCAGCAGCAACGGGTCGCCCTGGCCCGCGCCCTGGTGCGAGATCGCCCCCTGCTGCTGCTCGACGAGCCCTTCTCGGCGCTGGACCCGGCCCTGCGCCGGGAGATGCTGGATGAGGTGACCCTGCTGGCGCGCAGCCGCGCCACGACCGTGTTGATGGTCACTCACCACCCGGAAGATGCTGCGCTCATCGCCGACCGGCTACTCTTCGTCGATGAGGGGCGCATCGCCTTCGACGGTACGCCACAAGCCCTGGCCAATCCCCCCCTGCCGGCCCTGGCCGCCTATCTGGGCAAACGCCCATAGAGAAAGGGGAGCCCGGGCTCCCCTTCTCGCTTACCGCCAGCTGGCAGCGGTTTACAGGTTCTCTTCGGCGAAGGAGGCGAGGCGACTTCGCACCACGCCGTTGAGATAGACGTTGGCACTCCCCTCGAAGTCCTTGAATCGCTCCACTATGTAGGTGAGACCCGAGGTGACCGGACTGAGGTAGCTCGAGTCGATCTGCGCCAGGTTGCCCGAGCAGACGATCTTGGTCCCCTCGCCACAACGGGTGATGATGGTCTTGATCTGGGAGGCGGTCAGGTTCTGGCACTCGTCCAGTAGCACGAAGGTGTTCTGGATGCTGCGCCCACGCATGAAGTTGACCGATTTGAACTGGATATTGGCCTTCTCCATGATGTAACTGAGCGACCCGCTCATGTTCTCGTCCTGCTTGTGCAGCACCTCCAGGGTATCCGTGATGGCCGCCAGCCAGGGCATCATCTTCTCTTCCTCGGTGCCGGGCAGGAAGCCGATGCTCTCGGCAATTTCCGGGGTATTACGGGTGACGATGATCTTGTCGTAGATCCCCTTCTCGATGACCAGCTCGAGGGCTGCCGCCATCGCCAGCAGGGTCTTGCCGCAGCCGGCAGGCCCGGTCAGGATCACCAGATCGATATGGGGATCGAGCAGGGCGTCGAGGGCCATGCCCTGATAGACGTTCTTGGGGTGCACTCCCCACGCCTTGCGCGACATCAGGCGATCACGGCTGATATCCCGCAGACGAACCTTGCCCCCCTCATGGCTCAATACCCGGGCCGCGAAGAATTGCTCCTCATCGATGAGATACTGATTCACATGCACCGGTTCGAGCAGCCCCTCGTCGATGACGTGTACCGTCTCTCGGCCATGGGTCTCGCTGTCGCACTCTCCGACCCGCTCCCAGAAGCTGCCGGGCACTTCCTGAAAGCCCTTGGCCAGCAGGTGGATATCATCGATCAACTGGTCGCTGCGATAGTCCTCCACATGAGCCAGGCCCGCCCCCTTGGCCTTGAGGCGCATGTTGATGTCCTTGGTCACCAACACCACCTGGCGCTTGTGCTCATGTTTTTGCAGGTAGAGAGCCGCATTGATGATGCGGTTGTCTGCCTCCTTGTTGGTGAAGAGCTCCTCATCCTGCGGCAGATGGTGATCGCTGAAGATAGAGATACACCCCGTCGCCTCTCCCGCCAGTGCCACCCCTTGGGCGATCTGCTCGGGCGTGGCACTGCGGAATACATCCTCCAGCGCCCGGATGGCGACCCGGGCATCCCGGCTGACATCCTTGTGGCGATCCTTGATGTTGTCGAGCTCTTCGAGCACCGTCATGGGGATGAGCACGTCGTGCTCTTTGAAGGAGTAGATAGAGAGGGGTTCGTGCAAGAGTACGTTGGTGTCCAGGATAAACAGCTTCCGGTCGGTGTTATCCATAAGCATCCTCCTTGGCCAAGAGGCCATGCGGTATAGTCCAGATGACATTCAAACCACACCGGCATGACACTTCTATTACCCTTCACGCTACGCCCGATTTAACCAGGGCGCAACATGCCAACGTTCAAGCGTTCAATTAATACCCATTCAGCCACACTTGGAGTCGCCGCAATTGAGGCAGGTCGTGCAGCCATCCTGCAGAACGACGGCCCTGTAGTGGCACTTGGGGCAGAGGCTGGCCGAGGCGGGAAAGCCAGTACTTTCATCATAGTTTTCAGCTAGATATGCCTTCTTAGCCGAGTCCATCTCGGGAGCCGCCAGCATACCGATCTCGATCAGATGGGTTTCGATCACATTGCCAATACCGGCGATCAGGGAGGGAACGTAGCGCCCGTGATCCCAGTATCCCCCCTTGGGATCGAAGACACTGCGCAGCTCTTCAACCAGAAAAGTCACATCACCCCCCTTGCGAAAAACCGCCGAGATGATGCGGGTGAGAGCCACGATCCACTGATGATGCTCGAGGCTCTTGGTGTTGATGAAGATCTCGAAGGGGCGCCTGACCTCATGCTCGCTCCCTTCGTTGAGCACCATGTCGTTGATGGTGATAAAGAGGGAGTGCTCGCAGACATGTTGCGGGGTCTTGAGCTTGTAGGTGGTGCCCGTCAGGCGTTCGGGACGCACCACCGTCTCGTGCATCTGGATCGGTGGCGCCTCACCCTCTGGAGCTACCAGCCGATAGGCCACTATCTTGCTGTCGATCTTTCTTGCCATCCAGCCCCCCTTAAAGCTTGCCGTAATAGCCCTCCTTGAGGGCATCAAACAGGTTGGCCGCCGTATGCAGCTCACCGTCGTACTCGATCTCCTCGTTACCCTGGGCGGTGACCCGCGAGCCATCCTCCAGAGTGAATTCATAACGGGTCGCGGCAAGATCCTTCTCGCGCACCAAGACGCCCTGAAAGGCCTCTGGATTGAATCGGAAGGTGGTACACCCCTTGAGCCCGGCCCCCACCGCATCGAGATAGATCGCCTTGAAGGCATCGAAGGGGTAATCCGTCGGCACATTGGCCGTCTTGGAGATGGAGGAGTCGACCCAGCGCTGGGCGGCAGCCTGCATCCCTATATGCTGAGCCGGCGTTACCTGCTCAGCCGTCACAAACCAGTCGGGCAGACCTGATTCGGGTGTGGCATTCGAATCGACCAGAACACGGTAAGCCATGAGCTCAAAGGAGTAGACGTCGACGCTCTCCTTGCTCTTGCGCCCGGGCCGGATCAGGTTGCGCCGGTAGTGATGGGCGAAACTCGGCTCTATGCCATTGCTGGCGTTGTTGGCAAGGGACAGGGAGATGGTGCCCGTCGGCGCTATGCTACTGTGGTGGGTAAAACGCCCTCCCACCCTCGCCAGTTCATCGACGAGTTCGGGCTCCACACTGGCCAGCTGCTGCATGTAGCGGCTGTAGCAGGCGTGCAGCACCTTTCCCTTCACCCTGTCCCCCACCTTGAACCCATCGCCGGCCATCTCGGGACGCAGCCGTAACATCGCGGCCGTCACCTCAAACTCCTCCTCCATCACGGGAGCCGGCCCCTTCTCTTTGGCCAGGACCAACGCCGTCTTCCATCCGGTGACGGCCAGTACCCGGGCCATTCGCTCGGTAAAGGCGATGGCATCGGAAGAACCATAAGCCAGCCGCAGCAGCGCCAGGGCCGACCCCAGACCGAGGAACCCCATGCCATGGCGCCGCTTGCGCCTAAGCTCTTCGCGCTGCTCGTGCAGCGGCAAACCGCTAATCTCCACCACGTTATCGAGCATACGGGTAAATAGTTCGACCACGCGGGTAAAACGCGCCCAGTCGAAGCTGGCTTGACCCCCAAGTGGATCCAGCACGAAGCCGGTGAGGTTGATAGAGCCCAACAGGCAGGCCCCGTAGGGAGGGAGAGGCTGCTCTCCACACGGGTTGGTCGCCCGAATGGACTCACAGAACCAGTTGTTGTTCATCTCATTGACCCGATCGATCAGGATGAAGCCCGGCTCTCCATAGTCATAGGTGGAGGTCATGATGAGATCCCACAGGCGGCGGGCAGGCAGGGTCCGGTAGATTCGGCAAGCCACCTCCCCCTGTTCGTTACGGATCCCCTCCCCCGTTGGCCAGTCGGTCCACACCACCCGAGTGCTATCACCCAAAGCCACCCCCTCGCTCTTGAGCTGAGACTCAGACCAGGGGAAGATCAGCGCCCACTCTCGCTCCTCACGAACCGCATCGATAAAAGCCCCGGTGATCAACAAGGAGAGGTTGAACTGGCGCAGGCGCCCATCCTCACGCTTGGCCCGGATGAAATCGAGCACATCGGGATGGCGCACATCCATCACTCCCATCTGGGCTCCACGTCGACCACCTGCCGAGGAGATGGTCGAGCACATCTTGTCGAAGATATCCATAAACGAGAGGGGGCCCGAGGTCGCGGCACCGGCACCCGCAACGGGGGCGCCCTTGGGCCTCAGGGTCGAGAAATCATAACCGATGCCGCAGCCAGCCTTGAGCGTAAGGCCGGCTTCCCGCACCTTGGTCAGGATGTCATCCATCGAGTCGGCAATGGTGCCGGAGACGGTACAGTTGATGGTCGACGTAGCGGGCTTATAGACCAGCGCATCGGCATTGGAGAGGATCCGCCCTGCGGGTATGGCCCCTTGCCGCAGCGCCCAGAGAAACTCGGGATACCAGCGCTCACTCTCCTTCTCCTGGCTCGCCAGAGAGCGGGCCACCCGCTTCAGGGTATCGTCCGGGGTCTCGTCGAGTGGCGAACCGCTACCATCGTGCAGACAATATTTGCTGCGCCAGATCTCGAGAGAGGTGGGCTGTAGTGGTAGCATCAGCGGGTCATTATCGGTTCGAAACCGGGTTGTCATACACGCCTCAACACTATATGCTGTGCCAACAATAAAAACATAACACAAAATGATGGAGTATCCGGGGTATGCATCACATCCATAAAAACAAACCCCCGACACCAGGGCCGGGGGCTTTCAAGTCATCTGCCGCGCTTAGGGCTTCTTGACGTAGACGGTGGGCTGCTCACCATTGAGGTCGAGATAGAACTCGTAGACGCCGTCGGCATCAGGAGAGAACTTCATATCCTCATACTTGGAGCAGGGGTTGGCAGGCACCGGGGCCCCACCCAGGGTCGCGACGCCATCGCTCGGGCTGGCATAACCGTAGTTGGTACCACAGCTCCAGTTGGCATCGGCAAACTTGAACTTATAGGGCGCCCACTCCTTTTTCAGGGTTCCCTTGGCCATGTAGATCTTGTCACTCACCTTGACGATCTTGCTCTCATCCAGAGCCTGCCAGTCATTCATCTCCCCACGCAGGAAGACTGCCTTGCCACCAAAGTCACCCGCATCAGCAGCCTGATCACCATTAGATGCGCAGCCGCCCAATACCAGGGTTCCCGCCGCCAGTATCATCGTTACTGTTTTTTTGAACATCTGTCCTTTCCTCGGATCCTAATTGTTGTTCCTGCCGCCCATATAGCGGTCATGCTATTTAAGCAGAGCCACGTAGAAGAGAAGGTTAGCGGGGTCACACTCCCTCAACCTCATTACGGCAGAACAAAAAAGAAACCGATTTCAAGGTACAGCCATCACCAATGAAGCCCGTAGAGCCGGTGATCGAGAACAGAGTAAACTAGGAAAATAGGGGCGGTTCGGTGTGAGTGACTGTGCGCCAGCGGCTGATGCAGAGGGTACAGCCCGAGCGCCTTCAACCGTCCGGCGACGCCATATAGCTAACTGCACCAATGCAAAAAGGCCTTCCCGTTTGGGAAGGCCTTCGAAATGAGTGGCGGAGCGGCAGCCGCGCCAGCGGCTGAAGTGGAGGGCGCAGCCCGACCTCCTTCAGCAGTCCGGCTCAAGCACAAGGGACAACAGACAGGGACCGAGTTGCCAGCAGCAAGTCGCAGCCCAGTCTGTTGTCCCTTGTTTCCTTATTCCTGTCCGCATACGCCAGAAAGTAAAAAGGCCTTCCCGTTTGGGAAGGCCTTCAAATTTAGTGGCGGAGCGGACGGGACTCGAACCCGCGACCCCCGGCGTGACAGGCCGGTATTCTA
>NZ_JBFODE010000027.1:0-80342 GCF_040908155.1 Aeromonas sp. R6-2 | reverse complement strand
TCCCGCTGCCGCTCGACTTGCATGTGTTAGGCCTGCCGCCAGCGTTCAATCTGAGCCATGATCAAACTCTTCAATTTAAGTTTGGGCTCAATGAATTGCTGAATTAACTGTTGCTGACTTCCAAAGAAGTCTTGCTTGGTCACTTCATCAGACATTGAAATATCAAAAATTGTTTTTGATGCTTCAATCCTGCGAGTGCCCACACAGATTGCTTGATTCAATTTGTTAAAGAACGTTGCCTTGTCGGCGTCCAGCGCAGCGTGCCGTGCTGGTGAGGGCGCATTATAGGGATGGCGAACACGCTGACAAGTACTTTTCTTACTTCGGCAAACCGTTCGCTCACAAAACAACCAAACCCTCTTTTTTTGTCGAAAACCCATCCAACGGGTGTCACTTCAGCACGCCCACAATTGAACATTTGAAATGACACTTTATAATGAGCATCTGAAATCCTCATTTAATGACTCAGGAGCCCTCATGCATCAGATCCTCGATAGCCAGAAAGAAGAGGCGATCCCTCCCCTGCTGCGCCTGGGGTTCCGCCCCTTCTTCCTGCTGGGGGCCCTCTTCTCGGTGATCGCCATGACGCTCTGGTGGTTGCAACTGACCGGGCATCTGGCACTGCCAGCCCTGTCCAACCCCATCTGGTGGCATGCTCACGAGATGTTGTTTGGTTTTGGCAGTGCCATCGTTGCCGGCTTCCTGCTGACGGCAGTACAGAACTGGACCGGCTTTCCCGGCTTGCGAGGCTATCGACTGGGAGTGATCGTCGCCCTCTGGCTGGTGCCACGCCTACTGTTACCGCTGCTTGGTAACCACCATTGGCTATTGATGGCATGCGATCTGCTGTGGCTGCCACTGACGGCCTTTTATCTTGCACGCCCGATCGTGCGGGTACGCCAGTGGCGTAATCTCTTCTTCGTGCCTCTGCTTCTGGTGCTGACCGGCCTCAATGCCAGCAGTTGGTGGCTTGGCAGTGACTGGCTGCTGACCGAAAAGCTTCTCATCGCCACCGTACTGCTCTTTACTACCCTGATTGCCGTGATGGGGGGACGGGTGATCCCCTTCTTTACTTCCCGCGCCACCCAGACCCCCAAGGCCGAGCCCCTCCCCCGACTCGAGCGTCTGGCCCTTGGCAGTCTCTGGCTACTGCTGGCAAGCTGGATCGTCTTGCCGATGTCGCTCTTGCAGCAACCGGCCTGGGCTCTCCTCTACGGGGTTGCCGCCATCACTCACCTCCTGCGCCTCTCCCGCTGGCAGTGGCGTGCTACCGGTGCGCATCCCTTGCTCTGGTCGCTCCACCTCTCCTATCTCTTTATTCCTCTTGGCCTGGCCGCCATGGGATGGTGGTCACTGGGCGGCCCGCTGAGCCTGTCGACAGCCAGCCACTTCCTGAGTGTCGGCGTCATGGGCGGCATGATCCTCGCCATGATGGCGCGAGTCTCCCTTGGCCACACGGGGCGCATGCTGACAGTCGGTAGAGCCATGATCCTGGCTTTTGTCCTGCTGTTTGCCGCCGTCCTGCTGCGCGCAGCGCTGCCTCTGCTGCTCCCGGCCCAGATCCTGGTCGCCTGGCACGGTGGGGCCTGGGGCTGGATCCTGGCTTATGGCCTCTTCGCCTGGGTCTATCTGCCTATTCTCAGCGCCCCCCGCGCCGACGGGCGCCCGGGTTAGGGATAGCGGATCAGGTTATGAAAACGGGCCGGCGCCTCTCCCAAGTTGCGATAACCGTGGGGGGCGTCGGCCGCAAACCGCACCGCTTCGCCGCACCCAAGCCGATGCCACACCCCTTCAAGCAAGATCTCCATCTCCCCGTCAATCACCAGAACATGCTCGCTGACCCCGCGCTCATGGGGCTCTGACTCACGCTCATAGCCGGGTAAGAGTGTCATCTCGAACAGCTCGAAACCGAGGCTCGGCTCGAATGGAAAGAGTGGCGCCACCCACATGCCGGCCTCCCCAGGTTGACTGCGCAAGGCATCGGCCGAGCGAAACAGGGTGGCCGTAGCGGGAGCGGTCACATCGAGAAAGCTCGAAAAAGAGACCTTTAAACCGGTGGCAATCTTCCAGAGGGTCGCTACTGTGGGACTCGACTCGCCCCGCTCTATCTGACCCAGCATCGCCTTGCTCACCCCGGTCTCACTGGCACTGCGATCGAGACTCCAGCCCAAAGCCTGCCGCAACTCCTTCAGACGGGTAGCGATACGCTCCGTCGGGGCAGCCTGTATTTCGTTCATTGATTCCCCTCCACGGAATTGTGCGCTATAGCGCACACCTATATAGTTGGAACCATTGTACGTTATAACGCACGGAGTACCCATGCCCTTTTCCTTCTCTCATCTCAGTGCCGGCCTGATGGCGGTGCTGGTCGGTTACACCAGCTCGGTGGCCATCATCTTTCAGGCTGCCGCCGCAGCCGGGGCAACCTCGGCGCAGACGGCCTCCTGGTTGTGGGCCCTGGGTCTGGGTATGGGGATAAGCAGCATAGGGCTCTCCCTCTATTACCGCATGCCACTGCTCACCGCCTGGTCTACCCCGGGCGCGGCCTTGCTGGTCACCAGCCTGTCGGGGTCGAGCCTTGGCGAGGCCATCGGCGCCTTCATCCTGAGCTCGGCACTGATGCTTTTGCTGGCGCTGAGTGGTGGTGTCGACAGGGTGCTGCGGGTACTGCCCAGGCCCCTGGCGGCAGCCATGCTGGCCGGCGTGCTGCTGCGCTTTGGCATCAACCTGTTTACCCCGCTACCCGAGGCGCCGCTCCTGATCCTCGGCATGCTGGGCCTGTTTTTGCTCGGCAGGCGTTTTGCGCCGCGCCTGGTCATGGTGCTGGTACTGGTTGGCGGCACCCTGCTTGCCGGCTCACTGATGCCACTGCCACTCGAAGAGGTGACGCTCTCGCTCACCACCCCGGTGTGGATGAGTCCGAGCTTCTCCTGGCACAGCCTTGTCGGGGTGGGGATCCCGCTCTTTGTGGTCACCATGGCCTCTCAAAACCTGCCGGGCATGGCGGTGCTGCACGCCCACGGTTACCACCCCAAGGCCTCTCCTCTCATCGGTTGGACCGGTCTTATCGGGCTGCTGCTCGCCCCGTTTGGCGGATTTGCCTACAACCTGGCCGCCATCACTGCGGCCATCTGCATGGGCAAGGAGGTCGACGAGGATCCCGCTCGCCGTTGGCCGGCCACCATCTGGGCCGGGCTCTTTTATCTCTTGAGCGGCCTGTTTGCCGCCAGCGTCGTGAGCCTGTTCAGCGCCCTGCCAACGGCCCTGATGGCCGCCATCGCCGGGCTGGCCCTGCTCGGCACCATAGGCAACAGTCTGCACGGTGCACTGGCCGAAGAGCACAGTCGCGAGAGCGCCCTCATCACCTTTCTGGTGACCGCCTCAGGGGTGAGCTGGCTCGGCATTGGCTCCGCTTTCTGGGGGATCCTGCTCGGCACACTCGTATGGACCTGTTGGCAAAACGTGCCCCCCAAACAGGTCAGATGAGTGTGATCGGCACCACACATCCCAACATTTTGTTTGGTTTCTCAACCCGATTTGATTTGTGATGAAACCGAGGGCTCTTCTTCCCAAATTTGCGCCCTCGTCAGCGTTCGAATAACGGAGAACAACAAAATGAAACACGTTCAGGCATACGTACTGCTGCTGGCTCTGACCGGCGGCGCGGCTTACGCCGCAGATGCAGATCGGGATCTGGCGCGCCAGCTGGCGCTGCAGACCGGCACCCTGCTCCCCACCCTGAGCAATCAGGGATATCAGGCCCCCCTGCCCCAGGTAGTCAAGAAGGCTCCGACACGGCTCAAGCGTCAGGCGGCGGCCGCCGATGCGGCGGCAATCCGTCGTCAGGGACTCGACGGTGAGCTCAAGCAGCTGATGCGAGTGAGACTGGCAACCCCGGATCAGATCAAGGCCCTCGAGGCCGGGGTGGAGCCACTGGTGGCCTATGTGCCAAGCGGTGACGAGCAAAGCTGGAGCGCCATCGAGGCGTTCGACAACGCCGGTAACCCCGTCTATCTCGATGTAGAGCAGGCGCCGGATCGCCCGGTACTGGTCGTGGAAGCCGATCCCGTCAAGGCGAAGACGGCTGGTCTTCGTGTCATGCGCTCGGCTCTGGCCAAGGCCGATCTGCAGGCGGCCCCGCTCGCCAGCGAGCCGGTCAAGCCCCTCAAGACCAGCATCCTCAAGAAGATCCGCCTGCAAGATGACAAGGAGCCCTGGCTGCTGGGTGGTGCCGAGATCTACGCCATCGTCGCCGGGGTCAACCCGAGCCGTGACGAGCCGGTGGTGGACATCGTCGACATGCCCTATCTCGATCACGACAAGACCGACTACACCCCGAACCAGATCCTGGTCTACTGGGATCGTTACCGTTGGGGTGCGGTGGACATGGTGATGATGGAGCAAGATGACAACGTCAACTACAAGGAGCTCTCTGGTCTGCTGATCGAGGCGCTCAAGCTGGGCTTTACCGCCGGGGGTGTGCCCGAGGCTTTACCCTTCCTGGATCTGGGTGGCCGTATCGTCAAGGCGTTGCCCGACTCCTGGATGACCAACAACGATGACTATGTGGATACCTTCTACACCCTGGAGCAGGATCAGGTCTACCGCGACTACACAGGTGCAGCCGCCAACGCCATGATCACGCTGGAGCCCAAGGAGATTGCCCCGACGCGTCAGTGACGGGGGATGCTGACAAGAGAGGGCCCATCGGGCCCTCTTTTCGTCTTGCTTATTGCGCCGCTCGCTCGAAGCTGGCTGCGATGGCTCTGGAGAGGGCATCGAGCTGGCCATCGAGGCTGGCATCGATGATCCCCACCTCGGTCTCGAGGATAGAGCCCCCCTGATCCAGCCGCGCATCGGCCGCCACCTCGAGATAGCTTATCTCGGGGAAATCCTTGTGAACCCGGGCTATCTGCTCCCGCACCGCCGCCGCCTGATCCGGGTGAACCCGGACCACCACCTGCTTTTGGTTGCTCACCAGGGCCAGCGCCTCGCGCACCACCTGGAGGGTCAGGGTGACCTGATCATACTCCTTGAGGATCTTGCGCACCGACTCCAGCACCACCTCGCTCATCTGCTGCTCGACCCGGCGATAAAACTGCTGGCACTGCAACTGGGTCTCGTGGATAAGGGTTGCCTGCCGGGAGCGGGCCTCATCCATGCCCGCTTCCCAACCCAGCTGCTTCTGTTGCTCATAGATCTCTCTGGCCTCGGCGAGAATCGCGGCCGCCTCCTCGCGGGCCGCCGACACCAGTTCATCGGCACCGAGACTGGCACGATAGTCCGCCGCGCGCAGAATTCTCAGCTCGGGAGCAAGGGAGAGCTCTCCCTGGGTTATTTGAACAAATGGGAGCATGAAGGAAGCACCTGTTTGACGAGTTTCTGGCACAACACCTGGGCCAGTGGACGAAGGGATGGCTCGAGGGAAAAAGGAGTCAGCTGCCGGGTTGGCGCAAATCTCAGCTCGAGTCGCTGACGCCAGGGCGCGGGCACCGTCTCCATGGCCGCCAGCCAAAACTGCAGCCCGTGCCGGATCATCCCGGGGGCATCGATCTGTGCCGGCAGGGGCGACTGCCACCCAGCCGGCCAGGGACCGATCAGCAGCTCATGCCGGGCCATCAACTGGCGCAAGGCATCGTGTTCGAGCAGGGCCATCAGCTGGCGCAGCGGCTCGGCCTGCAAACAGTGGCGAATGGCCTCTGCGTGCAGTACCAGTCCCAGGCGGCAGAGCAGTGACTCCAGGGCGGGCTGTGCCAGCAGGGCGATGGCGCCGAGACCCATCGGCGCCTGATAGTCGGTCTCGAGGGCCAGCGCCTCGAGCAGGGCGCCATTGATATGGCCGCTGCTGCGCCAGTCGGGCAGCAGTGCGATCACAGGACGCCAGCTTGAGGGTAACTGCTCCGGATGAAGATAGGAGGCCGGACAGAAACGGTACTGATAGGCGGTGACAGGTGTACCCATCACCCCCCCTTGCGCCGCAGCCAGAAGTACTGGGCCAGATTGGTCAGGGGCAAGAGCAGAAACAGCAGGGCCAGCAGACCGATGAGACGCCCTCTGGATGACTCGCTCACCTCGATGGAGAGTACGCTGGTATTACGGGGCATCAGCTGGTTTTGCCGCACATCGGCGGAGGGAACCAGCACCACACTGATGCGATCGTAGGCCAGCCCCTCGATGCTGTTGTTGACCAGCTGCTTGATCTGGGGGATATAACCATCGAGCTGCACATCGGCCGCATGCTTGATAAAGACCGAGGCGGAGGCCGGAGAGCCCTTCTTGCCGCCACTGCCCTTCTCCTCGGGCAGCACCACATGCACCCGGGCCACCAGCACACCATCGATCTCGGAGAGGGTGCGAGAGATCTCCTGCGACTTGGCATAATTGAGCCTGGCCTGCTCCTCAACCGGCGACGAGATGAGACCATCTTTGGGGAAAACATCCTGCAACGAGGAGAAGCTCTCGCGCGGATAGCCCTTGCGCTTGAGCGCCTCGACCGCCTCGGCGACATCCGACTCCTCGACCATCAGCTTGACCCGGCCGTCCTTGTCCGGCTCCTTGCCGGCCGAGATACCCTCTTGCCTGAGCAGGGCCAACATCTCGTTGCCCTCCTTCTGGCTGATCCCGCTGTAGAGTTCAACCTTGCAGCCTGCCAACAGCAGGGCGGCCAGCACGGCTGGCAATACACTCTTGATCTTCACAGGGCCTCACTGGGTCTTCATCAGGGTTTCAACGTTTTGGCTCATCTTGCCCACCGTCTTGGCAATCAGCTCCTCTTGCATGGTGATGCGCATCAGCGACCACTGCATCTGCATCAGGCTGGCGGGATCGTCACCAGGCGTCGCCATTTGGGACTTAAGCTCCTCCTTGGCGGTGGTGAAATCACGCTTGAGATCGCTCAGGCCACTGAGCAGGGAGTCCCCCAGCCCACGGCCATCATCGCTCATGGCCGCATCGAAACGGGCCACCTGGTCGACCGCAGGTTCGGCCTGCTTGAGTTCATCCAGACTGGTGACCAGGGCCTGGCCACTCTGTGTTATTTCCATTTAGCCCTCCAAATCGATGGCGTGGGAGTTGCGAAGCAAGTTATCGACCATGGCGTTACGTGGCAGCAGGGTCATGAGTTCCCGCCTGAGTAGCTCAGCCATATGAGCGCCGCCCTCCCCTTTGGTGGTCGCCGCCAACACCTCCAGCAGCACCGTCTCCCGACGCTTGCCCAAGGGATCAAACTCACGCAGCAATCCGCGCAACTCGGGGAGATCGATGGCCGGGATCACGGGTCCGGTGCGCTGACCAAAGCGCGCCAGGATGGCCTCCTTCACCGGTGCCACCAACTCGGCCAGCAGCCCCTTGTCGGGTGGGTCGGAGGCGTGATAACGCTGCCACTTGGCCTCTCGCACATCCTCACCGGCCTGGTCGCTGACCACAGGAGCAGGCGGGGGAGCAGGCACCGCCTTGCCGGCTCGCTCCTGCTCCCCAAGAGGCGCGGTGGGAGGGGTCAGAGGGGGGATCATCATGAGCGCATCTGCTCCTTCATGCCGCGCACAAACTCCCGCAGTGCCGGGTTGTTCTCCAGCTCCATCCGCTCGAGACGCTGCGCCAGCGCCGCCGAGTGGCCAAGGCGGTATTCACACAAGGCCTGCCAGGGCTCGAGCTCGGGGGAGCCGGCCGCAAGCTGCGATGCCTCTTGATACTTGCCCCGGTTCATCAGGGAAGAGACGCGCACCAGCGTCGCCGCCTCTTTGGCGTCCACCAGTTGCAGCCAGTCGGCGATATGCGCCGCCTCCTCGTGGCAGTGATGGCCGGTACCGGCCAGGGCTATCTCTGCCAGTAGCCCCTTGAGGGTCGGCTCCATCATCAGATCTTCTGCAAGATGCCCTGCATCAAATCCTTGAAGCTGCGGGTCACGGTGGAGTTGATGTTATAGATGACAGACCATTTGTTGATGGAATGCTGCAGATCCGCCAGTACCGCCGGGTTGTCCGGGTTATCTTTCAATGCCTTGATAGCATCATTAACCTTAGTGTTGGCATTGTCTGCCTTCGTCCTCAGGGTCGCGGCGATCGCATCCAGGCTGGTGATATCCGTAGCCTTGCTAAAACCGTCAAATGCATTGTTGGCCATTACTTATCTCCTGTCAGGGTATTGATAATGGTCATCCCTGCCTCCAGGGCGGTGACCTCTTTTTGCCAGCACTGAAACTGCTCGGGGGTGCCACCCCGCATCATGCAGACCTTGACGCTCGCCAGCGCCATCTCCAACTGCATCCTGATAGACCGCACCGCCTCAGCGCTGTGCAGTCGCTCCTCCAAATGAGTCATGGGCTAACCCTCCACCAACTCTGATCACAAACTCTTGTTGCCCCTTTCTCACCACCACCGCGTCGCGGCGAATGGCCAGAATCCGGATACCGTCTCCGGTGGCGGCGCCAACCGGATAACGCTGATTGTTGGCAAGCACCACGTAGGGCACCTTGCCAAGGGAGATGGCCTTGACCTCGAAGGTCAGATCATCCTGGCGACTCTTGCTGCCGATGCCGACCAGCTCAAGCTGGGGACGGGCACCAAACTCCCGACGAAACGCCTGCTGCAACTGGGTGAAGAGGATGAGCTGGGCTTCGTCCAGATCGCCGCGAAGCTCGATACGATCCCCACGCTCGCGCACCGCCAGTTGCTTGAGCCCATGCTCCTCGAGCAGGGTATCGAGTCGCTTGCGATGGCTGCCGGCCACATTGACCCGGTTCTCGATGCCAAGCAGACCCGGCACCTCACGGCGCAGCAGCTCCTCCACCCCGGTGAAGGCGTCACTCTCCTGGGCCAATGCCCCGGTGAGCCTGAGCCAGCCTCCCTCTTTGCCGGCCGTCACCTTGATGGCACCCAGCCCCTGGCGCTGCAGGATAAACTCGGCCCCCTGGCGGATCTCCTCCATGCTGCGAAGCTCGAGTCGGGCCACCAGCGCGTGGCGCTCTACCATCTCCTGCAGCGCGAGACGCTGACGATTGTCCTTGATGTAACCACTGAGCAGCCATGAGCCGCCCTCGGTGCGGGTCAGGCTGACTCCCTCATAGGCCGGCTGCTTGAGCAGACGACGAACCTCCTGCTCGGCCAACTGTTCGCGCCCCTCGTTTTCCTGCCACCACCCCATACCGAGCAGTCCCACGAGCAGGGCCAGCACGGCCAGCGATGCAATTCCCAGCAGCAGCCCTGCCCGAGAGCGTCGAGGCGTCGTGACCGGCGCCACCACCCGGGTGGGCTCGTTCAATACGGCGGGCAGGGTCTGTCCCTCGGCACAGAAGCTCCAGAGCAGGCTGCCCGCCTCCAGACGAAGACCTGCCTGCAGATAATCGCCGATGGCGACCCCCTTCCCCTCTTGCAGCAACTCTGTGCTGGCCTCAAGCAGGCGTACCCCTTGCTCATCAACCTGCAGTACCAGATGAGAGGGGGCAATCCCCTCGTCTACCAGTACCATGTCGGCCTGCAGAGGATCCGAACCGATGACACAGCGCCCCTGGGGCAGGGTCACCTCGACGCCGCTGTGGACGCCACGATAGAAACGACACAGCCAGTTCAACGGGCGCTCTCCTTGGCGGGTTTGACACACCAGCTATCACCCAGGATGCAAGCCCCTTCCTGCACGCGCCACCCCTCTCCCTTGTTCAGGCGACATTCGGTCAGCCTTGAGCTCTTGCCAGCCTTGCTCAGCCACTGCTGCACCTCGCGCGCCTGTGCCAGCGGCTGGCACTGGGCCCCCTCCAGGGTCTTGGCCAGGGAGAGGCTCTGGTTGGAGATCTCGTCGACGCCCAACACCCGCTGTCGCAGGTCGATGCCGTTACCCAGCGCCAGGCGCTGACCGACCCCCTCGTCGATGATGCGCGGCTCTATGATAAAGAGGCGCACGGTGCGGCGGGTCAGCTCGCTCTTGCTGCGAAACAGGGCGCCCAGATAGGGAATGTCGCCCAGGAAGGGAACCTTGCTCAGGGTGACATTCAACTCATCGCGATAGATACCGCCGATGAGCAGGCTCTGGCCGTGACCCACCCGGGCTATGGTGTCCACCACGGTACGGCTGATGGTGGGAATGCCATCCACCCCCGAGCTGTTGGGCTTCTGGTTACCATCCTCGATATGCAGGCTGAGGCTGATCTCGGGACTCTCTGCAGCCGGAATCACCCGGGGAGTCATGCGCAGCATGGTGCCGTAAGTGATGTCGCGAAGCTCGGCCACCTCTGTACCGGCGACCTTGACGTAATAAGTCTCGCTGTGATCGATCACCGCCTGGGTGTTTTCCTGGGTCAGCAGGGTCGGGCGTGAGACCACCTGGGCCGAGCCCTCGCTCTCGAGCAGATTGACCCGCGCCAGCAGATAGTCGAGACCACGGGAATCAACCAGGCTACCCAGCGCACCGGTGGCACCGGCTGCCGAAGAGGTGACATTGCGATCACCCGTGGTCTTGATGATCACCTGTTGGTTATTGCCTGTGCGGATCCCGACACGCCAATCCACCCCCAGCTCGTTGAGCTGATCGGCATTGATATCCACGATGGAGAGGGCCACCTCGATCCGGGCACTGGGCTTGTCGAGAGCCTGAATAAGGCGCTGATACATGGCCATTCGCTCCGGGGCATCGCGCACGATCACCGCATTGAGGGAAGGGTCCGCCTGGACCATGGCCAGAGCCGGGGCACGGCTGGCCACCTGGGTGGTCTCCTGGTTATCGGCCGTGACACTCTGAATACCGGCATCGCTGAGCAGTCGCTGCAAGATGGTCGCGACCCCTGGGGCGGCAACCTCGTCATTGCGATACTGGATGGTGCGATCGGTGGCCGAGGCATACTTAAGCGGGAAGATCTCCAGCGCCAGCGCCCCGGTCTTCTCGCTGCGCAACTGGCTTTGCTGCTCCAGCGCCGCCGCCGTCTGCTCCACCAGCTCGAGATAGCGGGGGGGACCGGAAACATAGACCAACCCGTTACCCGGATCGGGACGCCAACCGAAGCGGGACTCCCAGATCCCGGCTCGCACCAGGGCCTGCCGCAGCTCGGTTGCCCCGCTCTGTTGCAGACGAATGAGGCGCGACTCGACTTCGCTGTTCTTGAAGACATAGAGCACGCTGCCGTCGTAATACCAAACCAGGTTATAGAGATTGGCCAACTGTTGCAGGAATGCCTTGGGCTCTTCATGGTCGAACTGACCGGAGACCTTGTCATTGATCTTGTCGCTGACCACGACGGAAGCCTCATAGTTGGCACCGAAATCGATCAGCATGTCACGCAGGCTCTCCCCTTCAGCCAGATAGCTGTAGGGCATGGGTAGCCAATCCAGCTCCTGGGCCTGAGCAGATGCCCCGAGCAGCAGCATGGCGGCGCAAAGAGTACGCCTGACGGCAGAGGGTAAGATCAGGGGTGCCATATCATCTGTTTCCATTGGGGCGCCACAGTGGCCGTCGCCAGCTGGGGTTGCAGGTGCTCAACCAGCGCCAGTTGCTGATCGATAGCCTGTTGCAAACGAAGTTCATCCATCCCGGCCAGGGAGAGCCTTGCCTCAATGGCCAGCTCCCCGGTTTCATCCAGTACCAGCGCCTGGGGAGCCTGACGCGCCCAACCGGGCACCTGTTGCAACAGTTTGCGCAGCAGGTTGTCGTTGTAGTGATTTCCCTCACGCAGGGTCGGCGCATCCAGAGGCGTACTGAGTACCAGCTCGCTTCCCTGGGGGGTCAGCATGACCAGCTGACCATCGACAGTGAGACGAAAGCGCCCCTGCTTGTCGGCAATAAAAGGCCCTTGGCCAAGGCGTGCGGCCAATCGATTCAACACGGTTTGCATGATTCCTCGAATAATCAGGTTCGGACGATTCGGTCCTGCATCAGGCAGATGCCACGAGCCAGCAACCAGGCATGGGCCTGCTCAAGCGGCTCGGTGAGCGGCGAGAGTAGCCACTCCCACAGTGGCGCCAGTTGCGCCGGCACAGGCTGCAGCGCCGCCAACTCTGCCTGCCCGGCGCGGGCAGGCTCCCACGCAGGCCACAGTTGTTTGGCACGCAGGGCCAGCTCATCGAGCCGACGCTCAAGCTGAGCCATGCGAGCCTCCCCATCGGCCTGCTGGCTGGCGATACGCGCCAGCAGAGATGCCTGCTGACCGGGCTCGGCCTGCACCTGCTGCCAGAAGGCTCGCTGTGCCTGCCATTGGCGTACCATGACACTTAACTGCTCTCGCTCTTGCAACCAGGCCTCATAGTCAGGCTCCAGTTGCGTCATCCACCAAGCGTACAGAGGCTGCAACAGCAGGGGCCAACAGTCACAGGGCTGACTGATATGGATCCGCTCCCCCAGCACCTGGTCCCAGGGAGACTCGCCACGGCCACAGCGAGCCAGCCAGACCAGCTCGCTGCGGCTTACGGCGCGCCCCAGAGGCAGGCGACGCCGATACCAACGTGAGGCCAACAGAGACTCGAGTCGGGCCCGTGGCAACAGGCGTTGCAGCAAGGCGTGCTGCTCATGGGTCAGGAGGCGTGCCTCCCCGCTCGGGTGCAACACTCCCACCAGCACATCACGGCTGAGGCTATCGGGAGGGATGAGGGTCACCCGGCGTCCTGCCAGGGGCCCACCATCGGCGGGATTATGCTCATTGTGACTCATGATGCATCTTGCTCTTTCTTAATGGGTGTCATCGGCGATGGTCCTTTTGATGAGACCATTCTACCGCTGCCACCACGCCACTGACTTATAAAAAACGTCAGATAATTTTAGCCAGCGGTTACTCTTTGCCGTGACGCGCCCGGCTGGGAGTGCAACCAAAGCGACGTCGATAACTCTGGGTAAAATAGGACTGGCTGGAAAAACCGGCCTCCATGGCGATATCGACGATGCTCATTTCGCTATTAAGTAGCAGCTGATGGGCATAGAGGATACGCCGTTCGCTGATCCAGGCGCGGGGAGAAACCCCATAGACGGAGCCAAATAATTCCTTGAAGGTGGTGAGCCCCATGCCAAATTCTCGTGCGAATTCGCTGAGCTTCCACTCTTTCAGGTAGTGGCTCTCCATAAAGGCCTGCAGACGCTCAACCTGACGGTTACCCAGTTGACGAAGCATGGCCAGAAAGTGGGAACCCTGATCGCTAAAGGCCAGCAGCAGCAGCAACTCTTCGATGCGAAGGGGCATCAAGGCGGCAGGCAGACCATGGCCGAGCATGGCACACAAGCCATCGACACTCTGGTTTAGCAGTGGGGAAGTGGAGAAGCGTAGCAGCGGCGAGGGCACCACCTCGACACGATCCATCTCGCTGAGGAGTGCACCGAAACGCTGCAAAAAGGTACCGAGAAACGCGCTCGACAGAGGGATCCAGAGCAATTGACTGGGCATTTCTGTGCTGATGGCGTAGCTACCACGGCGAACAAACAACAGATCCCCTCTGTGCAACAGATGGGTTTCGCTGCAGTCCTGCCAGATTGCCTGTCCTTCCAAAAGGATATAGAGACCATCCTGGGGATGCTCCATGGGGGTGAAGACAGGCATGTTCCATTGGAGCCTGACGATATCGCCAGCCTCAGGCCTGGTTATGCCATTCATAGTGTGATGCGTCCTGAATCTGCGTGTTAACAGGGTCGCCCATAGGGCGTCATACTGTTACGTTTTTGTTATCTCTTCGGCGTTAGCTCTGTTTATTATCCCGTGGTGCCGAGTTATTTAATCGTTTACCGAAGAGTGGGCATGATATCCCCGCAGGATAAAACAACGCCACAATTAATTTAGAGTCAATACACTAACCCAGGGCTAGGGTGAGCTTTTTTTGTTAATAACAAAAAAGACAAATAACAGAGCTTGTTACATTCAGATACGTTGAAGGGAAATAACAGTCGACCTAACAGCCTGATTTCATACAGCTATGTAACCCGACCCTTTATTGACAATTAGGAAAGCAACGTCTCGGTAACATCGTCAGCATGACTTTATTTTCACCCATAATTTTCTCTCTGGCGCCGGCCTGTACCGCTGGCATACCAACAAAATAGAGATAGGCGCGCAAAAACAGGTCTCCACTTCCCCATTGAACCGGACTCAAGCGCGTGGAAAACGAAAGCGGCAGGGCCCCCGTCTCATAACGCAGACGCTGCACCTCACGGGGTTGACCGTCAACCCGACTGAGCACGGTCACCTCGATGCGGGCGAGCCGGGGCAAGGGCTGTGCCATGCGCACCTCCCCTTCTACCCTGTGAGCGACCGGCGGTGGCGTCACCGCACAGCCACCCAGTATCAGGGCGAGAAGCCCAAGCAGCCCTCTCATCCGAGGGCCACCCTGCGCATGGTCAGGGGAGTATGTTCCCCATTATGGAGTCGCTGCAGGGCACTCTCCTGGGCAGGGCTCAGCCCATGGAAACGGGCCAGGAGTGCACGCAGATCCCCAGCCCCATCACGGGGTGCCAGGCTCACTCGTCGGCCGGCAAAGGTGGCCGGAGCCACCTCCGTGGCATGCAGTGCGCCCAAGGGGCGTGATTCAATCTTCATGGTTAAACCCTTACCGCCATGGCCGGAGCATCGAGGGGGTTGCTCTCCTCTTCCTCCAGCAAGGAGCGCCAAAACTCGGCATGATCGAGCAAGCTGGCCACCCGAGCCTCAAATGTTTCCAGCGTGAGAGAGCTGGCCGTCAGACGGCGATACATCTGGATCATGTTCAGCTCCTCATCGAAGCCGAAGTGGAGATCGAATTGATACCAGTGCCTGTTAAAGGTAGCAAGCTGGCGAAATATCCCCTCCCCGACCTGATGCAGGGGGGCAATGTCGAGTTGCAGCACCAGCTGATCCCACTGGGGCATAAGAATGAGGGAGAGGCGCAGGGTGTCGTCGAAACACAGCGCCGCCACCCCCTCTGCGTTGAGAGAGAGTCCGGTCAAGCCGTGACGACTGCCAAAGGCATCCAGTAAACCATTGATTGCGGCTGTGAGATCCATGCTGTCCTCCCAAAATAGAGGGGTAATCCTAAGCCCCGTTCCAGCATCAGATCTGTCACTGACGAGGGTGTTTTTTGCAAATTTGGCCGCCACATAAATGATGACGCCCCCGAAGGGGCGCCGTGATTACGCGACGCCAAAGGCGGCGCGCATGGCCTGATTATGGCTCTGGGCATACTGCTGCATCATCTGCAGCACATCCTTCATGAAGCTGTTTTGGAAGTTCATCTGATCTTCCACCTTCTGCTTCTGGGTCTGAGCCACACTTGAGCGCACTTCATCTTCCTTGGCATCGGCCTGAGAGTAACCCTGGTGAAGCTGAACGGCACTGTTGGCCATCTGGGTACCGCCCTGGATCACCGTATTGAAGAGCTGCTGGCGACCGTTGTTGGCCTCAAACTTCTTGTTGAGGGTCTTGAGTGCAGCCTTGTCACTCTTGATCCGCCCCATCAGATCGTTACCGGCATCCCCCATCTCGAGACCTGCAGCCTTCTTGATATCGCCGATCTGATTGAGCTCTTTCTGCCGGCCGGCCATGTTGGCGTTGAGGGCCTTGTCCTGCTTGATGGCCTTGGCCGACTTGCTCATGGAGAAGCCCCCCATGATGGCCGAGATACCGGTCATCACACCGGATACCACCGCCATGGCGATCATCAACTTGGCGCCGCTGCGCATCTCATTGACCTGATCTTTTTGCGCCGAGATCACGGCCTGGTTCTCCATATCCCGCTGCAAGAGCCCCATCTCACGGGCGCGGCGGGCCATCTCGAAGAGCAGGCTCATGATACTCAGGGTGCTGTCGAGCTCCTTGCTTCCTTTGGTCAGTAAACTCACATCGAGCCCCTGGTTCGGGCGGATCAGCTCGGGTCGGCTCTGCGGAGCCGGTGTATTCGCCCCCTGACTATTACCGGCCTCGTGAGTGGTGTTGGCACGGGCCGCGCCCTGGCTGCCGTCCACGCCATCGTTACCGGCGGCGGGAACATAACCGGTGTTGACTGAATAGTCGTTATTAATACCGTTCATAGGGTCCTCTCCTTAAATGGCTGCCGGTCTGCTGGCGAGGTTATTGAGCATGGCGCCCTTGGCCGTGATCATCTGGAAAATCATCTCCATCACTTGCTGGAATGCTTCCGTCATCTGGGAGAGCGCTTCCTTCAGCTTGTCCAGAGCCCCCTGGAGGGCGGTCATGGCCTGGCGATTCTCCACCAGATCGGCCTGCTTGTTTTGCAAGTTGGCCTGGTTGGCGCTATCTACCGTCTTGGTCACACCATTGCTGACATCAAGCACCAGATCGGCAGCCCCAGTGCCCAATTTGACCGCCTTGGCAGTGGTGCTGGCCGCTGTACTGCCCAACTTGGCGGATAGTTCTGCGGCCTTTACCGCCATTTTGGCGGTAATATCTGCTACCTTGCCGCCTATCTTGGCTCCCGCCTTGGCGATAGCACCTGCGGCACCAGCACCAAATGTCACTACCGCCGAGGCGATGGCCAGAGCAATCTCGACCGCCATCAAAACCGGCCCCAGCTTCTCCATCACCTCCTTGGAGATAAGGCCATCTTCGGCGGCCTGCTGCACCGCCATATTGACCACACCGACCACCCCGCCAGCAATCATCAGGGCGCCGGCGGCGGCACCCACACCGGTGGCAACCAGAATGGCGCCGATCACGATGGAGGCGATGGCGCTGATCCAACCGAAAATCTTGGAGGCAAGACCCGACTTCTTGGCCTTCTCGGCGGCCTCTTCGGCCTCTTTGATCTTGGCCTGGTTCTCATCGATCTTTTTCATGTTCTGCTGGCGAGCACGCTCGATGTCGGCCAGCTTCAACTTCTTCTGGGTCTTCTCCAGCTCGCTGGTCATCTTGCCCAGCTCGATCTCGAACTCATCGGGCGAGGTGAAGGCCAGATTGGCCAGCAAAGAGGTATTGGCGATCAGCTTGGCGCTGTTGGCTGCCCCCTGCTGCACCGTTTTCATCAGCTGCCCCAGCTCTTGCTGCTGCTGTGCGGTCACCTGCTGGCTGACGCCGGGCTTGGGTTGCGGCAACTCGACTCCCTTGGCGCGCCCCTCCCCTTTGCCAACGACATCACCGGCCGCCACCTGGGTGGCCTGGGCGACACTCTTGCCCTCACTGTCGACCAGGGGAATATGCATCCCCCCGACCAGAAGAGAGCGATCATTGATGATTGGATTCATGCTCCATATCCTTTTTCGCTTTGACTGCTTCCAACATAGTGCCGGCACGGCTGGCAAGCTCTGCCAGCTCCGGCCTGGCTGCCGCAATTAACTGAGCCGAGTGGAAGCCACTCTCGGCCCCATCGAGATCGTCCATCTGCAGGAGACACTCGGCGGCATGAAACGGAAAGCGGGGTTCATTAAGATCCATCATGGCCCCGTAGCTATAGCTGTCGATGGCCAGCTGGTGTTGCCCCAACGCCTGACGGCAGGCACCCAGCCCCAGGAAGAAGCGGGGATCGTAGTGATCCAGCACACAGAGGGCCTGGAAGATCTTGTGGGCATCATCATATTTGCCCGCATCGTAGTGATTGAAACCCAGGGCATAGAGCTGCTCCAGGGTATCGCTCGATACCTCGTTGAGCATGGCCAGGGTGCCGCCATCCTGCATAAAGGCCTCCAGGGCCTGCTCGGTCATCGCCTGATCCGGGGTCATTTCCATTACGTCACCTTTAAATAGCCTGAAGAATTTGTTGCATCATACTTTCGTATTTTTGAATAAAACGATTAAGCGCCTCTATCGCGGAGTTATAACGGGAGCTAATATCGTTCAGTTCGGTCGTTTTCTGGCTCACCTTGTCATTAAGTGGGCGGGATTTATCGCCAACCGTAGTGGCAAAATTACCCAATTTATTATTGTCTTTGTTATAGGCATAACTATCTTGCAAGCCTGACATACTGCCGGTTTCTTTCTTTTCTGAAGAGAGAAACTCTTTAACTGTCAGTGTATTTTGACCTGCGGGCTTAATAGCATTAAGTATCTTAAACTCGCCACTATTGCCAAATGACGCAGCATCGGGGTACCCATATAGCTTGTAGTCCATCAAGTTCAGGCCTGAACCATCTATGTGGAGCGTACCGCTACCGGAGAGCTTGTTATTTATCTCTGACTGAATAACGGCGTATATACGTAACTCCGACGTCAAGGCACTCACTTCATCTTTAAGTTTGTCACGCTTGTCAGAGTGATTTTTCATGGTGCCCGCCATCACGGCGATAATATCGTCATCGACCCGATCACCGGTCAATGAGAAGTGGGCCAGGGCCATAAACTCTTGCAGCGACCAGGTTGTTTTGGCGGGCACTGGCGGATTGGCGGCAGGATCACCATTCACCGCTTTGGTGAGCAGCGCCTTAAGATGCTCGATTCCCCCTTTTATCTGACTGTCGTAATGCCCTCCCTGAATGGTGGCATTTGCCGGCATAAAGTAGGCGAGCATCTTCTTTAGCAGCTCTTCATTAATAAATGGCGAACTTCCTGATGCACTGATTTGGATGCCTTTTTCCTTGATAAAGGCCAGCAGGGGATCCAACGCTGATGAATGACTGCCGGTCAGTTGATCCAGATTGACCGTGCCCAGATCATCGAGGAAGCCTTGGGGATTATCGTTGTAAGATCGGATTTGCATAGTCTTGCCCTAAATAACCAGGCCACGCATCATGGCCGGACGACGGGGACGGCGCCCCTCCTCTTCCTGCTTGGGATGCCGCTCGCGCTGACGCTTGAGCTCATCGAGCAGCTCCTGTTCGGCGATCTGCTGTTCGCTACCACTCCCCTCGCCAAAGAGGAGATGGGCCACCTCATCGCTGACACCCAGCGAGCTCCACATCTCCTCAAGCAGGGCGGCGCGGTGATCGCTGTCCTTGATAGCCAGCTCGGCTCTGGCAATCACCTCTTCATGTTCGGCAAAGCGGGGCTGTTTCATATTGGCTCCTATTGTAATGAGGGGATCGGGACCACGGCTGTCACGCAAGGTCGCCGTTTTGTCGTTTTCTCATGGCCGACAAGGAGATAACCTTCGCCACATCGAGCGAAAACCAACCGGGCTCGGGCTCGCTGGCACCGGTCCAGCGCCGGTAGAAGCGCCCCAGCCGCTCACCGCTTAAGGTACTGCCGGCCATCACACTCACGTTGCCGTAGAGGTGATAACCGGGACCGAGCACCGCCAGGGCCGCCTCGGCCAGCAGGTAGAGCGCCGAGAAGGGGTTGGCAAGGCCCCCCCCCTCACGACGCTCGATCAGCACGATCCAGACGCGCCGCTCGGCAGGTTCAACCCGCCAGGCCACCTTGAGCCCCCCGTGGACAAACTCGTGGCCCAGGGGGATGGGGGTGTTGCACAGGGTATGACGCGCGGTCACCACCCCTTGATTGGCAAACCAGGAAAGCAGGGGGTCATCGGTCACAACACCACCCTCCCCAGGGGCTGAATATTGATCTGCTGGGTCAGCTCCTGATAAGAGAGCACCGGCAAGCCGTAGTAGTCCGCCTCAATGAGCTTTCGCACATAGCGGCGGATATCCATGGAGACGATCAGCACGGGGCGACTCTGCATCTGGGCCAGATCGCCCACGGTGCGGCGCACCTGCTCCAAAAAGCCCTGGGTCACAGCCGGATCGAGGGCCAGGTAACTGCCGGCACTGGTCTGGCGCACCCCGCCGCGGATCTTCTCCTCCACCTCCTGATCGAGCAGGTAGGCAGGCAGAATGTTGTTGCCGTTGGCGTACTTGTAACAGATGTAGCGCTTGAGACTGCTGCGGATATATTCGGTGAGCTGCACCACATCTTTCTCTTTCTGGCCCCACTCCACCATGGCCTCGAGGATGGCGCGCATATTTCGAATGGAGATATCCTCCCCCACCAGACGCTGCAGGATCTCGGTCATCCGCTGCAGGGGAATGATGCGCTGGGCCTCTTTGACCAACTCGGCATAACTCCCCTCCATCTGCTCGAGCAGATAGCGGGTCTCCTGAATGCCGATAAAGTCCTCGGCAAATTCGCGCAGCACGTGGGAGAGGTGCCAGGTCAGCACCTGGGCATGGGAGAGATAGGCAAGACGGGACTTCTCGAGGCGCTCCTCATGCTCGGCCGCGACCCACAGGGTCACCTGATCCGGCAGCAAGGCCTCCCCCTGCTGATAGGGGATGCTCATGAGATCGAGCTGGGCAGGTTGCTCACGCACCAGCAGATGCCCCCCCTTGAGCGAGCCGCGGGCTACCGGTACCTCCTGCAGGGAGATGAGATACTCCCCCTCACCCATCGACTCGTTAAAGCGCAGATGGATGCCCGGGAAGGGGACCCCGAGATCGAGATAGAGGGCACGGCGCACCCGCACCAGCTCGTCGTTGAGGGCGACCGCCTCGAGGGCCTCTTGCATCCCCGCATCCACGTCGATCAGCAGGGGCACCGTCATGGCGAACTCCTCCTGCTCCCCCAGCCGTCCCTTGGGCTTGGCACCGGGCTTGGCCTTGGGACGCGCCGCCGGGGCACCGGCCCCCTGGGCCAACATGGTCGGCAGATCCTGACTCGCCTCGCTCTTGGTCTGCTGCTGACGGCGGCTGATCATGTAACCACCGCTGCCGACGATGGCGGCCAGAATAAGGAAGGTGATGGTCGGAAAGCCCGGGATCAGGCCAAACAGGACCAACAGCACGCCGCCCACCAGCATCGCCTTGGGCTGGGCCACCACCTGCTCACCGATATCGCTGCCCAGATCCGAGGAGTCTTCCGACGACACCCGGGTAACGATGATCCCGGCCGTGATGGCGATCAGCAGAGCCGGCACCTGGGAGACCATGCCATCCCCCACGGTCAGGATGGAGTAGAGTTGCAGGGCCTCGGCCGCCGGCAATCCCTTCTGGGTCACCCCTATGGTGACCCCGCCCAGAATGTTGACGAAGATGATGATGAGGCCGGCGATGGCGTCCCCCTTCACAAACTTCATCGCCCCGTCCATGGAGCCAAACATCTGGCTCTCTTTCTCTATGGTGGAGCGGCGCTCGCGGGCCTCGTTGACATCGATCACCCCGGCACGCATGTCACCGTCGATACTCATCTGCTTGCCGGGCATGGCATCGAGGGAGAATCGCGCGCTCACCTCGGCCACCCGCTCAGAGCCCTTGGTGATCACCAGAAACTGCACGATGGTGATGATGAGGAAGATGACGATCCCCACCACCAGATTGCCCCCTACCACGAAGTTACCGAAGGTGTAGACGATCTGGCCGGCGTCGGCCTGCAGCAGGATCATCCGGGTGGTACTGACCGAGAGGGCCAGACGAAACAGGGTGGTCACCAGCAGCACCGCCGGGAAGGCGGAAAACTGCAGGGGGGAGTTGATATAGACCGCCATCATCAACAACACCACAGAGATGGTCATGTTGATGGCGATAAGGATATCCAGTGCGATGGGCGGCAGGGGCAGCACCATCATAAAGACGACCGCCAGCAGCAGGACCGCCAGCATGATGTCCTTGCGCTCGCCGATGCGAGCCAGCCACTCAAGGTTGCGCGGATTCATACTGCTCTTCCAGCTCCAGATAACGTTGATAGGCGTGGCGGGCCAGCTCCAGCTCGCCACTGAGTTGATGGGCCCGGCTCAGACAGAGCCAGCTTCCCGGCTGGGGGTCGTCGTTGAGCACCAGCCAGGTCGCCTCCTGCTGGGCACGCACCCCTTGCCCGCTCTTGAGCAGGGCCACCAAACGGCAGCGCCGGGCCGCCAGATGATCGGGAGAAAGATGCAGCAGAGCATCGAGCAGGATGCAGGCCCGCTCGGCCTGTCCGTATTGCAGTTGCAGCCAGCCATTGAGCAGCAGAAAGGCCTGCTGCCGCTCGGTCAGGGTCATAGGGTCATACCTTGTGTAACAGATTCAGGGTCATCTGCAGGAGACGCAGCTCCTGTTGCTGGCTCTCCAGCACGCTGGCGGCGTCGCGCAGCAGTGGCGACTCGCTGCCGGTCAATACCGGCAAGAGGGCGTCGAGCTCCCGTTGAAAGTCCCGAGCGCGATGGAGCTCGTGAAAGACCCCCTCGGGGGTGGCAAAGGCCCACAGGGTGCGTTCGCTGGGGGCCCCGGGATAGAGGCGCTCCAGGTGGGGCTCGATTGAGTGACCATCAGGAGGCAGGGCATAACGCCCGGGCAGGCCGAGGGAGAGCTCCTCCAGAGTGATGGCCGAGAGTTGCTCGATACCGATGTGGGCCGCGCTGATCCGGCTCATGAGGCGAGCACCTCCTGCTGGAGTCGAAGCAGGGACTCAAAGGCCTGATGCAGCAGGGGTTGCGTGATGGCACTCTCCTCCAGGGTCACCAACAGCAGCAGGCGATCATCCCCCAGCCAGGCGCAGCGCAGGGGAAGCGCACCACTGTGATGAGCGGCGGTCAACGTCATGGCGCGCACCATGGCATCGCCACTCTGATGCCAGGGCAGTGCCCGGGCAAGCCAGAGGGTCAACTGGCCATCGTGTTGCTCGAGTTGCAGTGTCCCCGATTGGGCCAGCTCCAATTGCACCAAGGCGGGGAGCGTCTCCCCCACCGCCAGACCCAGGTCCTGGCAGAAACGGGTAATAACGGGTTCCATCCAGCTCATGATTGCTCCTCTTCCTCATCCTCAACCGCCCGATCCAGGGCGTTTTGGCTCATCAGCAGCAGGTTTTGACGCTGCTCCTCATCGATAAAGACCTCGACCGGGAAGAGGCGGATCAACCGCTTGAACTCTTGATAGAACGCAACTCTGACCGTGGCATCGGGCAGCTCGAAGCGCTCGGCCAGTCGCTCGATGTCGTGAACACCGGCCCAACGCTTCTCCACCAGAGCGACCATCTCGCTCATCAGATCAGAAGGCCCGAATGCCATCGGCCTTGCCCTCTGCAAAACGCTGCCAGAATGTCTCGACCTGTGCGCTCATGCTCGACAGCAGGCGCAACTTCTGCATATCGCTGACCACCCGCTCGAGCTTGACCGGATCGAGCCAGCGCTGCTGACTCTGCAGATCGGCGCTCAGGGCCTTTTGCATAAAGGCGATCACCGACTGCTTGTCGCTGCTGGCGAAACGCCCCTGCAGATCGCGCCAGGCGCTGGAGAGGCCCCGATAGTCCATCACCGCATCCCGATAGGTGTCGCGCAGGGCCTCAACCGAAGCAACCCCCTGACTGGCCGCCTGGTGCGCCTCGGGCGTGATGCGGGCCCCCAGCACGATAGCCTGTCCCTGCTCCTCGGCCAGTTTGACCAGCGCCCGCTCCACCAAGGTCGAAAATTGGGCCAGCTCGGGACGCGCCTTGATGGCATCGCGCAGCTCGCACAGAGCCTTGAACTGCTCGCTCGGCTCGTCGGAGAAGCTCCCCAGATAGGCGAGCAGCTGAGCCAGGTTGGAGAGGCGACCGCTACCCAGGTGAGCGATCATCTCCTTGATCTTCATCTGGCGCTCCAGGTTGGGCACCTTGTCGAGATACTCTCCGACCAGCTCCTCCACCTCGCTCACCCGGGCGTGGCTGTCACTGAGCTTGCGCTTGTCCAGGGACATCTCCTTACGCTCGGAGAAGACGAAGGTGAGCTCTTCGGCTGCATCGGCCAGGGACTGGGCCGCGCTGACCATGACCACCGCCTCGCCGCGAAACTGTCCGCTGCCCTGGGTGGGAGCCGGGGTGTTATCGATTGTCCGCGCCTCGCCGGGCAGCGGGAGAGCGCCGTAGCTCTGACTCTGAATGACCGCCATAGGGACTCCATCCGGATAGAAAAGTGTGAGGGTGCCATTATAGAAATCGCCCCTGCTCGCCGATGCCAAAATCGGCCGCGAATTTTTAGGGGGCCGGGCGTTTTTCTAAAAACTCTCGGCTCGCGCTGCAATCACAGCTCGCCATTGTTCCCTATAGTGGCGCTCACGCTTTCAACCCCCCGATGTCATGGCACACACACTCGACAAGCTACCCAAACTGATCGCCCAGGGCGTCGCCGAGAGCCGCCTGATCCAGATCCGCGGCCGCGTCACCCAGGTGACGGGCACCCTGCTCAAGGCGGTGGTGCCCGGCGTTCGCATTGGCGAACTCTGCCACCTGCGCAATCCCGACAACAGCCTCTCCCTGCAGGCCGAGGTGATCGGTTTCGCCCAGCATCAGGCGCTGCTCACGCCCCTCGGGGAGATGTACGGCATCTCCTCCAACACCGAAGTGAGTCCCACCGGGACCATGCACCAGGTGGGGGTCGGCGACCATCTGCTGGGTCAGGTACTCGATGGTCTGGGTAACCCCTTCGACGGGCGTCAACTGCCCGAGCCTGCCGCCTGGTACCCGGTCTATCAGGATGCCCCGGCCCCCATGAGCCGCAAACGGATAAGCCAACCCCTCTCCCTCGGGGTACGCGCCATCGACGGCCTGCTCACCTGTGGCGAGGGGCAGCGGATGGGGATCTTCGCCGCCGCCGGCGGCGGCAAGAGTACCCTGCTGGCCTCGCTCATCCGCAGCGCCGAGGTGGATGTCACCGTGCTCGCCCTTATTGGTGAGCGGGGACGGGAGGTGCGCGAGTTTATCGAGTCGGATCTCGGGGAAGAGGGGCTGCGCAAGGCGGTGCTGGTGGTGGCCACCTCGGATCGCCCCGCCATGGAGCGCGCCAAGGCCGGCTTTGTCGCCACCTCAATCGCCGAGTATTTCCGGGATCAGGGCAAGCGAGTGCTGCTGCTGATGGATTCGGTCACCCGCTTCGCCCGTGCCCAGCGCGAGATCGGTCTGGCGGCCGGTGAGCCGCCCACCCGACGCGGCTATCCCCCCTCCGTCTTCGCCGCCCTGCCACGCCTGATGGAGCGGGCCGGACAGTCGGACAAGGGCTCCATCACCGCCCTCTATACGGTGCTGGTGGAGGGGGATGACATGACAGAGCCGGTGGCCGATGAAACCCGCTCCATCCTCGATGGCCACATCATCCTCTCGCGCAAGCTGGCGGCGGCCAACCACTACCCGGCCATCGACGTACTGCGTTCGGCCAGCCGGGTGATGAATCAGATAGTGAGCGACGAGCACAGGCAGTGGGCCGGCACCTTGCGCCGCTGGCTGGCCAAATACGAAGAGGTGGAGCTGCTGCTGCAGATTGGGGAGTACCAAAAAGGGCAGGATCGGGATGCGGATCTCGCCATCGAGCGGATGGAGGCGATCCGTGCCTGGCTATGCCAGGGGACCCACGATCCCTGTCACTTCGATGAGGCGCTCGCAACCCTCTCGGGCCTCACCCGATGATCCGCCGGCTGCAGCGCATCAAGCAGCTGCGCGTCGAACGCGCCGAGCAGGCCCTGAGCGCCCAGCAGGGGCGGGTACAGGCGGCCCACCGACGGCTCGAGCAGGCTCGCAAGGCGGTGCTCGATTACCACGCCTGGCGCCTCGACGAGGAGGCTCGCCTGTTTGCCCTGTGCCAGGGGACCCCCCTTAACCGCAAGGAGCTCGAGGCCTGGCAGCAGCAGGTTGCACTGCTGCGGGAGAAAGAGGCGGCCCTCGAGCAGGAGGCGGCCCGCATGCAAGAGCTGTTGGCCCAGGAACGCCAGCGCCTGAGTGCCTGTCAGGAGCGCCTCAATCAGGCTCGGCGCCAGGCAGAAAAGTTTAGCGAGCTGGCTCGTCGCGAGCAGGAAGACGAGCAGGCTCAAGCCCAATATCAGGAAGAGCAGGAACAAGAAGAGTTCCGCCAGCATCACAGGAAAGCATCATGACCAAGCCAGTCTCCCTCCTCGAGCCGCAGCGGCCACAGAGCGTTGTCGCCGTGCCGTCGCCCGATGAGCAGACGCGCCGCCAGTTTGACGAGGCGATGAAGAAAAAGAGCGCCCCCGAGCCCCAACGGGAGAGCCGGGAGCCACGCATCCCGCCAAGGCCGGTCGCGGCAAGGCGCCCGCAGACTCGCCAGGGTGATGAGCCAGCCATGGAGCCGGCTCCCCCTCTACAAGGGGAAGCGCAGGAGGAGGCCATCCGAAAACAGGGCAAGGCCGACGATGAGGCGAGCCAGGCTGCGCAGAGCATGATGCCTGCCGCCTCCCTTCCGCCCTGCGCGCTCTCCCTGACGGCGCAGCCTGGCACTGCCATCGGGCAGGCGGCCACCCAGGCCGCAGACCCCGAGCCGTTCGATCGTATCGACGGGCGCGAGCCCCTGCTCAGCCCGGAGCCTGCGCACCGTCAGGCAGAGGGGAGCGCTTCGCGCCTCCCCGACAGCCAATCCGACCAAGGGAGTGAGGCCAGCTCACTCCCTGCCTTTAGCCCTGCCCTCATCACTGCCGACGCCCGTCATGAGAGTGAGCCTGCCGATATGCCGGCCCTGAACGAGGTGGCCGAGGAGCCTGCGGCCCCGCTGCCACCACCACTGCCGCCGCTGACCCCGGGGGATCGCCTGCTCGCCACCCTGCCCCACGCCCCGACCCGGTACAGGGAGGCGCTGGCCAGCGTGATGGAGCGCCTCGAGGCGGTGCTCGAGATCCACCTCAAGGACCCCACTCGCCCGCCCCAGCTGCAGGTACAGCTTCCCACCCTGGGGGCCGTCACCATTCGCGTCAGCGAGGAGGCGGGCCGGCTGCAGGTGACCCTGTTGGCCGGCAAGGAGGCCCTCACCCAGCTCGGCGCCGGCCAGGGGGATCTGCTCGAGCGACTGCAACGTCTCGATCCGGCCCGGCCGGTGAGCCTGGGTTTCGAGCAACATCAGGAGAGCGGCCAGGGTTCACGCCAGCGCCGCCATGTCTATGAAGAGTGGCAGGAGGAGGTGTGATGCATCTGCCCAAGGTAGCCCAGGGCGAGCTTGCCCTGCGCCAACGTCTGAGTCATTACCGCCAGCGCTACACCTGGCCCGGCGGCGATCTCCATATTACCGTCGACCAGCCAGGCACGACGCTGGATCGCGCGATCACCCTGCAGTGGCGGGGAGTCAGCCTCACCGCTTACTGCAACGGAAGCGATCTGGCCCACTGGCTCGCCCCCGAATTGCAGGGCGCCGCCCTCTTCACGCTGCCGGGCGAACTCGCGCTGGCGCTGCTCGAGCGCAGTGCGGCCCCGCTTCCCGGCCTGACCTGCCAGGGGATCACCCCGGCCACGCCACTGGCCCCGAGGGCCAGGCTCACCGTGCGCCTGCAGCGCCCGGATGCGGCCCTCACCCTCTGTCTGGACGAGGGAGAGGCCCTGCTTTCCCTGCTGGCTGCCCGTGGTCAACATGAGCGCCTCCCCCTGGCCCTTCCCCTCTCCCTCTGCTGGGGGGATATCCCTTTAAGCGTCGCCGAGCTGGCCAGCCTGATGCCGGGGGATGTGCTGCTCTACCCGGAGGGGATGACCCCTCAGGCCCCCCTGCGGGGCTGCGCCGCCGGGCGCACCTTTGGACTGTTTCAACTCAATGGGAATCAACTGGAGTGCCTCACCATGGATCACACTGACGCCGACATCGGCCACGACACCGCCCACGACCTCGACACCCTGCCCCTGCCGGTGAGTGTCGAAGTGGGCCGCCAAACCCTGGAGTGGCATACCCTGACCAGCCTGGAGCCGGGCGCCGTGATCGACCTCGACACCCCCGTCGAGGGGGAGGTCAGGCTGCTGGTGCACGGCAGACAGGTCGCCAGCGGGCGCCTGGTGGAGATCCAGGGTCGTCTCGGGGTGCGCATCGAGCGCCTCACCGAGGTGCCGACCCCATGATCCAGTTGCCGGACGAGCTCAGCCTCATCGTCGCCCTGGCGCTGCTGGCCCTGCTCCCCTTTATCGCCGTGATGGCCACCTCGTTTGTGAAGATGGCGGTGGTCTTCTCCTTGCTGCGCAACGCCCTGGGGGTGCAACAGATCCCCCCCAACATGGCCATGTATGGTCTGGCGATCATTCTGAGTCTCTACGTGATGGCGCCGGTCGGCTTCGCCACCCAGGACTATCTGCGCAAGAACGAGGTGAGCCTGGCCAAGGCCGAATCGGTGGAGAAGTTTCTCGATGAGGGCCTCTCACCCTATCGCACCTTCCTCAAGCAGCAGATCCAGCAGCGGGAGCACGACTTCTTCGTCGAGAGCACCCAGCGCCTCTGGCCACGCCAGTATGCAGAGCGGCTCGAGCCCGACAGCCTGCTGATCCTGCTCCCCGCCTTCACGGTGAGCGAGCTGACCCGCGCCTTCGAGATAGGCTTTCTCATCTATCTCCCCTTTATCGCCATCGATCTCATCATCTCCAACATTTTGCTGGCGATGGGGATGATGATGGTCTCCCCCATGACCATCTCGCTCCCCTTCAAGCTGCTGCTGTTCGTGTTGCTCGATGGGTGGACCCGGCTGACCCATGGTCTGGTGATCAGCTACGCGGGAGGTTGAGATGAGCCACGCCGATATCATCCACTTCACCAGCCAGTGCCTCTGGCTGGTGCTGGTGCTCTCTCTCCCTCCCGTGCTGGTGGCGGCACTGGTGGGCACCCTTGTCTCCCTGATCCAGGCCCTCACCCAGATCCAGGAGCAGACCCTGGGCTTCGTGGTCAAGCTGGTGGCGGTCATCATCACCCTGTTTGCCACCGCCGCCTGGCTCGGTAACGAGCTCTACAGTTTCGCCGACATGACGCTGCTCAAGATCCCGGAGATCCGATAATGGCCGACGAGTTGCAAGGGGTTCTGCTCGCCTATACCCTGCTGCTGCCTCGCTTCATGGCCTGCTTCGTGATGCTGCCTGTGCTGGGCAAACAGATGCTGGGGGGGACCCTCATTCGCAACGGGGTGATCTGCTCACTGGCGCTCTACGCCTACCCCACCGTCACGGTGCAACCCGAGCTGCAAAGCGATGCCGTTACCCTGATGCTGCTCATCGGCAAAGAGGTGGTGCTGGGGCTGCTCATCGGCTTTGTGGCCACCATACCGTTTTGGGCCATCGAGGCGGCGGGCTTTCTTATCGACAACCAACGGGGGGCCGCCATGGCCTCTCTGATCAACCCCAGCCTCGGCAGCCAGAGCAGCCCCACCGGCCTGCTGCTGACCCAGGCGCTGGTCACCCTCTTCTTCTCCGGCGGGGCCTTTCTCTCCCTCCTGGCGGCCCTGTTTCACAGCTATGCCACCTGGCCTGTGGCCAGCTTCTTTCCCGAGGTCGGCAGCCAATGGGTGGATTTCTTCTACGGCCAATTCAGCCAAATGTTGCTGCTGGCCGGACTGCTGGCCGCCCCGCTGCTGATCGCCATGTTCCTGGCCGAGTTCGGGCTGGCGCTCATCAGCCGCTTTGCCCCCTCTCTTAACGTCTTCGTGCTGGCCATGCCCATCAAGAGCGCCGTCGCCAGCCTGCTGCTGGTCATCTACTGCGCCCTGATGATGGACCACGCCTACGAGGCGGTACAGCTGGCCATGGAGCCCGTGCTGATCTTAAAACCCGTGCTGGAGATGGGCCGATGAGCGGTGAGAAGACCGAACAGCCCACCCCCAAGAAGCTGCGCGATGCGCGCCAGAAGGGGCAGGTGGCCAAGAGCAAGGAGGTGGTCTCGGCGGCCCTGATCCTCACCATCATGGCGATGCTGATGGGGCTCTCGGATTACTATCTGGAGCACCTGGGCAAGCTGATGCTGATCCCGGAGCAGGCGAGCGCCCTTCCCTTTCAACAGGCCCTGGACGTGATGGGAGAGAACCTGTTTCAGGAGCTGGTCTATCTGTTGCTGCCCCTGCTCTCGGTCGCCGCCCTGATGACCATCCTCTCTCACGTGGGCCAGTACGGATTTTTGCTAAGCGGTGAGTCCGTCAAGCCGGACATCAAGAAGATCAACCCGGTGGAGGGGGCCAAGAAGATCTTCTCCATCAAAAACCTGATGGAGTTTGTCAAATCCCTGCTCAAGGTCTGCCTGCTCAGCCTGCTGGTATGGGTCACCATAGAGGGCAACCTCAAACCCCTGCTGCAACTCCCCCGCTGCGGCGCCCTGTGTATCATGCCCTTAGTCGGTGACATGCTGGGCCAACTGATGGCCGTCTGCGCCCTGGGGTTTGTGGTGATCGCCATCGCCGACTACGCCTTCGAGCACCATCAGCACATCAAGCAGCTCAAGATGAGCAAGGACGAGGTGAAGCGGGAGTACAAGGAGATGGAGGGAAGCCCGGAGATCAAGAGCAAGCGGCGACAGTTCCATCAGGAGCTGCAATCGAGCACCATGCGCGCCGACGTGAAGCGCTCTTCGGTCATCGTCGCCAACCCGACCCATATCGCCATCGGCATCCGCTACGAGAAGGGAGAAACCCCCCTCCCCCTGGTCACCCTCAAGTACACGGATGCCCAGGCCCTGATGGTGCGTCGCATCGCCGAAGAGGAGGGGATCCCCGTGCTGCAGCGTATCCCCCTGGCCCGAGCCCTGCATCGGGATGCCCTGATCGATCACTACATCCCCGCCGAGCAGATAGAAGCCACCGCCGAGGTGCTGCGTTGGCTCGAGCAGTGGCGGCAAAAGGAGGAGGCCGGGTGGTAACCAACCGGCCCCGCCAAGGTCGGCCGTGAGCACATCATGAGGTTGTCGAACGCAGCCTGCTTCCGTACCATGGCCAACCTTATACATTGTGCGCCAGGCCACTGCGGCCTGGACGCTCCACAGGCACTGGGTGACCTTTTTTGATGACACGATTTCACTATGGCTCGCTAGCCGTGTTACTGCTGGCCTCCTCCCCTCTGTTCGCCTCTGGAGATGGCGATGGCTGCAGTTTCTGGCTGACCGAGTGTGCACTCCCCACCTACCCCCTCTTTCTCAACGAGAATGACACGCGCAGTAATCTGATGTTGCTGCTGGCCGATCAGCAGCACCTTCTCCTCCCCTTCGAACTTCCCAAAGATCCCATCAATGAACGAGACATGCCGCTCTTCTCCCTCCAACGCCTGCCGCTGCCCGGTGAGCAGGAGACCTCCGCAGAGCGCCAACAGCTGGAGGCACGTTTGAGCGCCTATGATCCGGCCCTGCCCAAGCTGCTCGAGCCCTACGCGGGTCATGACAGCCTTTATGGTCGCACCATCTCCAATTCCCTCTCCTCCGTCACCCGATTTATTGATGGCCTGGAGCAGAGCGAGTTGGCACAAGACGAGCGGGCCGGCCTCATCAAGGCTCGCCTGCAACTGCTTGGCGATGCTCCAATCACTCCCCCGGCGGCTCCTCACCACACCAAGCCATGGTGGAGCTACCTGGCTGGTGCCAGCCACTTCTACGCAGGCGCCTTCGAGCAGGCTCTGAGCATCTTTGGCCCATTGCAACGTGCCGACGAGCCCTGGGTTGCCGAGAGCGCCACCTATATGGTGATGCGCACTTACCTCAACATGGGAATGGAGAGTGCCAAGGATGAGTATGGGGATACGGATATCACCAAGGGTGACAAGACGCTGCTTGGCAAGGCTCTGGCTCAAGGTGAAGCCTATTTGAATACCTACCCACAGGGTCGTTACGCTGCCTCGACCCGGGGACTCTTTAGACGCATCCACTGGATGTCGGGCAATCGGGATGCCTTGCGCGATGCCTATCAGGACGCCATGGCCATACCTCGACCCGTGGCCGAGCTCGAGGCCCTGGTTAACGAGATCGATCAAACGCTGCTCAGCGCCGATACCACACCACCCTTTAGGGACATGCAGCAACCCGAGCTCCTCTTTATCAACACCCTGCGCGATCTGCGCCTGACTTACGATGAGAAGAAGAGCTGGAACGATGAGGATCTTTCCACCGCCATCACACACCTGCAAAGCATGGGCAAACCGGATCAAGCCAACTATTTGCGCGCCTATGCCCTGTTGCTTGAGAAACAGTTCGAAGCGGCCCTGGCACTGCTGCCAGCAGCAGCGACCCCCGCAACCACGCTGGATTTTAGTCGCCAGATCCTGCGAGTCTGGGCCTTGCAGGGAGTGAAGGCCAACAACCAGGTTGAGAGTGAACTAAAACGGTTGATCGCGGCGCCTCTGACCGAGGTCCAGCAGGCCTTCATACAAAATCTGCTGGCTGATCACTGGGTTCGTAGCGGCAACGTGGCCGCCGTCTTCGCCAAGGGGAGCCCCATCACCCAGTTGCGATTGCGGGCTACCGTGCTCAAGCAGGCAACCCCACCCACAGTGCTGCGCCAGCAGGTCGGCCAGGGAATGAGTCAGATAGAACGGCAACTGGCCCTGCACACCCTGCTGGTTCGGGATCTTATCAGCCAGAACTACACCGCTTTTCTGGAGGACGTCACCCGCATTCCCACCGACTACAAGGAGGTATCACCGCCAGCCGATGCTCCCTGGGAGCCGGTTCCGAACCAGGATATACCTCTGTCACAATTTCAGTGGCATGGTGACGGCACACCCGCCGGGTACTTCTGTCGGGATCTCGCCACCACCCTCGGCACCTTGATTACCCGCCCGGACGATGGCCATGCCCTCAACTGCCTGGGGGAATACATTCGACACAAGGAGCCGCAGATCGATCTTTGGTATGACAGCAGCCTGATCTGGGGTCTGCCCGCAGCTCGGGTCACCACAGCCCCAAGCCGGCTCGCGCTCTATCAGAAGGTGATCGACAACCCCAAGGCAGAGCCTGAGGACAAGAGCTATGCCCTCTATCGAGCCATCAACTGCTATGCCCCGTCAGGCTACAATAGCTGTGACGATCAGGAGATCGCCAAACAGACCCGTCAACAGTGGTTTAACACCCTGAAAAAGCGCTATGGCAACTCGGTATGGGCCCAGTCGCTCAAGTACTACTGGTAACCATGTGCGTTCGCCTCACCGCCATCCTGCTTGCTCTGCAGCTCTCGTTGTTGGCGCCACAGGCCCTGGCCGGAGTCGATGGCGCTGACTACGACGCCTTCTGGCTATGGTCGGGCACCCGCTCGCAGTCCCTGCTCTCCAGGGCCAACATCCTTTATCTTCATCAAGGTGAGATACTGGCAAGACCCTCGGGAGCACGCTTTATCAAACTGGGACGCTCCCCCACCCCACTGTTCGGTAAACGGCTCTGGCTGGTGGTACGGGTCAACGCCCTGCCCCTCTCAGCCGAGCATGAGAAGATGCTGGAACGCCTCTACCGAGCATGGCTCAATCAGGGCGCCCAGGTCATTGGCATTCAGATCGACTTCGATGCGGCCACCCACAGGCTCGATCGCTACGGACATGCCCTGACGCGGCTGCGTCAGGTGCTCCCTAAAGCCTGTCGTTTGAGCGTGACGGGCCTGCTCGACTGGGCCAAGACTGGGGACATAGCGCAGCTTAACCGTCTGCCCGTCGACGAGCTGGTGATCCAGACCTATCAAGGTACCCAAACGGTCAATGACTATGAGGCGTACTTGCCCGCCATGGCGCACCTCACCCTCCCTTTCAAGGTCGGGCTGGTACAGGGAGGGCAATGGGACCGACGCTGGCAGCGACGCCTCGCCGCCTCGCCCTACTACCGGGGGGAAGTGGTGTTTCTGCTCAACCCCCCGCGCCCATCTTCCTAGAGGTGTGCGGGCGTTTCGATGGACAGCCACTCCCCCAGCGCGCCAATCAGGGCATCGAGCCCCTGCTCCAGCTTGTGGCGCGGACAACCGACGTTAAGACGGATAAACCCCTTCCCCTCGGGACCATAGGTGTCACCGCGCATGATGGCGACCCGGTACTTCTCCACCAGCAAGGTTTGCAGCGCATCCATCCGCTCGGCCGAGTCGATGCCAAGGCCGCGCAGATCGATCCAGGCGAGATAGGTCCCCTCCGGTACCCGATAGTCGATGGCGGGGAAGGCGGCGTTGAGCCGCGCCGCCACCAGCGTCAGATTGCCGTGCAGGTAGGCATTGAGGGCGTCGAGCCAGGCATCGCCCTCCCGATAGGCGCTCATATGGGCCAACACCCCGAGGATAGGGGGAGACGAGAGGCCGTGGGCAGCCTTGAGGCGACGCAGATACGCATCCCGGCTCGCCCTCTCGGGAATATATCCATAGCCCCCCCCCAGGGCCGGGATATTGAAAGATTTCGACCCCGAGCTGACCAGGGCCCACCCCTCATCTTGTGCCACCTCGCTCCAGGGAAGATAGGGGGTAAAGCTCACGTCCATATGGATGTCATCCGAGATCACCCTCACCCCGTGACGCCGGCAGATAGTGGCCATGCGGACCAGCTCATCCCGGCGCCAGACCCGCCCCGTGGGGTTGTGGGGACTGCACAGCAGCAGGATGCGGCAATCGGGGCGGGCTGCCTGACGCTCGAAGCCATCCCAGTCGATGTGATAGCTCCCCTCTCCCTTGATAAGTGGAGAGGGAAGCAGGAGCCGGTCGTTGGCGCCCAGCATATTGCCAAAGGCATCATAGGCCGGGGTGTGTACCAACACCCCCTCTCCGGGGGCCGACCAAAGGCTCACCAGCTGGGCGATGATGTAGATGACCGAGGGGCCATAGATGAGGCGCTCGGGGTCGAGGCGTGTCCCGTGGCGACGGGCGAACCAGCCGGTGACGGCCCCCTTGAAGTCGTCGTGGCTCCAGCGGCTGTAGCCAAAGACTCCGTGCTCGAGGCGCCTGGCCAGGCACTCACGAATACAGGGAGCGGTCTCAAAGTCCATGTCGGAGATGGTGAAGGGGAGCAGGTCGGCATGACCAAAGCGGTCGGCCACATAGTCCCACTGGGTGCAATAGGTGCCGTAACGGTCGATGTGGCGATCGAAATCAAACGGGGTTGAGCCTGGCATGGCGTCTCTCTTGAAGTGGTGAAGTAACGAGGGGGCATGACGCCCCCTGCCTCTGTGAGTAGTCAGGTTGCCATCAGGCTCTGTAGCTGGTTCTTCACCAGATGGACCTGGGGCCCTATCACCACCTGCAAGTTGTGCTCGTCGAGCTTGATCACCCCGATGGCACCGTTGGCCTTGAGCACCCTCTCATCGACCCGACTCATGTCCTGCACCGACATGCGCAGGCGGGTAATGCAGTTATCGAGCGCCAGTATGTTGTCGGCCCCCCCCAGGGCATTGAGGATCACCTCGCCGTTGTAGCCACTGCTCCCCGCCTTCTTGCCTGTCGGCTCTGCGGCATCGCTGGCCTCGAGCTCGCGGCTCTCCGTTTCACGGCCCGGAGTTGTCAGGTTGAATCGCACGATGGCAAAACGAAACACGCTGTAGTAGACGGCGAACCAGATCCCCGCCACGACGGGCACCAGATACCACTTGGTGGCGGTGCCCTGCAGCACGCCGAACACCAGGAAATCGATGAGATTGCCATCCGTGTTACCGATGGTGACCCCCAAGAGCCCCATGGTCATAAAGCCAAGGCCGGTCAGGATGGCGTGTACCAGATAGAGTGCGGGCGCGACGAACAGGAACAGAAACTCCAGCGGCTCGGTGATGCCGCCGATGACGCAGGCCACCACGCCGGAGACCAGCAGCGCCTTGATCTTGCCGCGATTCTCCGGCCGGGCACAGTGATACATGGCGAGCGCCGCCCCCGGCAGGCCGCCGAGGAAGGCCGGCATCTTGCCCTGGGAGAGGAAGGAGGTAGCCGACACCGAGAAGTGGGTGGTGTCGGCGCAGGAGAGCTCGGCATAGAAGATATTAAGGGCACCGCTCACCTCGTTGCCGCACACCAGCTGGCTGCCACCGGCCTCGGTGAAACGAATGAGGGCCACCAGAATATGGTGCAGGCCAAGGGGCAGCAGCAGGCGCTCCCCGGTACCAAACAGGAAGGGGCCAAAGGGGCCGGCATGGGAGATGAGCGCGCCTATCCCGTTGATCCCGGCGGCAAACCAGGGCCAGACGAAGGGAACCACCAGACCCGTCACCCCCAGCACCAGGGCCGTGATGATGGGCACGAAGCGGGCACCACCGAAGAAGGCGAGCGCATCGGGCATCTTGCAGGTGTAGAAGCGGGCATGGAGCCTCGCCACTATCACCCCGACGATGATGGCCCCCAGAATACCGGTATCGATTGAGCCGATGCCGAGGACAGACTTCACCCCGTAAGCCTTCTCTGCCGCACCATCGCCGATGACATTGACCACCGTGAGGTAGAAGTTGATAGAGAGGTTGAGCGCGGCGTAACCGACGAAACCGGCGAAGGCCGCCACCCCCTTCTCCTCGCGGGCCAACCCCAATGGAATGGCGACCGCGAACATCACCGGCAGGTAGATAAAGGCTACCAGCCCCACCTTGGTCATCCAGAGAAAGAGTAGCTGCAGTACCCGGTTATCGAGTAAGGGCAGGCTCTCTTTGACCGCATCGCTGGTAAGAGAGCTGCCGACACCGAGCAGGATGCCGGAGAAAGCAAGCAGGGCGACCGGCAACATAAAGGTCTTGCCCAGGCTCTGCAGAAACTCCCACAGAGTCGTTTTCGCGTGGGGCTTGGCCATGGAGTGGCTCCTTGTGCGTGGAGGGGATATCCACCATCCCATGGCAAGCGCGATGGGGTGGTGCTTAGGTTGGCAGGATGATAAAACGTTTTACCAACCATCACTTGCCAACAGGATCACAAAACCGCCCTCCTCACCCCATGGCGCACCAAATCTGTGAGGCAGATCGGCCTGTGGGTGATGTAACGTTTCACTTGCCTCTCCCCGAGGCTATGCTGACCCCCTGCATCCTCTCTGCCCGTGCCCCTATGTCCGCCCCAAAAGCTCCCAAGATCACCGACGTCGCCCGGCAGGCCGGGGTCTCGGTCACCACCGTCTCCCTGGTTCTGCGCGGCAAGGGGCGCATCTCTGCGGCCACCAGCGAGCGAGTGCAGCAAGCCATCAAGGCGCTGGGATACGTGCCCAACGGCGCCGCCGCCAGCCTGCGCAGCCAGCACTCCAACCTGGTGGGGCTGATCCTGCGCGACATCACAGACCCCTTCTACACCGAGGTGACCGCCGGAGTCAGCGAGGTGCTTGAGCAACAGGGTTATCTGCTCTTTTTGACCCAATGCGGTCACAGTCAGGAGCGGCTGCAACAGAGCATGCAGGCCCTCTCGCGCCAGGGGGTGGCGGGCATCATCTTCAATCCGGTGCGGGGTGCCGTCACCCGTCCGGAGCAAGGGGTACCCGGGGCCGAGCTGCCCCTGATCTGCGCCGCCCGCTCCTACTATCGTGACGACGTGGACTTTATCGGCCCCGACAACGGCCACGCCGCCCAGCAGGCAACCACCTACCTTATCGAGCAGGGACATCGCCATATCGCCTATGTCGGGGGACGGACCGACTCCCTGACCCGTGCCGAGCGGATCGGAGGCTACTGCGCCAGCCTGCTGCAATATGGCCTCCCCTTTAAGCCCGAGTGGGTAGTCGAGTGCGAGCGCACCCAAAGAGGTGCCGCCGATGCCATCGCCGCACTGCTCCACCAGCATCCCAAGGTGACGGCCATCCTGTGCCACTACCCCGAGGTGGCCCTCGGCGCCATTTATGGTGTCACGGCAAGCGGGCGCACCGTGGGCAAGGATAACTACATTGACCAGCAGGTAGCCCTGCTTGGCTTCGATGATGTGGCCGAGGCCGAGCTCACCTCCCCGCCCCTCACCTTTGTCACCTCCCCGGCGCGGGAGATAGGTCGCCAGGCGGCAAGGCGGCTGCTTGAGCGTCTGCACCACCCCGAACTCCCCCCCGGCCGTCATATCATCACCCCCAGCCTGCAAAAGCGGGCGTCGGCCTGAAGGATTCGGGATAAACCAGAGGCACCCGGGCAATCACGTGATCCTGATCACTGCCGCGACAAGGAAAAATTGAGAGCCAAGTGGAGAGGTATATGATGGCCGCCCGCTACCTTCAAGGACCCTCCCATGAGCCATCGACAGGATCAGAATCCATCGAGTGAACACCATCACTGCAACCGGTGTGGCGAACGCACCCGTCATATCATCGTGCTGGTGGCGCGCGATCACAGCCAGGACATCATGCCCAAGGATCCTGCCAAGGCCTTCTGGCAAGCCTTTCGCGCCAGCGCGATCACTAACTGGGCCTTTGGCGAGACGCTGGCCTATCAGGCGACCCATGTGCGCCACCTGATCTGCGAGCGCTGTGGCAAGACGTTTCTCGAGTATTGAGTGCGCCGACCGTACCACCCTCTTTCAGGATGACAAGGATGGATAAGACACAGCAGCAGTTTCTCGAACGCTACCTCGCCACCCTGGGGGAAACAGAGCGTGCGCGCGTGCCACAATGGGGTGCCGAGCACTTCTGCGCCGATGAGTTCAATGCCAACGAGTGCGCACGTCTGATTGCCCGGGGCGTGAAACAGGCCTCTTGCAGCCTGCTGGCAGGCTACGAGATGGCGTGTGAGCCCCTCCCTCTGGTGGGACGGCTCACCGTGGTGCTCAACTGGGCTCAGGAGCCGGTCTGTATCATCAGGCTCACCGAGGTCACACTCTGCCCCTTTAATGAAGTGACTCCCGAGTTTGCGGCCCTGGAGGGAGAAGGGGATCTGAGCCACGCCGGGTGGAAGGCGGCTCATCTGCGCTTTTTTAGCCACTATGCCAACACCATAGGAGCCGAATTTAATGAGCACTCCCTGTTGGTGCTGGAGCGCTTTACCAAGGTTTTTCCTCTCTAGGGGCTAAGCCCCTGTGCCAAGGGCTGGCACGGGGAGAGTGGCGCTGTCCCCCCGGGGTAGCCGACACAAAAAGCCCCCGCGAATGCAGGGGCTCGGGGGCGGGAATGCGATTCCCCCAGGCGGGGATCCGCGCCGGCGCCTATGCCTGGCGCGCCGCGATGTCGCTGGCGTAGCGGGCCATCTCCTCCCGGGTCAGAGAGGCCATCTTGCGCCCGTCCAGATAGAGATCCACATAGTGGTCACGACGCACCCCCTCCATCACGGCACGGCGACCATCCTGGTACTCCACCTCCATTCGGGCCCGATCCGGCTGCGGGTAGCTCAGATCGACTTTCTCCACATGGCTGCGGCTGGCCAGGGGTACTCTGTTAAGGCTTGGGTCCAGATGGGGATTGACCTCGATCACCGACTTGATGGGGGTGTCCACCACGGCGGGCCCCTTCCGGGTGATGGGGTTCTTGCCGGTCCAGAACTCTATGGTGTTGAAGACGAAGAGATCGGCGGTCGCCGTGAAGGCATAGACAGGGCTTAACAGCATATAGACGCCGGCACGGCCATAGCGGTTATCGACCGCCTTGAGGTTCGCCTCGGTCAACATCTTCGAGAGCCCCATCTGCCCCATACAACCGGACATGCCCATGACGGCCAGCAGACCCACGGCTACATTTCTTGCCTTAAACACGCACTCTCTCCCAATCAATAAACAGTAACGGGAGGCGAGTCTGAGCACTCGGGAGAAGGGAGACAAGCGGGCGGGGGCAGACGGTACAGCCTGGGTTCAGGCTGACAACCGTTTGATTGTAACTTATTCATTTTAAAGAAAAGAGCGACAGTCTGTGTCGCTCTTTCATGGGAGGAAAAGATTCTATCGAGGCTTGTCACTGTGCCCCAGATCCCGCTCCGGGGCGATCACATCGCGCACCCGCTGCTTGATCTCCTTGGCCTCGGGGAAGCCGTCATCGGCAACCCGCTCCCACACCTGAACGCCGTCGACCAGAATACGAAACTCCCCCTTGCTGGCAGGGACCAGGGCCACCTCCCCCAGCTCACCGGCGAAGGTGGAGAGCAGCTCCTGAGCCAGCCAGGCAGCCCGCAGCATCCAGCGGCAGAGGGTGCAATAACGGATCTCGATTCTCGGCTTCATGAGTTCACCCCGTGAAAATCTCGCAGCCACAGCTTGGCGATATCGCGCATCACCGCAGGCGAAAGCTCGTGCAATCCCTCTCCCAGGCGAGCCCGGGCCAGTTGCCGGGCCCCCTCGATGATCTCTGCCAGCACCAGGTAGACGTACTCGCCTATCACGGCGCCATGGACAAAGTTCACCGCCTCACCCCGGTTGAGCAGATAGATGACGGTGCCATCGGGCCGTGTCAGTTGCAGTACCCGGTGGCAGATCTCCTCGCAGGGCCAGCCCAGCTCGGCCAGGGTAAAGGCAAACTCGTCATCGGCGGAGGTGACCGAGGCGAGCATGGCCCCCGCGCGCAGGGTCAACAGATCCTGACGGCTCAAGACCCCGTTACCCGTAGAGCAGATGATGAGCTCGGCACGGCCGAGGGCCGTCTCCTTGTCGGTGAGATGGAAGCCATGGGAGAGCGCCTCCATCTGCCGCAGGGGACAGGTCTCCACCAGATCGAGCCAGAGATTGCGACTGCGCAGCTCGAAGGCGATGCTGTGTCCCACCTTGCCATAGCCAAACAGGGCGGCCTGACAGGCGTTGAAAGTACGGTTGAGGCTGCGCGCCAGGGACTCGGCAGAGTAGACGACGCTCAGGCCAATCTGCACATCCTCCGCCTGCTTGAGGGGGCTGCGCGCCACCGAGAGCACGGGGGTCGGCAGCGGCCCCTCTTCGTAGCGCTGATGCCCATTCTCGGTCATCTCCACCACCCCGAGAAAACGCGCGCCGAAGTGGGCCTTGAGGGGAGCCAGCACACCGGCAAAATAGCCCCCGATGTCGAGGATGACGAGACGCTCATCCGCCCCGACCAGGGTGTCGAGACGGGCGACGACCTCGCAGGCATCCTGGGTCCAGTGGCGATCCAGCCCCATCACGGGATAGTGAGCCTCGGCCCAGGTCAGGGTCGGCGCATGAATGGATTTTGGTTTGGGAAAGATGGCCCCGACGCGACCGATGCGGGAGAGCGCCTCGATAAAACGGGGACGATCCGGCAGCAAGTGAGTCACCAGAAGAAAGCAGAGTCCCTTGAGTTGCCCCTCGGCAGTGAAATGGTCGAAAAAATGGCGCTCGACACCTTGATTGCGCAACGTCAGCCTCCTTGTGCGCACTATGACAGGAACAACAAACCCGGCATCGCCGGGTTGGTTCCAGATAATACCCCTTTTTTAACTGAAAGAATTTTCTTACTCAATCGCAATCATTCAGGATTATGACAAAGGCGGCAAGAATGACCCCATTTGATGATGAATCATACACTTGCTGTAGCCTTCACCGAGTAATGGCGAGGGGTTAGGGGGAGGCAGGGGGCTGGTTTCGGGCGACCAGCACCCGCTCCTCCACCGAGATCTGCCATTGGGGCAGACGGGTGGAGAGCCCCTGACAGAGAGCCTCGTCGGGTTCCATGGGCAGGGTAATGCGAAGATGATGACAGTCACACAGGGCGGCCAGTTGCAAGATGAGGGTGAGATTGGCCAGATCGGTGCGCTCTTTGCGGATCCGGCGCCGGATCTCTGCCCGCAGCCGGCTCTCGGGATCCTGGGTCAGGGCCGCCCAGCCAAAACCAAACAGGGGGGCCATGGCCGAGAAGATCCCCGCCGCCGTCAGTGTTGCCTTGGGCGGGTGATAGAGCTCGTTGAGATTGAGTTCGACGGGAGTGGTCAGCGATCCGGTATCACGGGATAATATGTTCTTTGTCATAGCATTCTCAGTCATTACGCTCTACTCTTCGCGCACTTCGCAATCGTTTCACACCGGATCATGGATCCCTTAAGGAGCCCGATGCTAAGCGATATCCTCATCTCCCGCCACTCCTCCCGACTCACAGCCGACCAATTGGCTGACCGTCTCGGCATCCCTACCGACTTCGTTATCCCTCACGGTCGCTACAAGGCCAAGCTCGATCCCGCCCTGCTGCGGCAACCGGAAGCGCAGAGAGGCAAGCTGGTGCTGGTCAGCGCCATCACGCCAACCCCCTTTGGCGAGGGGAAGACGGTCACCACCCTGGGGCTCTCCATGGGGCTCAACCGGCTCGGCCACTCCGCCATCGCCTGCATCCGCCAGCCGAGCCTGGGGCCCGTGTTCGGGGTCAAGGGAGGGGCTGCCGGCGGCGGCCATGCCCAGGTCGTCCCCATGGAGGAGATGAACCTGCACCTGACCGGGGACTTTCATGCGGTCACGGCGGCCCACAACCTGGCGGCGGCGGCCATCGATGCCCGCCTCTTTCACGAGCGGCGGCTCGGCGAGGCCTTCACCGAGCGAACCGGGCTCACCCGGCTCAATATCGCCAGGATCCTCTGGCCCCGGGCCATGGATATCAACGATCGGGCACTGCGCCACATCACCCTCGGCCAGGGTGGCGCTGCCGACGGGGTGGAGCGGGAGGGAAGCTTTGTCATCACCGCCGCCTCCGAGCTGATGGCCGTGCTGGCCCTGGCCTCAAGCCTGCGGGATCTGCGTGCCCGAATTGGCCGCATCCGTCTTGCCGAGAGCGAGGAGGGACACCCCATCACCGCCGAGGATCTCGAGGTCGCCGGCGCCATGACGGTGCTGCTCAAGGAGGCCCTGGCCCCGACCCTGATGCAGACGACCGAGCAGACCCCGGTCTTGGTCCACGCCGGCCCCTTCGCCAATATCGCTCATGGCAACTCCTCGGTCATCGCCGATCAGATTGCCCTGCGCCACTGCGACTACGGAGTGACCGAGGCCGGTTTTGGCTCCGACATGGGGCTCGAGAAGTTCTTCAATATCAAGGGACGCCAGAGTGGGCTCTTCCCCGCCTGCGTGGTGCTGGTCGCCACCCTTCGGGGGATCAAGGCCAACAGCGGTGCCTGCCGGATCACCCCGGGACAGCCCCTGCCCGCAGCACTCATCGAGCCCTCCCTCCCCCTGCTCCGGCAAGGTTTCGACAACCTCGCCTGGCATATCCAGAATGCTCGCCGCTACGGGGTGCCTGTGGTGGTGGCCATCAATCGTTTCCCCCAGGATGGGGAGGAGGAGTTGAACTGGCTCAGTGATCGCATCGCCGAGTGCGGGGCCACTGCCGCCCTGAGCGATGCCTTCGCCAAGGGGGGGGCCGGTGCTTGCGATCTGGCGCAGGCCGTAGTGAAGGCCTGCAGCCGGCCGTCCCACCCCACCCTGCTCTACCCCAGCGAGATGCCCCTCGTGGAGAAGCTCGCCACCCTGGCCGAGTGTGGCTATGGGGCGGCCGGCGTGGCCTTGAGCGAGATGGCACGGGCCCAGCTCGAGCGCCTCTCGGCCGAGGGGCTCGACCACCTGCCCCTGTGCATGGCCAAGACCCCCCTCTCCATCAGCCATGACCCTGCTCTCAAGGGGGCCCCCAAAGGCTTCACCCTGCCGGTGGAGTCCCTCACCCCCTGCACCGGCGCGGGCTTCATCTATGCCCTGTGCGGCCCCGTGATGACCATGCCGGGTCTGGGCAGCCTGCCGGCCTATCGGCAGATGGATATCGACGAGCAGGGCGAGATCGTCGGCCTGAGCTGACCCCCAACGAAAGAGGCCCCGTCCATGACGGGGCCTCTTCATTGGCGCGGCGCGTTTAGAGGGTGAAGCGCTGGGCCAGATGATGCAAGGAGGTAGCCAGGCGGCTCAGTTCACCACAGGCCGCCGCTATCTGCTGCGCCCCCTGGGCATTCTCGTCGGCGGCGTTGTGAATGCTGACGATGCTGCGGTTGAGATCCTCGGTCACTGCGTTTTGCTCCTCGGTGGCCGTGGCGATCAGGGTGTTCATGTCGGTGATCTGCACCACGGCCCCGTTGATCGTGTCGATGCTCTGACCCGCATCCCGAGCCAGGGCCACACTCTCTTGCATCTGCTCACGGCTGACCTGCATGGCGCTGCCCGCCTCGGCGGCGCGACTTTGCAACAGCTCGATCATCTTGCTGATCTCGGCGGTAGAGTCCTGGGTTCGCTGGGCCAAAGAGCGCACCTCGTCCGCCACCACCGCGAAACCGCGCCCCTGCTCACCGGCACGGGCCGCCTCGATGGCTGCATTGAGAGCCAACAGGTTGGTCTGCCCCGCGATCTCGCGGATCACATCCAGCACCATGGTGATATTGCCGCTCTCTTGCTCCAGCTGCAGTACCACGGCACCGGCCTGCTCGATCCGATCCGATACCGCCTCGATACTCCCGATGGCGCTACGCACCACCTGGTTGCCGCTGTGCGAGGTCCGCGATGCGCCCTTGGCGGCGGACATGGCATCGGCGGTGTTGCGAGCCACCTCGTTGACGGTGGACTGCATCTCGTTCATGGCGGTGGCCACCTGGGAGATCTCTCCCTGCTGCTGGGCCATCCCCTTGGCGGATTGTTCGGAGATGGCACTCACCTCCTCCACGGCGCTGCTGAGCTGGGCCACCGAGCCCGCAATCTCATTCACCAGCTCGGCGAGCGAGTGCTGCATGCGGTCAACCCCCTGACCGAGTTGGCCCAGTTCATCGCGCTGGAAGCGCCCCTCCTTGAGCCACTGCTGCAGCTCGCCACGCCCCAGCTCGCCGGCGGCGATACGCTGGGTATGACGGGCCAGCATGATGAGAGGATCGCGGATCTGGCGGGTCAGCACCAAAGAGAGCACCACCACCAGGGCCAGGGCCACCAGCAGGGCCACCGACACGCTCCAGCGCGCCGACTCATAGGCATCGATCACCTCGCTGCGTGCCCCCTTGGCATAGCCATGGTTGATCTGCACCAGTTCGCTCACCGAGCTTGCCAGGGCCTTGAACAAAGGGATCCCCTCGTCCAGGAAGAGATCCTCTGCCACCTGAGGCTGCTGACCCACCAACTGTTGCACCCGGGCATAGAGGGCAGAATAGCGCTGCCAGTCGGCCTTGACCGTCTCGAAGACGCGCCGCTCCTCCACATCCGTGGCCCAGATGGTCTTGTCGTGATCGCTCAATTGCCGCTCGATCTGCAGGCGATACTTGTCCGCCTCGGCGCCGTACTCACGGGTCTTTGCTGCGTCGTCCAGCACCAGAAAGAGTCCCAGCTGATAGCGACGCAGATCCCGGATGCTCTCGCCGATGGCGTTGGTGCGGTTCACGGCCGGCAGTATGCTGTCGGTAAAGCGCAGCGCCGCCCCGTTCATGTAGGAGAATTCGTAGAGAGAGAAGCTACCGATGAGGGTAACGATAAGGCCGAGCACGGCGAAGGCAGCCGTGAGCTTCTTGCCGATGGTCATGGAGTGGGTAGTCATGAAATTACCTGAATATGGAACGGGGAAGCCTGTTCGCCATCCTGGCCCTGCCATGACCCTCCTGGTCACGCCCTATGGCCGCAGACGAGGCGGGCTTCATAAGGGGCGCACATTTTATAATCATTGGCGAATAAAAGAAAAGCGGCTAACGCCGCCCGGGATAAAAAAGACCCCGCTTTGAACGGGGTCTGGTGCTTAATAACGGAAGCGAGCCATCTTGCTCATCACATCGGCGGCCAAGGAGTCCATGGTACGCCCCTGCTCATCCTGCTCGCGAGCCAAGGCGGTCGACCGCGCCGCTACATCGTGAATGTTGCTCACGTTGCGGCTGATCTCGGCAGTGACCTGTGACTGCTCTTCCGATGCACTGGCGATCTGGGTCGCCATATCCCCGATACGATCCGCGGCGACCACTATCTGTGCCAGCTCGTGCTCGGCCTGCTCGGCGTCCTTCAATACCCTCTGACTCAGGCTGCGCCCTTCATCCATGGTGCCAACCGCCTCGACCGTGGTCTCTCTGAGCCGATCAATCATGGCCTGGATCTCCTTGGTCGATGCCTGGGTCTTGGAAGCAAGCCCACGAACCTCATCAGCCACCACCGCAAAACCGCGCCCATGCTCACCGGCTCGTGCTGCCTCGATAGCCGCGTTGAGCGCCAGCAGGTTGGTCTGCTCCGAGATGGTACGGATCACATCCAGGATGCTGCCGATGTGCACCCCTTGCTGCTGCAAGGAGGCGATCTGACTCGCCACCTCGGCGAACTGCTCGGTCAGATGACGGATCCCGCCCGCCGCCGCGCCCACCACCTCTTGACCCCGATGCACAGCCTTACGGGTATCTTCCACGGCACCGGCCGTCTGCTGGGCATGGCTCGATACCGAGTCGGCAGTGGACGCCATCTGGTTCACCGCAGTGGCCACCATCTCGATCTCCTGCAGTTGACGCCGGCTATTGTCCAGACTCTGCTGCGCCTGATCTGCAGCACAGGAGGCGCGCGACTGCAGAGTCTGCACGGTCACGGCAGTATCGCTGACTATCTCATGAACCGAGTGAACAAAGCGGTTGATCCCCTCGGCCAGCTTACCGGTCTCATCACGCCGTTTCACATCGAGACGCTGGGTCAGATCGCCACCGGCTGCCGACAAACGCGCCACCATGCGGGCCGTCTGGTCAACCGGTCGCGAGATGGATCCGGCCGCCCAGGCAAGACCCAGCAGCCCCAGCACAGCCATCAGGATCCCCACCAGAAGCTGCATCCAGAGGCCATCGGCAAACTGCTGGGCCCTCACCTCTTCGGCACTGACATGGCTGGCCAACAACGCCTGTAGCGGCACTTCAATGGCAATGCCCCAGGCTTGGGAGACCCGATTGATAGGGATGGGAGCAAAGACACCGAGCAAGCCTTCGCGCTCATATTGCTGCGCCCTGGCCTGGCTCACCATCGCCATCACGCCGCTCTCTTCAAGGCGCTTGCCGATCTGATCTGGCTGGGCCGAGTCAGCCGCCACTATTCCCTTGGGGCTTAGAATGCGCACTCTGGCCTGGCCCTGATAGAGATCCTGACTCAAGCGCTCGGTGAGTTGCTGCAGGTAATTGAGGGAGTAATCGACCCCCACCAGCCCGAGATAACGCCCCTGCTCCAGTACCGGCACCACAAAGGAGGTGAGCAGGGTCGGCTTGCCATCGACCGTATAGACAGAAGGGTCGACGGCGCAAGCAGCCTTGCTCTCCATCGGGCAGAGGTACCATTCGGAGGCGCGGATCCCGGTGGCGGAAGGGGTCTTGCTGTAGTAATCCCCCAGTGGCGCAAGATTGTAACCGTTCTGGGATCGGCTCCAATAGGGGGCAAAATTGCCGCTGGCCTGACTGTGGCGACCATCTTTGGTAAAGGCCGCGTCCTGACCATCGAACGTATCGGCCTCCCAGCCACTGTAAATGCTGAGAAAATCGGGATTGCGTTCGACCACATCCTTGAGCAAGGCGGTTGCCTGTGTCCGGGTGATGGGCTCTGCCTGATGGGTATTCCCACCCAACAGGGCCGCCAAGGTCCCGGCTGTATCCAGGGCCTGCTCAAAACGACGACCTACCTCTCCGGCCTGTTGGCTGGCCAGCGCCTCGAGCCAGCGTCCCGTCTCATGGCGAGCCTGCTCCCGGATCGCCTGCTGGATCTGCTCCTGGGTTGATGAAAGAGAGAGATAGCCATAACCGACCACGCTGAGCACGGTCGCCAGCAAAAGACAGCCACCCCATAGCATGACCTGATGCCTGATGGATCGAAACATGATGTCACCCGAACAGATTTGAATTCGAAAGCGCATCATAGCCGAGGGAAAAACGGCAGAGTAAGTGACAATTCACCCACTAAGTGAAGCTTGGGAGGGCAATCACGAAAATAAAATGTTCGTTAACGAAAGTAGCAGGAATGGTCGATATAGAGGCTTTCGCCGCCCCGAACGCATAGACGGAGGGGCGGCACATGTCGGCTAGCGGCCAACCCGCAGCATGCCGAGGAACTCGGCGCGGGTATCGGGCTGGGTCTTGAAGACCCCACCGAGGGAGGTGGTGGTGGTGGCAGAGGTGGCATCCATCACCCCGCGCGCCTTGACGCAGTAGTGGGTGGCCGTGATGCTGATGGCCACATCCCGGGTACCGAGCAGGGTCTGCAACGCCAGCAGCACCTGCTGGGTGAGGCGCTCCTGCACCTGGGGGCGACGGGCGAAGAACTGGACGATGCGGTTGATCTTCGACAGCCCAATCACCTTGCCACGGGGGATATAGGCCACGTGAGCCATGCCGTCTATGGTGACGAAATGATGCTCGCAGGTGCTGGTCAGGGAGATATCCTTCACCACTATCATCTCGTCCACCTGCATCTTGTTCTCGATCACCGTCACCTTGGGAAAGGTGCTGTAATCGAGGCCGGCGAAGATCTCATTGACGTACATCTTGGCGATGCGGTGGGGCGTCTCGGCCAGGCTGTCATCCTCGAGATCCAGGGAGAGCAGCCCCATGATGGCACGCATGTGCTCTTCGATGCGGGCCTGCTTCTCGGCACGATCCAGGGTGCTCGGCACCATGGGGGTCTCCAGCCCCTGGGCTATCAGGGCATCGCGGACCAGTTTGGCGTGTGTGCTCAGCTCACTCATGCTTCACTCTCTTCAATCGGGGACGTACGCAGCGCATTAGTAAATGCGTAAGTACAGTACATTGCAAGTCAAACCTCGCTACCCCATATGGGGAAACTGCCCATATGACCGCTTTTTTGAAATAATGAGCCTCATTTGCCAGCCTGCCACCCAAAGGAGGCCCCATGGGTCAATCCGCACTGCGTCCCCTGGACGAAGCCCTGCACGAGATGCTCACCACGCTCCCAGCCCTTACCGACACCCTCACGCTGCCCATCGAGCAGGCACTGGGCCGGGTGCTGGCAGTACCGATCATCTCCCCGATGGATGTTCCCCCCTTCGATAACTCGGCGATGGATGGCTATGCCCTGCGCAGCGCCGATCTCGTCGCCGGCGATAGCCTGCTGCTGCAGGGACGTGCCCTGGCGGGCCATCCCCTGGGGTGCGAGGGGGCCTATGGCTCTGTCTGCGAGGCGGGCCACTGCGTGCGTATCATGACGGGTGCCGCCCTGCCCGAGGGGGCCGACTGCGTCATCATGCAGGAGGAGGCGCAGGCCGACGGTAACCGCATCACCTTCACCACCAAGCCAGCCACCGGGCAACACGTGCGCCGCCGGGGAGAAGACATCGCCCGGGGAGCCGAGGTACTGGCCGCCGGCACCCGCCTGACCCCCCGCGAGCTGCCTCTGCTCGCCTCGCTTGGCATCGCCCGCGTCCAGGTGCTGCGCCCCCTCAGGGTGGCCCTGCTCAGCACCGGCGATGAGCTCAAGCCGGTGGGCACCCCCCTTGCTCATGGGGAGATCTATGACTCCAACCGCTACGGGGTGCGTGCCATGCTCGAGCGCCTCCAGGTGGAGATCCTCGATCTCGGCATCATCCCCGATGATCCCGAGCAGCTGCGCGCCGCCTTCCTGCGTGCCCGGCGCGAGGCCGATGCCCTCATCACCTCGGGCGGCGTCTCTGTGGGTGAGGCGGACTACACCAAACAGCTGCTCGAGGAGCTCGGGGAGATCGGCTTTTGGAAGCTGGCTATCAAGCCCGGCAAGCCCTTCGCCTTCGGTCGTCTCGAGCAGACCTGGTTCTTCGGCCTGCCCGGCAATCCTGTCTCGGCCATGGTCACCTTCGATCAGCTGGTGCGCCCGGCCCTGGCCCGCCTCGCCGGCGAGACAGTGCGCCCGCCCCTGCGTCTGACCGCCACCGCCGCCGAAGGGCTCAAGAAGGCGCCCGGTCGTCTCGATTTTCAACGCGGCATCCTCGAGAGCACCCCGACCGGACTGGTGGTGCGCAGCACCGGCTCCCAGGATTCGGGGGTCTTTAGCTCCCTCTCCCGGGCCAACTGCTACATAGTGCTCGAGCGCGAGCGTGGCCAGGTGGCTGCCGGGGAGTCGGTCACCGTCGAGCCCTTCGGGAGCCTGCTGCAATGAGCGAGATCCTGAGCGACGAGGAGCTGCTGCGCTACAACCGCCAGATCATCCTCAAATCCTTCGACTTCGAGGGGCAAGAGGCGCTCAAGCAGGCCCGGGTGCTGGTGATCGGGGCCGGCGGCCTCGGCTGCGCCGCCGCCCAATACCTGGCGGTGGCCGGGGTGGGCCAGCTCACCCTGGTCGACTTCGACACGGTCGAGCGCTCCAATCTGCAGCGCCAAGTGCTCCACTGCGACGCTCGCCTCGGACAGAGCAAGGTGGCCTCTGCCGCCACCGCCCTCGAGAGCCTCAACCCCTATGTCAAGGTGCGCCCCCTCCAGGCCCAGGCGGATGAGGCACTGCTCGAGGCGGAGCTGCCCAGGCACCATCTGGTGCTCGATTGCAGCGACAATCTGCCGACCCGCAACCTGCTCAATCGCCGCGCCCGCGCCCATCGGGTACCGCTGGTCAGCGGCGCCGCCATCCGCTTCGAGGGGCAGGTGTGCAGCTTTCAGTGGCACCCGGAGGAGCCCTGCTACGAGTGCCTGAGTCAACTGTTCGGCGAGCAGGCGCTCACCTGTGTCGAGGCGGGCATCATGGCTCCCGTGGTCGGGATCGTCGGCAGCCTGCAGGCGCTTGAGGCGATCAAGATCCTGAGTGGCTGCGGCGAGCCGCTGACTCACCGCATGCTGCTTATCGACGGTCTGACCGGCCAGTTTCGCCCCCTGCGCCTGCCGAGGCGCCCCGATTGCCCCGGCTGCGCCGAAGACTAAAACGATGAGCCCGGCAACGCCGGGCTCATCGCTACCAGGGGAAGAGAAATCCTCAGGGCTCGCAGTGCACCTGTGCATCGGGCCGATAACTGCCCAAGCTGGCCAGGGTCAGCAACCCCTCCACCGGCCCCTGACGACTCGTCAGATGCAGCGTCTCCCCCTCACCACAGCGCCCGGCAAGATCCTGCGAAGAGGCAGAATTCATGGTCAGCTGGCTCGTCCCCGCCTGCTGATGCAGGGTGACGCTCTGCTGGGCACAGGCCCCTAGGGTGATGACCAGAAGACCGATGATCAGATGATCGTTCATCGCCGTTGTGACTCCCTCTCGCTCAATAGTAATGAATGTCGGTTAAGAAACGCTCCAGCAGCCGGTTACAGGCCGCCGGATCCTCTGCCGGCCAGGCATGGTGGCCGGTCGGGGTGAAGATACGCCCATCGGGCAGGGAGGCAAACTGGGCCACCCGCTGCGCCAGGGGAAGATAATCGTCACTGCTCGATACCAGTGCCACCGGCTGGTGTAGCGTGCTCAGGCGGGCTCGCACACTCCAGCCGGGCAGCGCCTCGAGCAGGGTGCGATAGACTCGCTTGTGGTTACGCACGAAGCGCTGGCGGAAGGTGTGGCGCAGCGCTCGCTGCTCGGGGGCGGGAAACAGGCTGAGCCCCAGCCACCAGGCGAGCGGCCACATCCCGATCCAGCGCAACCACTTGAGCCGTTGCTCGAAGCGGGCACGGTCGGCCTCATTATCGAGAGAAAACTCGGCAAAGCCGTTGATCAGCATCATGCCGTCCACTCGCCCGGGACGGGCCAGGGCCACCTCGAGGGCTATCATGGCCCCGAGCGACAACCCTATCAGCACCACCTGACCCGGCTGCTCGTCGAGCCAGTTCACCACGTCGGCGCACAGTTGCCCCGGATTGAGGGGCCCCTCCAGGGTGCTCAGGCCGTGGCCGCGCAGATCCAGTGCCACACAGCGATAGTGGGGTGAAAAGTACTCGATCTGGGCCTGCCAATCGAGGCTCGACGAGCCCAGTCCATGCAGAAAGAGCAGCAAGGGCCCCTCCCCTGCACTGCGTTGATAGAGCCCCTTGACCCGACTCTCTTTACGTTTTCGGCGCATCACGCCTCCCCCAGCAGACTGACTGCCTTGATATAAGCAAAGACCTCCTGCCCCTGCATCAGTCCCAAACGCTCGCTGGAGCGGCGAGTGATGCGCGCGAGCAGCCGCTGCTCCCCGAGTGCCAGCTGCAACAGGCTCTGACCCGGCAGCGGTGACTGCTGCTCCCGAAGCCGTGTCGTCAGACAGTTGGAGAGGCTGGAGCCCTCGATGGGGCGCGTCGCCACCACCACGTCCCTGGCCGCCACCTTGATACGCACCGGGCCCGGCATATCCGGGGGCAGGGGCATGGTCACAAACAGGGATTGGCCGGCCAGATGCAGCTCGGCCATCTGCTCCTCTTCATGCCAATGCACCAGCTCGGCACAGAGGATCACCCCGGCATCGTCGCGGCTGGCGAGCGGCAGGTCGAGACGGGCAAACAGGGCATCCGGCGCCCCCTGAGCCAGGGCTCGCCCCCCCTCGAGCAGGATCAGCTCGTCACAGAGCATGCCCACCTCCTCCATGGCGTGGGTCACGTAAAGCATGGGCAGGCCGCTCTCTCGCTGCAGGCTCTGCAACTCGTGGATGAGGTGCAGGCGGCTGCGTCGATCGAGGGCCGAGAAGGGCTCATCGAGCAGTAGCAGGCTCGGCTCGGCGAGCAGGGCACGGGCCAGAGCAACCCGCTGGCGCTGGCCACCCGAGAGAGCCGAGGCGCGCTGGCCGAGCAACTCATCGAAGCCAAGCCGCACGGCGAGCTCCCGGGGACGCCAACGCCCCCGCCCCTTGCCGGCGGCGAGCTCGAGGTTGCCCAGTACACTCAGGTGACCGAAGAGGCGCGCATCCTGAAACACCAGGCCGATGCGCCGCCCCTCGGCTGGCAGTGCGGCGAGCTCGCGTCCCTGCCAGCAGAGGCGATCGCAAGGGGCCCGCTCGAGCCCTGCGATGGCCCGCAGCAGGGTGCTCTTGCCACTGCCAGAGGGACCAAACAGGCCGCAGATCCCCTCCCCTCGCCAACTCAGCTCACAGGCGAGATCCCAGGCACCATAGAGACGCCGCAGGGACAGACTCATCATGCGAACATCCTCCGCTGCCGGCGCTGCAACACCCCGTAGACCAGCACCAGCACCACCATGGCAAAGGCGAGCAAGCCGCCGGCGAGCAGGTGAGCGTTGGCATAATCCTGAGCCTCCACATGATCAAACAGGGCAATCGAGAGCACCTGGGTCTCACCGGGTATGTTGCCCCCAATCATCAGCACCACACCGAACTCCCCCAGGGTGTGAGCAAAGCCCAGAGCCGCGGCCATCACGAAGCTCGGCAACGTCATGGGCAGCACGATGCGAAAGAAGCGCTCGACCGGCCCCAGTCCCAGGGTGGCCGCCGCCTCCAGCTCCCGGTTCCCCAGGTTGACGAAGGCCGAGGTGAGCGGCTGCACCACGAAGGGGAGCGAATAGATGAGCGAGGCGAGCAGCAGGCCGCTGAAGCTGAACGCCAACTGGCGATCGAACAGGGCCCGCCACCCCTGCCCCAGGGCCGTCTCGGGGGAGAAGGCGATGAGCAGGTAGAAGCCCAGCACGGTCGGCGGCAGCACCAGGGGCAGGGCCACCAGCGCCTCCACCACGGGACGCAGCCAGTGACGGCTGCGGGCCAGCCACCAGGCCAGCGGCGGCGAGAGCAGCAGCAGGATCCCCGTGGTGCAGGCGGCGAGCTTGAGGGTCAGGCCAATGGCCAGCAGATCGGCAGGACTCGGCATGGTTTAACCGGCGCCGGGCAGGCCGTAACCGGCGGCGGCAATCATGGTGCGCCCTTGCTCACTGCCCAGCCAGCCGACCAGCGCCTCGGCGACTACCCCGGATTTGAGCACGATTCCCTGCTGCTCGATGGGGGGATAGAGCTCGGCCGGCACGGCCCAGGCCTCTGCCGTCTTGCCCGCCTCCACCAGATTGGCCCAGGCGACGAAGCCAAGCTCGGCGTTGCCGCTGTGCACAAACTGCCAGGTCTGGCCTATGTTGGTACCGGTCAGGAGGCGATACCGGGCAGGATCGAGCTTGAGGTGGGTCAGGGTCGCCATGGCGGCGGCACCATAGGGGGCGGTGCGGGGGTTGGCGATGGCCAGATTCCCGCGCCAGCTGCGCAAGAAGGCCTCGTCAGGGGCAGGACCACCCCGATGCCACAGCCCCAGCTTGCCGATGGCATAGGTAAAACGCCCCTCCCCCTTGCCCTCGCGCTCGAGCTTCTCGGGGGTGGCCGCATCGGCGGAGAGGAAGAGATCGAAGGGAGCCCCGTGACTTATCTGGGTGTAGAGCACCCCGGTCGCCGCCGCGCTGATGGTGACAGTGTGACCGGTCTGTGCCGTGAACGCCTCGGCAATCTTGCCGAGTGTCCCCTTGAAGTTGGCGGCCACCGCCACTCGCACCTCGTCGGCCTGCGCGGCCGGCACGGTCAGCATCAGGGCAAGCGCCCATCCCCATTGACGATTCATCCATACACTCCTTGCCTGAAAACGGACCCCGGGGTCCAGGGACGCGGTCTACTCGTGCCAGCGAGCGGCCGCCTCGTTATCACTCTCTTTGGCCTCGACCCAGTAGCGGCGCCCATCGGTGCTGAGCTCGCGCTTCCAGAAGGGGGCCCGGGTCTTTAAGTAATCCATGATGAAGTGGCAGGCGGCGAAGGCCGCCTCCCGGTGTGCCGAGCTCACCGCCACCAGCACGATCTGATCCCGAAGCTGCAGATCCCCCACCCGGTGGATCAGGGTACACCCCTGCAGCGGCCAACGGGTCTTGGCCTCGTCCACGATGGCGGCGAGCGCCTTCTCGGTCATGCCCGGATAGTACTCCAGCGACAGGCCGGCCACCTGCTCCCCCTGGTTCATGTCGCGCACCTTGCCAACGAAGGTGACGATGGCCCCGCAGGCGGGATCCCCAGAGAGGCGTTCATACTCGGCGGCGAGGCTGAAATCCTCCCGCTGCACCCGAATCATCGGCTCCATCTCAGCCCCCCGTAACCGGCGGGAAGAAGGCCACCTCGTCCCCCCCCTTGATGGGGGTATCGAGGGGCACCAGGGTCTGGTTGACCGCCACCAGCAGCTTGCCGGGCTCGAGCGCCAGGGCCCACTTGTCGCCGCGCAGGGCAAGCGCCGCACGCAGCGCCTCGGCGGTGGCGAACTCGTCGTTCATGGCCAGGGCATCGCAGCCGACCAGCTCGCGCACCTGGGCAAAAAACAGCACCTGGATCATGGCTGCTCTCCTTCAATGGGTTGATCGTTCTTCATATCGGCCTGGAAATGGCCCGACTTGCCGCCGCGCTTCTCGAGAAGGCGCACCGGGCCGATGACCATGTCCTTTTGCACCGCCTTGCACATGTCGTAGATGGTGAGGGCGGCTACCGAGGCGGCGGTGAGCGCCTCCATCTCCACCCCGGTCTTGCCCGAGAGCTTGCACACCGTCTCGATACGCACCCGATGTTGCGCCGTCTCGGGGGTGATCTCCACCTCGACCCGAGTCAGGGCCAGCGGGTGGCACAGGGGGATGAGATCGGCGGTCTTCTTGGCCGCCATGATGCCGGCGATGCGGGCGGTGGCAAACACGTCCCCCTTGTGGTGAGCACCGGAGAGGATGAGGCCCAGGGTCTCGGGGGCCATGGAGACAAAAGCCTCGGCACGCGCCTCGCGTTCGGTGACGGCCTTGGTGGTCACATCCACCATATGGGCCTCGCCCCGGCCATTGAGATGGGTCAGTTCAACGCTCATCGGGACTCCTCGCCAAGATGGCTGACAAAGTTACAGGGTCGGGTGGTCGCGTCGAGCTGGGGGGCGATCAGTTGCTCCCAGCCGAGGCGGCAGGCACCGGTTGAACCGGGCAGACAGAAGATGGCGGTGCGGTTGGCAAGACCGGCCAGGGCGCGGCTCTGCAGGCTGGCCGCGCCGAGCTCGGCAAACGAGAGTTGGCGAAACAGCTCGCCAAACCCCTCGATGGGACGATCGAACAGGACCGACAGCGCCTCGGGGGTGCAGTTGTGCGCGTAGAAGCCGGTGCCGCCGTTGACCAGCACCACCTCGATGGCGGGATCGGCGATCCAGGCCGAGACCTGGGCCCGCAGCCGGTAGCGATCGTTGGGCAACAGGGCCCGCTCGGCGAGGCGATGACCCGTCTTGATCAATGCATCCGCCAGATAACTCCCCGAGCTGTCCTCATCGAGGGTGCGCGAGTCGGTCACCGTCAGCAGCGCGATGGCGAGGGGACGAAAAGGGGCAACACACTTGGCCATGGCAGTTCCTCACAGAAGGCGACATCAGGCAAAACCGGCCGTCATCCCCGATGAGGGGGCGGCCAAAGCAGGGGGCTATTCTACCAGAGAGAGAACATAACTGCTTGTTCTGACTGGGTGCGGCAGGGCGATGAACGCTCGCCCAAAAAGAAGGCCGGCTTGCGCCGGCCTGACTTGTCAGAAGCCCGGAACTCCGGACATCTCGGGGAGCTGGTGCGCTATCCCCTTGTGGCAATCGATACAGGTGTTCTCGCCGCTGGCCAGGTTGGTGGAGTGCATCTTGGATGCACGCTGACCTTGCAAGGAGAAGTCCATGTACTCGAAGTTGTGACAGTTACGGCACTCGCGCGAGTCGTTGTCCTTCATCCGTTTCCACTCCCGCTCGGCCATCTCGCGGCGGTGTGACTCGAACTTCTCTCGGGTATCGACCTTGCCGGTCATCTTGCCCCACAGCTCCTTGGAGGCCTGTACCTTACGAATGATCTTGTAGGTCCACTCGTGGGGAACATGGCAATCCGGGCAGCTGGCGCGCACGCCGGAGCGGTTGGCGTAGTGGATGGTGTCGCGATACTCCTGGAACACGTTGTCACGCATCTCGTGGCAGCTGGTACAGAAGGCCTCGGTGTTGGAGGCCTCCATGGCGGTGTTGAAGCCACCCCAGAAGATGACGCCACCGAAGAAGCCGAGCATCAGGATCACCCAGAGCGCCGCCTTGGAAGGGGACTTGAAGGTGACCCAGAGTCGCTGGATAAAACCGGGTAATTTCATCGTCTCGCTCCTTACTCCAGGGACTCAACCGGCTTGAAGGTGTTCTCCACCAGCGGTTTGGCATCGGCCTGGGGCACGTGGCACTGCAGACAGAAGTAACGACGCGGGGAGACTTCGCCAAGGGTCATGCCGTCGCGGGTCTCGAAGTGGGTCGGGCTTATCTTGGGTGCCTTCATCTTGCTCGCATTCTTGAAGCTGTGGCAAGAGAGGCACTTGTTGACCTTGGTATCCACCTCATAGTTGCGGACATCGTGCGGGATCAGGGGCGGTTGGTGCATGTACTGACGATCGTACGGCTCCCCATCCTTGCGATAATTCTTGAAGGGCGCCGGGGTCGCCTCGCTCCCCAGATCCGTGGTCCCGCGCTCGGAACGGACACCACCGGTGTCCGTGTTGAACTCGGGGGTTTCGGCGGCCATCAGACCACCCGCCAGCAGGCAGGCCAGCATTGCTCCAATCAGCTTTTTCATTGTTGTTTCTCCGACATGTTGTCTGCCTTCACGGCAAATCCTACCGAAATGGTAAACACCTGTTCCGCGCACACATCGATGCAGCGGCCACAGTTAAGGCACTCCTGTGCCGAGATGAGCGGCCCGTGTCCACGCCTTGCCCCGTGCACCGGTCCCTTGAGGATCGGCCGTTCGGGGCAGACGGCATAACAGTCCATACAGTTGCTGCAACGATCGCGACCACTGGCAGAAATCTTGATAAACCCGATCCGGTTTACCAGCGCCCAGAAGGCCCCGACCGGACAGAGATGACCACACCAGCCTCGCTCCACCACAAACAGATCAAACAGGAAGAGTGCCAGCAAGAGACTCCAACCGGCTCCCATACCAAACAGCAGACCCCGCAGGGCCAACGGCACCGGATTGACCCACTCCCACACCAGCACGCCCGTCGCCACCGGCAGCACCAGAACCATGGCAAGCAGCCAGTAACGGGCCGAGCGAGAGAGGGAGCTGCCGGCGCGAAGACCAAGGCGCATCCTAAGCCAGGCCGCCGCATCGGTGATGAGGTTGACCGGGCAGACCCAGGAGCAGAACACCCTTCCTCCGACCAGCCAGTAACCCGCCAGCACGATGGCACTGCCCACCCAGAGAGTGGTCAGCGGCCAGTGGCCGGCAGCCAGGCTCTGCAGCAACACCAGGGGATCGGAGAGCGGCACCAGATCGAGCAGCAATGAGCTCGAGAGGTTCCCCTTCATCACCCACAAGCCCGCCAATGGGCCAAGCAGAAACAGGGCCACCACCGACAGCTGGGTCAGGCGACGCAGCAGCAGGAAGCGGTGGGTATGCCACCACCCCAGCTTCTCGCGCGCCTCGTGCCCGGGGATACGCACCTTGCTCATAGCCCCTCCGGTTTGCGTACAGGAAGGGTCAGCTTGTCTCCGATGAGAGACTTGCCGGCCTTCTCCTTCTCTTCCCAACCGAGCCGGTAGTGATGTCCCAACTCCCCCTTGGCAAGCTGGCGCGGCAGCACCTTGATCGCCGCCTCTTCCAGCACGCAGGCATGCTCGCACTTGCCGCAGCCGGTGCAGATATCGCTGTGCACCGTAGGCAGAAAGATGGCGTGCTTGCCGGTACGGGCGTTGTGCTGCAGATCCAGGGTGATCGCCTTGTCGATCAGCGGACAGACCCGATAGCAGACGTCGCAGCGCAGCCCGAGGGCATTGAGGCAGGTCTCGTGATCGATGAGCACGGCCACCCCCATGCGGGCGTCGTCGATCTCCGTCAGGGCCGGATCCAGCGCCCCGGTCGGACAGGCGACCACACAGGGAATGTCATCACACATCTCGCACGGCACCTGACGCGCCGAGAACCAGGGGGTTCCCGTGGTCACCGGCTCGAACCAGCGAGCCAGCTTCAGGGTGTCGTACGGACATGCCTCGACACAGAGCCCGCAGCGCACGCAGGCGCCGAGGAACTCCCCCTCCACCAGGGCACCGGGCGGACGCAGGGCCTGGGCCGGCAACCCGTCGGCCTGCTGGCGTGCCAGGGCCCCGAGGCCGAGGCCAAGCAGCCCCACCCCGCAGGCCCCTTTGGCCATCTCACCGATAAACTGTCGCCGGGTCACCGCTCTGCTCATGGCTTAGGCCTTCATCACCTTGACGGCGCACTTCTTGAAATCCGTCTCTTTCGAGAGGGGATCGGTGGCATCCAGGGTCAGCTTGTTGACCAGTTGGCTGGCATCGAAGAAGGGCATGAAGACCAGTCCCTTGGGCGGCTTGTTACGGCCCCGGGTCTCGATACGGGTCTGCACCTCACCGCGGCGAGAGACTACCTTCACCTCGTCACCCCGGCGCAGATTACGCGCCTTGGCGTCGTCCGGGTGCATGAAGAGCACCGCATCGGGGAAGGCGCGATAGAGCTCGGGCACGCGACGGGTCATGGTGCCGGTGTGCCAGTGCTCGAGCACGCGACCGGTAGAGAGCCACAGGTCGTACTCGGCATCGGGCACTTCCGCAGCCGGCTCGAAGGGCAGCGCGAAGATCACCGCCTTGCCGTCGGGCTTACCGTAGAAACGCACCCCCTCCCCGGCCTTGACGTAGGGGTCGAACCCTTCGCGATAGCGCCACAGGGTCTCTTTGCCATCCACCACGGGCCAGCGCAGACCGCGGGCTTCATGATAGGTGTCGAAGGGGGCCAGATCGTGACCATGGCCGCGACCGAAGCTGGCATACTCTTCAAACAGCCCCTTCTGGACGTAGAAACCGAAGTGCTCGGCTTCATCGTTGAGGGGGCCCTTGCACTCCTCTTTCTTGAACTTGTTGATGGCACCGTTGGCATAGAGCACATCGAACAGGGTCTTGCCCTTGAGCTCGGGCATCTTGGCGATGAGATCGGCGGGCCACACCTCTTCCACGGTGAAACGCTTGGAAAACTCCATCAACTGCCACAGGTCAGACTTGGCTCCTTCCGGAGATTTCACCTGCTGATGCCAGAACTGGGTGCGGCGCTCGGCGTTACCATAGGCCCCCTCTTTCTCGACCCACATGGCGGTGGGCAGGATGAGGTCGGCCGCCTGGGCGGTCACGGTCGGATAGGGGTCGGAGACCACCACGAAGTTGCGCGGATCCCGGTAGCCAGGCAGACGCTCCTCGTTGATGTTGGGGCCGGCCTGCATGTTGTTGTTGCACATCACCCAGTAGGCGTTGAGCTTGCCATCCTTGAGCATGCGATCTTGCAGCACGGCGTGGAAACCGGGCTTCTCGGGGATGGTGCCGTCGGGGATCTGCCAGATCTTCTCGGTCACGGCGCGGTGCTTGGGATCGGTCACCACCATGTCCGCCGGCAGGCGGTGGGCGAAGGTACCCACTTCACGGGCGGTGCCGCACGCAGAGGGCTGGCCGGTCAGGGAGAAGGGACCGTTGCCCGGCTCGGAGATCTTGCCGGTCAGCAGATGGATGTTATAGCAGAGGTTGTTGGCCCAGACGCCACGGGTGTGCTGGTTAAAGCCCATGGTCCAGTAGGAGACCACCTTCTTGGTGGGGTCGGCGTAGATCTGGGCCAGCTTCTCGAGCTTGTCCACCGGTACACCGGACATCTTGGAGACCTTCTCCACGTCGTAATCGGCCACGAACTTGGCGAACTCGTCGAAGCTCATGGGAGTGGCGTCGCCCGCGTCGGGGTTCTTGGCCTTCTGCTGCAACGGGTGAGTCGGACGCAGGCCATAGCCGATGTCGGTGACCCCCTTCTTGAACACAGTGTGCTTGCTGACGAACTCCTTGTTCACCTTGTCGTTCTGGATGATGTAGTTGGCGATGTAGTTGAGGATCGCCAGATCAGCCTGCGGGGTGAAGATCATCGGGTTGTCGGCCAGCTCGAAGCTGCGGTGCTCGAAGGTCGAGAGCACATGAACCTGCACATCCGGCTTGGAGAGACGGCGATCCGAGATACGCGACCAGAGGATGGGGTGCATCTCGGCCATGTTGGAGCCCCACAGTACGAAGGCGTCGGCCTGCTCGATGTCGTCGTAGCAGCCCATGGGCTCGTCCATGCCGAAGGTGCGCATGAAGCCGACGACCGCAGAGGCCATGCAGTGACGGGCGTTGGGATCGATATTATTGGAGCGGAAACCGGCCTTGAACAACTTGGCGGCGGCATAACCTTCCCAGACGGTCCACTGGCCGGAGCCAAACATGCCGACGGCGGTGGGCCCCTTCTCTTTCAGGGTCGCCTTGAACTTCTCGGCCATGATGTCGAAGGCCTGATCCCAGCTGATGGGAGCAAACTCGCCCTCTTTGTCGAATTGGCCATTTTTCATCCGCAGCAGCGGCTGGGTCAGGCGGTCTTCCCCGTACATGATCTTGGAGAGGAAGTAGCCTTTGATACAGTTGAGGCCACGGTTGACCGGCGCATCCGGATCCCCCTGGGTCGCGACCACACGGCCTTCCTGGGTTCCCACCAGCACAGAGCAACCGGTACCGCAGAAGCGGCAGGGGGCCTTGTCCCAGTGAATGGCGGTCTTCTCCGTACTGGTGATCAGATTGGCCGCCAGGGAGGGGGCACTGATCCCGGCCGCTGCAGCGGCTGCCGCCACCGCATTGGCCTTCATAAAGTCACGTCGACTCAGCTTCATGACAGGTCCTCACATTGTTTTTGTTCGTCGAATTGATGGTAGATCAGCGCCGCCGAGATGACGGCCGGTATGGCATTGATCCGGTCAATGGCTTCAATGATCTGGCGCTGGCGACTCCCCTCCAGGGTCACCACCAGCTTGCCCTCGTCGCTGACGGCATGGACCTCGGCCCCCTCGATCAGGGCCACCGCCTCCGCCACCTCGTGGCGTCTGACGGGCTGGGTCAATACCAGCAGACTGGAGACATGGTACTCCCCACTCTTCTCATGCTTCATGGGATGCGTCCTTACTATCGATTACCCTGATGGCCTGTGCCGGACAGGCGGCCACACAGGCGCCACAACCGGTACAATCGGCCACGGTCAGAGTGGGAACGGGAATGCCGCGCGGGGCGGGGCTAAAACGGATGGCGCGTGGCTCGCAAGAGTCCTGGCAGGATTGGCAGAAGACCTGACCGAAGGCCAGACACCCCTCACCGATGCGGGCGACCAGTTGCCATGGAGTCTGTTCACGGGGAAGAAACAGGGGTTCATTGCAGGCATCGACGCAGGCACCACAGAAGGTGCATTCGCCATGCTGAAAATTGAGGGTGGGGAAACCGCCGTCCCCCTGAACGATGATCCCTTCGGGGCAGGCAGCGAGGCAATCACCGCAACGGCTGCAGCCGGCGACGAAGTCGCTCCATGGTATTGCCCATGGCAGGGGTAGTGCTTTGGCCGGGCTCCGCAATCGACCGCGCAGCAGTGCGCGACGAGTCGGATCGACTCCCTGTGACATGCGTGTTCCTCTCTCGCCCCAGAAGGCCACCCTAAGGATGGCTAAATGTGCTTTAAGATGCACATATTGTTGTTATGGCTATAGTGCAGGGGAGAGAAAAGGGGGCATATACCACCAGGGGGATAAATCGCTGGGGTTATTGCGTTAGATCAAAAAGTTAACTGAGTCACCCAGAGCCAGGTGACTATTTCAATACCGATTAATGACTATTTGGCGCGGCCGGCGCCCTCATCCCCCCAGAGAGGCGAGATGGGGCGTGGTACCACTATTGCCCTCATGAAGACGATGGGCCGCCAGTTTGTGGCCAAGTGCTTGCTGCACCCGAGCCATCAACGCCTCCTGGTGATCGTCATCGCCCAGCAGGTCCCGCAGCATCACCCCATCGTCACCAAACAGGCAGAGATGAAGCTTGCCGAGTGAGGAGACCCGCAGCCGGTTGCACCCGGCACAGAAGTCCTTGCTGTAGGGCATGATGAGGCCGACCCCTCCCCGGTAGTCGGGGTGACAGAAGACCTGGGCTGGGCCCGCATCCTGGGCTCGCAGCTGTTGCACCCAGCCGGCATCGAGCAGCTGCGCCTTGATCGCCTCACCACTGGCATGGTGGCGGGCAAACAGGGAGTCCATCTCGCCGGTTTGCATCAGCTCGATGAAGCGCAGCTCAATGGGTTGATCCTTGATCCAGGCGAGGAAGGTGGCGAGATCACGGTCGTTGAGTCCCTTGAGCAGCACCGCATTGACCTTGACCCGCTCAAAACCGGCGGCGAGGGCGGCGTCGATGCCAGCCATCACCTCGGCAAGCTTGTCCTCTCCGGTGATGCGATGGAACTGACGGGCATCGAGACTGTCCACACTCACGTTGAGGCTGGTGAGCCCGGCCTCACGCCACTCGGCGACACGCTCCTTGAGACGATAGCCGTTGGTGGTCATGGCCACCTGGGAGATCCCCGGGGTCTGTGCCACGGCCCGAATGATGTCGGTAAAGTCACGACGCAAGGAGGGCTCGCCCCCGGTCAGACGCACCTTGCGAGTCCCCATGGCCGCAAAGGCATGGGTCACCCGGCGGATCTCGTCGAGAGTCAGGAAGTGGTTGCGCCCCTGGGGCTGATAACCGTCCGGCAGGCAGTAGGTGCAACGAAAGTTGCACACCTCGGTAACCGACAGGCGCAAATAGTGAAAACGACGGGCATGACCGTCCACAAGCAGCGACATAAACACCTTTCCAAATACGGGAGGCCAGGGCATTTCTTTCCTGACCCTTAACACGCCGGCAACCCGGGTGTTCGGCCGGCCTCCCCTATCCAGACAAGGACTTAGGCAAGACGGCTCGGAGTTCAATAGTGTGCCGATGCTAGCACAAGATGAGTTACTATGCCCACGTTACCAAAGGGGTATTTCTTGAATGTGGTTGCAATTTCCGATGAAAAAGTGGTTTGAGGTGCGCTCGGTGAGCAGTGCCATCGGCCGATCCATGTTGCTGATCCTCTTTATGGCGAGCCTCATCGCCCTGGTCGCCATGGTGACGCTCTTCTATTCGGTGCCTGACGCCAAGGCCATCAACCTCTCCGGCTCCCTGCGCATGCAGGCCTACCGAATGGCCTATGAGATCTCCCGGGAGCAACCGGTCTACTCGAGACTCAACCAGTTCGAACAGACGCTCCATGCCGCCGAGCTGCAGGAGACCCAACGCTGGATCACTCCGGCTTCCCTGCGCCGCACCTATAGCCGGGTGCTGAGCGAATGGGCCGTGATGCGCCAGCACATCGAAAACGACACCCCCGAACGCTACTCGGCCAACACAGAGCAGTTTGTCTCGGCCATCGACGAGTTCGTCAACGAGATGCAGTATCACGTGGAGTTCAAGGTGCGGATGCTGGCGCTGGCCGAGGGGTTGGGTTTGCTCGCCATCATCGTCATCGCCTGGTTCACGGTGCGTTTCACCCGCCGCCAGGTGGTGGCCCCCCTCAATCAGCTGGTGGCCTGCGCCCGACAGATTGAGCAGCGCAACTTCCATCTCTACCTTCCCCCCCGCTGGCCCAATGAGCTGGGTGAACTCTCGGGGGCATTTGCGACCATGGCCAGCGAACTCGACAAGCTCTATCGGGATCTCGAAGGCAAAGTAGAAGAGAAGACCGCCAAGCTGCAGCAGGCCAACGATACCCTCTCATTTCTCTACAGCACGGCCCAGAAGCTGCACGAGGCCCCCCTCAGTAGCCGCACCCTGGCCAAGTTGCTCGACAGAGCCGCCGCCCACCAGCGCATCGCCCATATTCGTCTCACCCGTTTCGAGCGTAACGCCATGCCGGTCTATATCACGGGGCGAACCGGCTGGCCGGGGGATCTCGAGGGTGTTGAGCACTTTTATCTGCAGATGGACGAGCAGGAGTATGGCCGCCTCGATCTCATCAGCGACTTCCCCATCGATCAGCGCCTGATGAAGAACTTCGCCATGCTGCTGGCCCAGGTGCTGCACAAGGATCAATCCCTGCTGCAACACCAGCGGCTGCTGCTGATGGAGGAGCGTGCCGTCATCGCCCGTGAACTGCACGACTCCCTGGCCCAGGCCCTCTCCTACCTGAAGATCCAGGCGACCCTGCTCAAACGCTCCTTTGCCAAGGGGCAGAGCGAGAAGGCCGAGCAGGCCATGCAACAGATCGATGAGGGGCTCGGTAATGCCTATACCCAGTTGCGGGAGCTGCTGGGCACCTTCCGCCTCACCATAGGGGATGCGGATCTTGGGGAAGCGATTGCGGTGATGCTTGATCAGCTCAAGCCCCAAACCCAGGCCGATATCGAGCTCGACTACCGCCTGTCGAGCAGCGATCTCGAGGCAGGACAACACATTCACATACTGCAACTCATCCGTGAGGCAGTTCTCAATGCGATTAAACATGCCAACGCCCGGGTGATTGATGTTAGGTGCGAAACCCTCTCCGATGGTACTATCCGGGTTCAAGTGACCGATGATGGTGTGGGCATAGGCTCATCCAAATCCGCAGTCAATCACTATGGTCTGAGCATCATGAACGAGCGGGCGAGCAAGCTGCGTGGACAGTTAAGCATCAGCGATCGCACTCCCCAGGGAACCTGTGTGGACCTTATTTTTCCCGTTATTCAGACAAGAGAAACCTGATGGACGACTTCAAATATTCCATTCTGGTCGTAGATGACCATCCCCTGATGCGCAAAGGGATTGTGCAACTGCTCTCACTGGAAGAGAACGTCGAGGTGACCGGCGAGGCCGCCAACGGCGCCGATGCCATCGCCATGGCCCGCGAATCCGAGCCCGACCTCATCCTGCTCGATCTCAACATGAAGGGCCTCTCCGGTCTCGATACCCTGCGAGCCCTGCGCGCCGAGGAGATCACCTCCCGGGTGGTGATCCTCACCGTCTCCGACTCACGCCAGGATGTGGTCGCCCTGCTCAAGGCGGGTGCCGACGGCTATCTGCTCAAGGACACCGAACCCGAGCTGCTGCTGGCGCAACTGGAAGAGGTGATGAGTGGCAAGCAGATCCTGAGCGAACCCCTGCGCCCCTACTTGGAGAACCTCTACGAGACCGACCATCTGCAAGAGAAGCTGGAAAGCCTGACGCGTCGCGAAATGCAAATCCTTCGCGAAATTGCAAAGGGTCTCTCCAACAAGCAGGTTGCCTCCGTCCTCCATATTTCAGAAGGCACGGTCAAGGTTCACGTCAAGAGCCTGCTCAAGAAACTCGAGGCCCAGAGCCGTGTCGAGGCGGCGGTAATGTATCTCGAGCAGCGCCAATAAGCGCACGATAAGTGAGCTGAAAACGGGCCTCGTGCCCGTTTTTTTATTATTGGCATGCCAACTGCAAAGTCCTGTTTGAGACAGCTTCAGACAGGGAGACCGTATCATGGCACAACAATCAATCGCCCTATTCCCCCTGCCCTCGCACATATTGCCGGGGGGAAAACTGCCGCTGCGGCTGTTCGAACCCAATCATATTGAGATGCTCAAGGAGTCACTGATAGGCGACTGCGGCTTTGGCATCGTGATGGAAGAGAACACCGCCACCGGCCTCTGTGGCCGTATTCTTCCGGTGGGGACCCGGGTGAAGGTCATCGACTTCTACACCCTCAATGACGGGCTGCTGGGTGTCACCGTCCTCGGCATGGAGCGCTTCTATATTCATGAGCTACACACCGATGAGCACGGCATCAAGCGTGCCCGGGTCGAGTCGCTGCCCAACTGGCCCAGACTCAGTTCAGACAACAGCGATGAAGTACTGGTCACCCGGCTGCAGGATATCTTCGCCCAGTACCCGGAACTCGATGAGCTCTATCCGGAGAAGCGCTATGAGGATGCCGCCTGGATCTGCCAACGTTGGCTCGAGCTGTTACCCATGCCGGTACAGGAGAAACAGGGGCTCATCGCCAAACAAAACAGTGACGCCGCCAGACAGTTTTTGCACAAGTTGATTACCCCGTGAGGGGATGCAAAATGCAATTATCGCATTTTGCATAAGGACAAATTCGCAATATGCAAAGAATCGCTCACAATAACGACAAAACAACGGGAAAAAACAAACGAAAAAGTTGGCACGACTTTTTCATATAGTAGGAACAACCCGATTTATCCCGTGCTCTCTTCAGTTATGCTGAAGAATTGGTCAACCTGATCCAGGTTGACCTTTTTTTTATCCACCGAGGCCTGGAAAGAAGGTATCGATGCAACCCCTGAGTTGGGAGAGACTGATCGGCTTGGCCAGGAAGTGATCCATCCCGGCAGCCAGGCAAGCATCCCTGTCATCGGACATGGCATTGGCCGTCAAGGCGACGATAACGCCATCATAACCCAGACGACGCAACCGACGGGTTGCCTCAAGGCCATCCATCTGCGGCATCCGCATGTCCATGAAGATAAGGTCGGGGCGCGTCAATACAACCTGCTCTATCGCCTCTACACCGCTGTCACACACGCGCACCCCGCTGACCAGCTTCTGCAGCATCAGGGAGACCACCAACTGATTGACACGGTTATCTTCAACCACCAGGACATCGAGCGGACGCACCGGCCCCTCAGGGCTGGGCTCGCTGGCGTGCTGCTCGCAGGAGAGCGACAAACCGGGTAGCTCGAACCAGAAGCGGCTTCCCCGCCCAGGCTGGCTCTGTACACCTATCTCCCCCCCCATCTGGTGCACCAGCCGCTTGCAGATAGCCAGACCCAGTCCAGCTCCCTCATAGCTGCGTGACGAGGAGTTGTCCCCCTGAACAAAGGGCTCAAACAGGCGCTCGACCTGCGCCTCGTCAATGCCGATCCCGCTGTCGTCCACCGTCACATAGAGACGCTCCTGGTGCCACTCCAGCGTGATGGAGACGTGGCCCTGCTCGGTAAACTTCAAGGCGTTGCCAACCAGGTTGCCGATAATTTGTGAGAGCCTGACCGGATCACCGAAGAGACGCTCGGGTACATGGGGAGCAACCGTGAGGGCAATGTCGACCCCCTTCTCCCGCCCCTGCTGGTAGAGCGACGCCAGGTTGAGTTGGCACAAGGCCCGGATATCCATCTCCTCACAGTGGATCTGCAAGGTCCCCGACTCAATCTTGGAGAGATCGAGCACATCGTCGATGATGGTCTGCAGCAGCCTGGCCGAGTGAGTTGCATGGCCAAGCAGGGCTCGTTGCTCCTCGGCGAGGGGGGCACTGTGCAGCAGATCCAGCATGCCGAGCACGGCGTTCATGGGGGAGCGGATCTCGTGGGTCATCATGGCCAGGAAACGGGACTTGGCCAGGCTCGCCGCCTGGGCCGAGTCACGGGCCGCCGAGAGCTCCTGCTCACGGCGGATCTGGGGGCTGATATCCCTGGCTGTGCCGCGGTAGCCGACAAAGCGGCCACCCTCGTCAAAACCGGGCTGCGCATTGAGCTCGAGCCAAACCAGCCCTTCCCTGCGCCGCATGGCAGCCCGCAAACCGCGCACCGGCTCGAGACGAACCAATTGCTGCTGATAGTCCTGCTCCCCTTCATGGAGGATCAGGGGCAGCTCCAGCAGGCTCATTCCCATCAGGTTCTGGCTCAGGGCCGGCTCTTTTTGATCGGGCGTCGAGATATAGCGCAGCCTGTGCTCGGCATCGCACTCCCAAAACCAGTCCGATGCCATGCCGGCAAAATTGCGGAAACGGGCCTTGCTGGCCTGCAGCGCCTGGGTCTTGAGACGCACCTGCTCTTGCAGGCGGCTGCGATAGGCGATGTTGACCAGCGCCTGGGAAATCAAGGGACGGCAGCGCTGCAGCGCGGCCTTGCTCTTGAGGTCGAGCGCTCCGGGCCGGCTGTGGCGACAGAGCAGCAGCCCCTCGAAACCGGGGACCGAGAGACCGGTCACCAGTACGCTGCGCCATCTGGGGTCCTCTGCAACAGGCAGAAAATCAGGCAGCAGCGCCGGCTCGTAGAGCACCAGGGTCTCGCCCCCCAGCGCCCGCTCGAAGGCCCGTCCCAGCGGCCAGTACGCGGGAGAGTGCTCACCATCGGAGCCGAAGATGGGGGTGCAAACGCTCGGCCCGACAGTCAGTACGATTGCCGCCTCAAAACCGATAAAGGGTTGCAACACCCCGATAAGACCGGCCAATACCGCATCCTGATCCTGCGCATCGGCCAGGGCGGCGATCCCCCTGAGCAGGGTCTCAGACTCGCTTCGATAATGGGACTCTCTATCCTGAGTCCGCGCCAACTCTGCCAAGGTTGCCTGTAACCGCTCCCCCAGCATTTCTTGTGAATCGTGATGGGTCATCCGCTCCTCGGCGTTACGCTCCGCGGCAAAATATCACGCTCGAGATCATCAGATTCCCGTGCACCAACTCCCCTTGTGGCATCCGGCCCTGTTCGCCGAAGGTAAAGGGAATGAGATAAGGCACCCCCCCGAGGCGCTCATTATAGTGACCGATGATCTCGTCCACCCGACCGGCCAGGGCATAACGATAGCCGGCACAGAAGATAATGAGCGCACCGATGGGGTGCAGTTTCTCGGGCATACCATACGCCGGCTCGATGCGCGCGGCCAGCAAACTGCGCTCGAGCACCCCGGTTTCACTTCCCTGCATCAATACGAGCCGCTCCCCTTCATGGATATCGGTAAAGAGACGAACGCCATGACGCGCCGTCACCGACTCGGGATGGGAGAGCTTGAAACAGGGCATGCCATACATCTCTCCGGCGTGCCGGGCCAGAGGGAAGAAGGTAGTCTCGTGCAACACGGGGCCTTCGGGCCAGACCTGGCCAACCCACTCTCCATAGACCTCGGCGGCGGGTCGCTCGTCGAGGTTTATCACCTCACGCCCCTCGGCCCGGGTGACGATGGCGGAGTGCCCGGTGGGGCGATAGCCCGCATGAAACTGGAAAACCAGCTCACAATCGGGGTAAAACACCGCCAGCACGCTACCCTCGGTCAGGGTCTGCTGCTGCCAGCAGAGCCGCCACTGGCCGCTCAGCGTATCATCCCCCGCCGAGCCGCCGATGACAGGAACGGCGCCACCCAACTCCTCGTCGAGTTCGGCGAGCAGTGCCTCCTCCCCCCCCGGGGTGGTATGCAGCAGCACCATCTGGGGCAGCTCACCGGGTCGCCCGCAGGCCGCCATCGCCTGACGCAGCCATCGCCTCACATCCCCTTCACCGCTACTGCCACCGGCGACCCCGTAGGCCCCTTGCGGATCATAGATGGCCGCCAACGCAACCGGCACCTCGCCGGGCAAGGCGGTACGCACCGCCTGACAGGAGCTGCAACCGACCAGCGGTGTATCGGGAAAAGCCTGGCGCAAGGCTCGGCGCAGCAAGTCTGCCTCATAACGCTCGGAAAAATAGAGCATCAACAGGGTCGGCGCCGCCGCGCTATGGGCCAAGAGTTGCTCGATGAGGTGCCGGGCAGCGGCCGTTGAGCTGTCCAGATTTGATTGCGCGGTAAAATAATCCACAATAGACCCCTCAAGCATAAACGCCGGACCAAGCAATTATTATTCCCTTTTTCCCTATCATTGCACTCATATCCCTGAGCAGAGAGAAGTCCGATGTCAATCGAAGCGCTAACTCAGTTTAAAAAGGTGGTCGCCCTGGGGGGCGGTCATGGCATGGGCCGCGTACTCTCGGCCCTCTCCTTCCTTGGGCCACGCCTCACCGGTATCGTCACCACCACGGATAACGGTGGCTCGACCGGGCGGCTTCGCAAGAGCCAATCCTGCATCGCCTGGGGCGATCTGCGTAACTGTCTCAATCAGCTGGTCACCACCCCCGGCACGGGCAGTCTGCTGTTCGAATACCGCTTCACCGGTAACGGTGAGCTCGCCGGACACAACCTGGGCAACCTGATGCTACTGGCCCTCGATAACCTCTGCGTGCGACCTCTCGACGCTATCGAGCTTATCAGCGACATGCTGCACATCGAGCCCAGACTGCTCCCCATGTCGGAGCACCCCACGGATCTCTGTGCCCGCACCCCGTGTGGCAGCCACATCATCGGCGAGGTGTCGGTAGACCAACTCGAGACCCCACCCCACTCCCTGTTTCTGCACCCTCCGGTGCCCGCCATCCGTGAGGCCCTCGATGCCGTCGAGCAAGCGGATCTTATCCTGCTCGGCCCCGGGAGTTTTTTCACCTCCATCATGCCGCCACTGCTGATGCCTGAACTGGCCCGAGCCATCGAGCAGAGCCGGGCTCCGCTCGTCTTCATCACCAACCTGGTCAATGAGGCGGGGCCTGCGGGCCACTTGAGTCTTGAGGCTCAGTGTCACTGGCTCGAATCGTTGCTGGGGCGCGGACGTCTCGACGCCGTGCTGGCGCCACCGGGTAGCCGTCGCGGCGACTGGCCCGGCACCGTTATCGAGACCGAGCTGGGAGAGGCCGGCCTCCCCCATCGTCACGATCGGGAGAAGCTCAGAGACGCCCTCGAGCAGTGGCTACAGATACCCCCATCAGGCCACCAGCTCTGAGAGCTGACTCAACACTTCCGCCAGTGAGCGCTCGAGGGCATCCACCTCGCTTTCGAGGGCTGCCACGGATTCGCCGCTCCGGCAGCGCTGCTCTATCTGGGCGGCCTGCTGTTGACTCAGCTCGGCGCCATAGCTGCCACAGGATGATTTGATGCTGTGAGCGAGGCGGCCCAATGCCACCACCTCCCCTGCCGCCAGCAGCGCCCCCAGTTGTGAGCGCTGCTGACCGACCTCCTCGAGAAAAACCCGGATCACCACAGGCAGCATATCGCTGCCAATGTCTCTTTCCAGCTGTTGCAACGTCCCGCGATTAAGCAATTCCATTCACTCTCCCCCAGCCTCGAGTGTGAGCCCGCTCAAACTCCAGACACTTGCCGGACAAAACAAATCGACACCCGTATACACAAAAGAAACAAACCATTAACATCAAGCCTATCAACTGATGTAATCCCTTTGCCTCTATGGCTGCTGCGAAGAACCAGGACAGGCTTTCTGTCCTGGTCTTTTTTTATACCGGATTGTCGATGTCAACAAAGATAACATCGAGTCCGTGAGCCTGCTTGAGCCACTCTCCCAATGCCTGCACCCCATAACGCTCGGTGGCGTGATGGCCAGCGGCAAAGAAGTGCATGCCCATCTCACGGGCGGTATGCACCGTCTGCTCCGAGGCCTCTCCCGTTATAAAGGCATCGATCCCCTGCTCTGCGGCCTGAGCAATATAGCTCTGCCCACCTCCGCTACAGAGGGCGATGGAGCGAATAAGCTCGGGGCCACTCTCGCCCACATGGAGCACGGCACGCCCTAGGGTGGCCTCGACACGGCGGGCGAATGCCTCACCCGTGACCGGCTCATCGAGTTTGCCTACCATGGCAACACTTTTGCTGTTCCAGGGCTCCAGGCCGCGGCGCAGGGTGATCCCGAGCCGCTCGGCCAACTGGGCGTTGTTACCGAGCTCGGGATGAATGTCGAGGGGAAGATGATAGGCGTAGAGGTTGATATCGTGGGCAAGCAGGGTCTTGATCCGCCGCTGCTTCATGCCCTTGAGCACCGCCGGCTCACCGCTCCAGAAATAACCGTGGTGCACCAGGATGGCATCGGCCTCGAGCTCAACGGCGCGGTCGATAAGGGCCTGGCAGGCGGTAACACCGGTGACGACGCGGCGGATCCGCGCACGTCCCTCAACCTGCAGACCATTGGGGCAGTAGTCCTTGACGGCATGAGCCTCAAGTAACTGATTAAGAAGATTTTCGAGTTTGTTGTTGCTGATCATCATGGCTCCCTCGGGCCCGGGCGACACCGGACACCTTGCTTGAGAGAGCCATGATAAAACAGGGTGACAAGAGGAGCTAGGCCGGCAGCTCTATCCCCGCATCACGCATCTTGGCCAACTTGTAGCGCAGGGTTCGGGGGCTTATCCCCAGCTTCTCGGCCACCGCCTTGCGACTCCCCTGACACTGGTTGAGGGTATCGAGGATGATCTGATGCTCCTGTTGCTTCAGCTCGTTGCCGAGCCTCTCGAGACCCGGCTGCCGCTCCCGCAGCAGGGATGTCTCACCTCCCATCTCCTCCTCCTCGAGGATCAAATCCCCCTCGCGAACCCACTCCCCATCACAGAGGATCAGGGCGCGCTGCATCACGTTCGCCAGCTCTCGCACATTGCCGGGCCAACCGTATTCGAGCAGCAGGTCGGCGGCGGCCGGCTCAATGGTCGGCAGGGGGAGTCCCTGCTCGGCGGCATAGAGGGCGAGCAGATGCTCGGCCAGGGGCACAATATCGCCGGGGCGCTCGCACAAGGCGCTCCAGCGCAAGGGGAAGACATTGAGGCGATAGTAGAGATCCTCGCGAAAGGTCCCCTCCTGCACCGCCCGTTTGAGATCACGGTTACTGGTGGCCAGTACACGCACATCCAAGGGGATCATCTTGCGACTGCCCAGCCGCTCGACCTCTTTCTCCTGCAAGACCCGCAGCAGCTTGGCCTGCAGACCCAGATCCATCTCGGTGATCTCGTCGAGCAGCAGGGTCCCCCCCTGGGCCTGTTCAAACTTGCCGGGGCACCCCTGAACCGCGCCGGTAAAGGCTCCCTTCTCATAACCAAAGAGGGTCGCCTCCAGCATGTTCTCCGGGATGGCGGCACAGTTGATGGCGATAAAGGGCTGCTCGGCACGACTCGATTGATCGTGGATGTAGCGTGCCAACACCTCTTTCCCCGCCCCGCTCGGCCCCGAGATCATCACGGTGGCATCGCTGCGCGCGACCCGGGCGGCCAGCGCAAAGAGCTCGATACTGCGTGCATCACCACACACGACGGTGCGTTTTTCGACCCGTTGGGCCGGCACATAACGGCTCACCTGATTGAGCAGCACCTCGGGTGAGAAGGGCTTGGCCAGATAGTCGATGGCGCCCTCCCGCATGGCCCGCACCGCTCCGTCGATGTTGGCATAGGCCGTCATCAGCAGCACGGGCGTCTGGGGATGCTGCTGACGTATGGTCTGCAGCAGGGTAAGGCCATCCATGCCCCCCATCTGGATATCGGAGATCACCATGTCGAAGGGTTGACGCGAGAGCATCAGCAGCGCCTGCTCACCACTGTCGGCCTCACGGCACTCATATCCCCCCAGGAGCAAGGTATCGACCAGCGCCTCGCGCAGACCGCCATCATCCTCCACCACCAAAATGCGTGCCTGGCTCATGCCACACCTCCAAGACGACCGACTGCACTCTCATGCAGTGGCAAAGACAGGGTAAAACAGCTCCCTTCGCCAGGGGCAGAGGCAAGGCTCACCTCCCCCTGATGAGAGCGCACGACAGACTGCACCACGGCAAGGCCAAGCCCGGTCCCCTGGCTTCGCGTGGTGAAAAAAGGCTCGAAGATGCGCGCCTGCTGATCGGCGGCAATGCCTCGACCGTTATCGATGATGCGCAGCTCCAGCCGGTTGGCGCGAGCCGTTGCCACCACCATGATGCGGGTGGCACCGGCCTGTTGGCCGTTGGCGATCAGATTGTTGATGGCACCGACCAGGGCATTGCCGTTGGCCATCAGCTGCAGCGGCATATCTGGCGCCTGGATCTCGAGTTCACAGCCGTGCTGCTGGCAATAGGCCTCTGCAGCCGAGGCAACCTGACTGAGCAGCTCATCGAGGGAGAGTGCGCACACCACCTGACTCTCCCCATTGCGGGCGAAGAGCAGGATGTCGTTGATCTGCTTTTCGAGATCTTGCAGCCTGTCCATCAGCTTTTGCTGAAACTGGCTGCGCGATTCGGGCTTGAGCGTGCGATTACCGAGGTTGGCGGCATAGAGCATGGCTGCCGAGAGTGGGGTTCTGATCTGGTGAGCCAGTGAGGCCGCCATATTACCGAGTGCCGAGAGGCGCTTCATATGGTTGAGCCTGTCTTGCAGGCGGCGGGTCTCGGTGAGGTCGTTGATAAAGATGAGCTGACCGGGTTGATCATGCAGGGGCTGGGTCGAGAGCTGGACCCTGCGCCCGTCGCGCAGGGAGATCTCATGACCGTCATCCTCTCTGGGCTCAAAGCAGCGCTGGATCACGGCGCGCCACAACTCCCCCTCCAGGGGCTCCCCCAGCAGCCCGACGGCGGCAGGATTGGCGCGGCGAATGACCCCGCCGTCATCGAGCACCAATACCCCAGTGGGCAAGGCAGCAAAGATGGCATCGAGCTGGCGATAGGCCGGGGTCATATCGGCGTGGATCTGCATGGTCATAAACCTGACTCAAGATTCAACATGAGTCAGGTTTATTCAATTACCATGCCAAGCTAAATTACAGTTAATAATCAAACAATTAGCTGCAACACGTCAAGAGTTTGACCCTAGCCTTCCTTCGTCATTCCGTACTTTTTCATCTTCTCGACCAGGGTGGTGCGACGCATGCCGAGCATATCGGCCGCCCGGGCAACGACCCCGTCCTGGGACTCCAGAGCCTGACGGATCAGCTCGATCTCCAGCTCGGCGAGCATCTCCTTGAGGTTGATCCCCTCCTGGGGTAACTGCATCGGATTGGGCGCCGCCGTCGGCTCGAGCAGCGGGGTATCCTGAAAGACAGAGGCCAGTGCCTCACGCTCTTCCCAGTCGCTGACATCCGGAGTCGTCCCCTCACAGGGAAGCAGACGGTAGCGGGAGGGAAGATCCGCCACATCGACGATGCGATTGGGATAGAGGATGAGCAAGCGCTCGATCAAGTTGGAGAGCTCCCGCACGTTACCCGGCCAATGGTATTGCATCAGCGATTCGGTCGCACGTTGGGTCAGGCGGATCCAGGCCTTGTGTTGCTCCGTGTGGCGAGCCAGCAACTCCTGCAGCAGCAAGGGGATGTCATCGACCCGATCGCGCAGGGGCGGGGTCTCGATGGGGAAGACGTTGAGACGGTAGTAGAGATCCTCACGAAAGCTCTGCTGGCGGATCATTGCCTCCAGATCCCTGTGGGTTGCAGCGATGACGCGCACATCGGCGTCGATCACCTTGCCGCCACCGACTCGCTCGTACTGACGCTCCTGCAGCACGCGCAGCAGCTTGACCTGCATCGGCAAGGGCATGTCACCGATCTCGTCCAGGAAGAGGGTGCCGCCCTGGGCCAGCTCGAAGCGGCCTCGGCGGGCGGCAATGGCGCCGGTGAAGGCCCCCTTCTCGTGGCCAAAGAGTTCGCTCTCGAGCAACTCGGCGGGAATAGCACCGCAGTTGATGGGTACGAAGGGCCCCTTGGCACGGGAGGAGAGCTCGTGGATGGCACGGGCCACCACCTCCTTGCCGGTTCCGGACTCACCGAGGATCAACACATTGGCTTCGGTCTCGGCCACCTGACCGATGAGGCGGCGCACCTCCTGTATCCCCTTCCCCTTGCCGACCAGCAGACGAAGGAGCGTCTGCCCCTTGTCGTGTTGCTGGCCTCTGGGGTGGAACGAGGCAAATGCCTGGAAGAAGTGAAGCGCCCGGGTGAGCGACTCATAGTCGAAAGGAGTCTCTAGCGTACCGATATAGTTGCGCTGCTCCCCCTGCCCCGGCAGAAGGGAGAGAAAAGGCAATCTTGGGTAACGCTCCAACAGGGCATCCAGGGTGTGGGACTTGAGCTCGCCAACGATGATCCCCTGCGCCGGTGCCGCCTCAATGGCGACCTCCAGATCCTCCTCATCGACTTGCTGCCAGGCAACCCCTATAAAAGTGAGCAGACCCGACAACTGGCGACAGCGCTCGGCGCTCTCGTCAACGATTAAAATAGAAAGATCCAGCATGATAAGTTCATCCTTCCGATGGGCGTTACGACAACTTCTGCCGGAAGTCTAATCCCTGAAGATCCGCTGAACAAGGGCAAAACGCCAAATTAATGACAGTGCCAGCAAAAAAGAAGCCCCTCGAAAGGGGCTTGTTAACTTATTGATGAGATTGAAAATCTGCGAGCAGTCGCTGCAACCTTTCCACCTCGGCACGCAGGGCTGCATTGTCGGCCTCCAACTCGGCAAGCCGATCACCGGAGGGCTCGCCCGCGACGCCAGCCTCGGGGGCACCGCTGAAGAGATGGGTATACCTGGACTCGCGCTTGCCGGCCTCACGCGGCAACTTGACCACATAGGGGCCACGCTCGGTGAGCGCCTGAAGCACAGCCTCAACCTGGCCCACGTCGTCAAACTCGCACAGGCGTGCCGTGCGAGAGCGCAGCTCACCCGGCGTCTGAGCCCCACGCAGCAGCAGTTCACAGACGACGCCCAACTCACGGGGGGAGAACTTCAGATCACCAAACTCGGTGTTGCAGAAGCGATGCTGATAACGGGCGACCCGGGCACTGAAATTGGCCACATTGCTCACCAGACGGCGAGCGATCAGCAGATCGAGGGCTGACTGTACTTCTCGCTCAGAGAGAGAGAGCACGGGTTCACGATTGCTCTTCTGATTACAGGCATTGACCAGCGCATTGAGGGAGAGAGGATAGTGATCGGGAGTCGAGATCTCCTTCTCGATAAGGCAACCGATGATGCGAGCCTCGAGGGGGCTGAGCAAGGATTCCATGCATTTTTTCCTTTTAAAAATCTGCCCTTATCCTAGTGCTACCGGGCTGGAGACACCAGCCCGGCCCCCCGATTTTGCGACTCCCCTCCCCCGACAGCGGCTTGATTGCCCAGCTTTTCATCACTGTGAGCAAACCACAAGGAGGAGGGCCCGGGATTAAGGATGAGACTCCACGCTCAGGCGCCTGGACAAGGCGCCCAGTTGGGGATCATCAGGATAGAGCAGGCGAGCCTGAGACAAGATCGCCCGCGCAGCGTCACCTTCACCCAAGGCCAGGGTTGCCTCAATCATACCGGCGTAAATATTGACCCTCGGAGTGTGGCGAACGAAGTCCCGTGCCCAGGCGATGTAGGCCTCAAGCTCCTGGCGGTTCTTCGTTTGCAGCCCAACGGCCAGTCGTACCCCATTGACGTCGAACTCCACCCGGGTCAACCAGGCCACCGGATTGACCACCTTGAGCAGCAGATCGGGCTCCTTGAAACCACCCCGCTCATACTTGGTGACGACCCAGGCAGTGTGCAGCGCCGTCGCCATGAAGGGGACAACCAGCAGAGGGATGGCCAGTGCCAAAAAGCGCAGCAGCAGGCGATGGGGATAGACCAGGGTGCGGATCCCGGGCCTTGTCATCTCCTCACACTCCTCATCGATAAACCAGATGAGGGTCAAAAAGAGAAACCAGTGAACGATGGAGTGATAGAAGGGGTACTCGGTCTGGGTGTGCAAGGCCATCGGCGTCACCAGCGCCAGCAACGCCAGGGCTCGGGGCCAGCGTTGGCCACGCAAACGCCAAAGCAACATACCGGCCATGGCGATCAGGAGCAATATAGGCAGGAGTCCTCCCTCAACACCCCAATAGAGAAGCTCGTTGTGGGGGTGATCGAGATTGTATTCGATCTGAACCATGGAGGGGTTGAGTGCCTTCTCGGCCATGTAGCTGTGAAGAAAAAGAGACTCAAAGCCGCCATAGCCCCAGCCCAACCACGGCTTTTGCAAGATAAGCTGCCAGGCATAGGGCCAATAGATGGAGCGCATGCCACCGGATTGGTAGATCTCCATCCCACGCCTTGCCCCTTCCACCAGATAGAGTGCAGCAAAACCGACCACTATTCCCAACGCAACCAAGAGCAGGGGCTGGCGCCATGCCCTGTTTTGCGAAAGCATGGGGAGCATCATCAAAACCACCGCCCCGCCCCCCAACTGACCGACTCGAGATTGCAACACCACTAAAAGAAGCGGGGTGCCAAAGAGCAGATAGGCTCGCAGCCAACTTGCACCGCGCGAAAAAGATGCGCTGGCTTCCTGCCACAAAGCCACGGCCAAGCCCGTTGCCATAAAGCTGGCCATCACATTGGGCTGCTGAAAGATGCCATAGGGTCGATTGACCGCGGTGTCATAACCAATCCAGTTACCCGGGGTGAGCAAGACAAACTGCACCAGCCCCAGGGTTAACTCGATGGCTACCGCCCCCAGCAGCAGGTTTAGTAACCAGTGCCGACCATCGTCACGGGTAAGAGACTGATAGAGCGAAAAGAGAAAGAGCACCCCTCCCATCAGGCCTAGCAACCTTGGTAAGGCATAGTCGCGCAAATTGGCATCTCCCCACAGCATGGGCAGCCAGAGCAGTGACGCCATGACACCCAGCCCGAGCCAAAGGCGAGAGAGGCGCACCACTCCTTTTTGGGTGCAAACCCAGAGCCCAAGCCCCATCAGCACGGAAGCGAATACCCAGCCAATGGCATTAAAGGGCAGATAGAGCCCCGCCCCACCCGGATTGTGCATAAAGAAATGCATTCCCAGCAAAAGCCAGAGGGCCCATAACCACTTCTCAAGTCTGAATGTCATCATCTATCGACCCCAGATACAAAAAAGAGAGGCAGCGCCTCTCTTTTCACCAAACGGATTACCTCTTGTATCACGCTTTCTCACCACGCCCAAAGGCGTGACGCACCAGCACAATACCGGCACCCAACATGGCACCGAGCAGAGTCGCCAGGACCACCACCAGGGGGCGCTTGGGCTTGTCACGACTAATCGGCTCCTCGGGGGAAGCCATCATCTGGAAGGAGGTGAACTCGATATCCTTCAGATCCAGCGCTTTAAGACTACCCAGTTGGAGACGGATCTTGGCGAGCTCGGGATTGATCACTTCAGGATTTTTTATCTCCTCCAGAATACGCAGCTTCTCGGCCAAGCCTTTGCTGCCCAACTGAATATTAAAGACATCTTGACTGTCCATATTTTCCAACGGACGTTCTGCCCCGGCGGCCTGGCTGATACGAAGGCTATATTGAGTGCGGCGGATGGCATCTTCACGCATTAAGAGGGTATCTTTGCGGGCACTATCATATTGCTGCTGCAGAGTTTGAATACGGTTGTTCCAGACCGACAGCAATTCATCGTTTTTCTTTTTCCGCTGTTTTTCCTGTACGAAATCGATGTACTTCTCAAGGCGAGACTTTGCAAGTTCGGCAGTGGATGCAGAGAAAGAGAGGGCCATGTCTTGGCCGGTTTTGTCGACAGGTTTGGCGGCAATGCCCTCCGATAAGGCCTTCAAAAGCGCTCTCTCTGCTCGGCTATCCGAGACATTCTTAAGCTTGGCTTCTTCTGCCAATATCCCTCCCTGAATCAAGAACGTCTGCTTCGTATTCATGGCATTGAAGTCGGAGATATAGCTCTGATAGAGCTGTTCTTGCCCAAATGCAGCCACATCAACCGAGCCAGAACTGTTCAACAATTGTTCAACTTTAAGACGAAGTCCCTTGGTTTGCTCAACAGATGCCATCGAGACCTCGGCAGTACTCGTCCAAACCTGGGGCGCAAGCAGGGCATAGGCAATACCTGCTATCGCAAAAGTGAGTGTAACAATCAGGACTAATAACTTCTGTCTCCAGAGGACCAATAGAAGCTCACGCAAATCGATCTCGTCTTGGGCGGTGGCCTGCCAGCCCTGCGGAACCGGCGTGGTAGATGGCTGTATTTTACTGTTCTCAGTCATGTTAGCTCTGCTTGTTCAAGGAGAAATCAAAGAAAGGAGCCTGGTTGTCTTTATCAGACAACAAAGGCGGTACATTTTCTACTAAAGGCCAGTCGATAGCCAGAGTCGGATCGGCCCAGTGAATGGCCCTGTCATACTCTGAACAATAGTAATCGGTACATTGATAAAAAAGGGTTGCAGATTCACTCGTCACATAGAAACCGTGTGCAAATCCGGGAGGGATCCAGAGCGATGAGGGTCGCGTTGCCGAGAGCCGTGTCCCCACCCAACGGCCGAATGATGCACTGTCAGGGCGAAGATCAACCACAACGTCAAAAACACAGCCTGCCAGTACATGAATAAGCTTACCAGGGCGAGATCGCGAACGCTTTTTGAGCGAACCATTGGGTTTGACCGCCGTCCCGGGCTGTGATCTTATGCTCTCTTTTCGGAGAGCCACTTCATGCCCATCGACGCCTTCTCTAAGCACTTTGCCGAGCTCCAAGACCCAAGGCAAACCGCCAAAGTGGCTTATCCCTTATTTGATGTGCTGTTTCTGACGCTCTGTGCTGTTATCGGTGGTGCTGAAGGATGGCAGGATATTGAGGACTTTGGTGACGCCCATCTAGACTGGTTCCAGAAGCGCCAGCTCTTCCTCAATGGCATGCCGGTTGATGACACGATTGCCCGCGTCATTTCCCGGCTCGACCCATTGCAGTTTCAGCATTGTTTTCTCAGCTGGATGACATCGGTAAGTCAGTGCAGTAACGGCGACGTTATCGCCTTGGATGGAAAGGTGTTGCGAGGCTCCTATCACCGTGATGACAGGGCTTCAGCCATCCATATGGTCAGTGCGTTTGCCTGTGCCAATGGTGTCGTGCTAGG
>NZ_JBFODE010000026.1:0-54694 GCF_040908155.1 Aeromonas sp. R6-2 | reverse complement strand
TTGAGCTGTATGCCGTTCATGTCACCAGGGAATATCCCTAAGCGGGTGGCGGAGTTGGAGAAACAAGCGGGGCAGTTTGTGTTACCCGATAGGATAGAGCGAAGTTACCCCCGCTGCGTGAAGCCAAGACCGCAGAAGTACAGCGTGAAAAAATCCAATAAAAACAATGCCAGTCAGTCTTAACTGACTGGCATTAGGGCAACTGCCCGGGCTTTTCTATTGCAGCTATGCCCTCAGGGCAACTCGAAGGTCCACTCATCCTTGACGCGGCTAATGGCGTCCACTCGCCGTTTGGCGAGCTGCTCGCGGATCGCCTCCCCCTGATAGCCGGCAGCCACTATCTCCTTCACCGGCACGGTGGCGGCGGCGGCCAGTGCCTCGGCCACATAATCGGGCTGGCTGTAGACCTTCTCCTCAAACCCGGTACGACCGAAGAAATCGGCGCGGCAGGCATCCAGCAGCTGGGCGAAGCGCTCGGGCCTGCGCCAGGCATCCGCCTTGTCAAACACCTTGAGCAGGGTCGCAGGCTTGAGATCGAAGGCGATATGGATATGGGTGTGCAGATCGCTCACCAGCAGGGCCAGATCGCGACAGTCGTTGGGCACCCGCAGCCGCTCGCAGAGGGCACGGATCAGGGGGAGCCCCTTCTGACCGTGACCATGATGGCTCGGCCAGAAGGCCGGCGGAGTGAGCCCTTTACCGAGATCGTGACAGAGGGCGGCGAAGCGAACCGGCAACTCGGGAGAGAGGCGGCACGCCTGATCCAGTACCAGCATGGTGTGCAGGCCGGTATCCACTTCCGGGTGCCACTTGACCGGCGCCGGCACCCCGTAGAGGGCCTCCAGCTCGGGCAGCAACACCTTGAGGGCGCCGCACTCGCGCAGCACCTCGAAGAAGACCCGGGGAGCCGGCCCCAGCAGCACCCGCTCCATCTCCTTCCAGACCCGCTCTGGGGTCAGGTGGGCCAGCTCACCCGCCTCGGTCATTTGGCGCATCAGGGCCAAGGTCTCCGGGGCTATAGTGAACCCCTGGGCATGAAAACGGGCGGCGAAGCGGGCCACCCGCAGTACCCGCAGGGGATCCTCACCAAACGCCGGTGAGACGTGACGCAGCACCCGTAACGCCAGATCCCGCTGGCCGTGGTAGGGGTCTACCAGGGTGCCATCATCGTCTTCGGCAATGGCGTTGATGGTGAGATCCCGACGCAGCAGGTCCTGCTCCAGGGTCACATCGGGGGCGGCGTGGCAGACAAATCCCGTGTAGCCATGCCCCTGCTTGCGCTCGGTGCGAGCCAGGGCATACTCCTCCTGGGTGCGGGGATGGAGGAAGACGGGAAAGTCCCTACCCACCTGCTGATAACCCAGATCCAGCATCTGCTGCACCGTGGCGCCCACCACCACGTGATCCCGATCCCCCTGGGGCAACCCCAGCAGGCGGTCACGCACCGCTCCCCCGACCAGATAGACTCGCAACTTCTTCTCCTTTTCCGTTGACCGGGGGATTATACCCCCTTCATCACGCCCCTTCGATGTGGCTTTGACATCCCACGGCCCGCCCCTGTACCCTGCCGCCCATGGCAATGGAATGAATCCTATGTACACACAATTTTTCGGGCTTGCGGAGGCTCCGTTCTCCATCTCCCCCAACCCCAAGTATCTCTACATGAGCGAGCGTCACGGGGAGGCCCTCGCACACCTGGTCTACGGCCTGCAAGACGGTGGCGGTTTCGTGCTGCTCACCGGCGAGGTCGGCACCGGCAAGACCACCGTCTCCCGCTGCCTGCTGCAACAGCTGCCCGAGGGGACAGAGATCGCCTATATCCTCAACCCCTCCCTGACCGAGCGGGATCTGCTGGCGGCCATCTGCGACGAGTACCGACTCGCTTATGAGCCCGATGCGGGGCTCAAGATCCTGTTCGATCTCATTCGTGACCATCTGCTCGCCAACCTGGCGGCAGGCCGCCGCAGCGTGGTGCTCATCGACGAGGCCCAGCACCTGCTGCCCGACGTCCTCGAACAGCTGCGCCTGCTGACCAACCTCGAGACCGACGAGAAGAAGCTGCTGCAAGTGGTGTTGATAGGTCAGCCGGAGCTGCAGCAGATGCTGCGCCAACCCCTGCTGCGCCAGCTCGCCCAGCGCATCACGGCGCGCTATCACCTGCTGCCCCTGACCCGCAGCGATGTGGACGCCTATGTGCGTTTCCGTCTGCAGATCGCCGGTTGCCTGCAACCCGTCTTCAGCGCCAAGGCGATCACGGCTCTGCATCGCCTCAGTGGCGGCATTCCCCGCCTCATCAACCTGATCTGTGATCGGGCCATGCTGGCTGCCTATGCCCGTGGCGATCACCGCATCAATGCCCGCGACATCGCCCTGGCAGCCTTTGAAGTCACGGGTCAGCGTGACGATGGCAGCTGGGTCAGCACCCTGGGTGTCACCGCTGCCGGCCTGTTGATGCTGGCCGCCGGCTGGTTCGGTTGGCAATACGCCGGCGTGATGCCGGTGCGTCCCGTGGTCAAGGTCGAGGTACCGATCACCGAAGATGAGACCCCGGAGCAGCAGGTCCAACTGGAAGAGGCCATCTCCCAGGCTTACGATCCGGCCCTCGCCCTGCAGAATCTCTACCGGGTCTGGGGCTTCGAGCCCGAGCTCGAAGAGGCGACCTGTGACGAGGCCCCCCGCGCCGGCCTGCGCTGCCTGAATGGCACCGGCACACTGGCTGAGCTCGAGAAGATGCAGCACCCGGCCCAGGTGAGCCTCAAGGACGAACACGGCAACGGTTACTACGCAACCCTGGTCTCCCTCGGTGCCAAGCAGGCCCATCTGCTCATCGGTGAGCAGAGCTGGGACGTGGAGCGCGACTGGCTGACCAAACACTGGGGCGGCGACTACACCCTGCTGTGGCGTCTGCCCAAGGATGGCAGCACCATCATCGGCAACGGCGCCGGCAAGGCCCAGGCCCAGTGGCTGGAGAATGCGGTGAGCAAGGCTCTCAAACAACCCCCGCGCAAGGTGAGCCGTTTCGACGCCGAGCTCAAGCGCAAGGTCGAGCAGTTCCAGAAGTCGGCCGGGCTGGACGTTGACGGCGTGGCCGGCGGCAATACCCTGCTGCGCCTCAACGTCATCGCCGGCGATCCCATGCCCAAGCTGGAGGAGGCCTCCTGATGTCTACCCTGCTCAATGCCCTGCGCCGGGCCGAGACCCCGGTCGGAACACCCCATATTCCGGCCATGGGACTGGCCACACGACCCGAGCCCACCACACCGCGCTGGATCTGGCCCCTGCTGGCCCTGCTCGCCCTGCTGCTGGGGGCGGGTGCCAATTACGGCTGGCACTGGCTCAACAACAAGCCACTCGAGCAGAAGGTAGAGGTCACCCACAAGGTGGTCCCCCCCTTCGTTCGGGTGGAGCCACGCGAGTTTGATACCGAGCCTCTGCCCCCCCCTCTGCCCAAACCCGAACCCAGGGTCAGGACGCCCCAGGGCAGCCCACTACCCACCCTGCCCGGTTATGATCTGAGTGGCGTCTCTCCCGAGCTGGCGCGTCGTTTCGCCCAGGCGGTGGGCAACAGCCAACCCCAGGCCCCCATATCCGAGCCGGCCAACACCGGCAGTGGTGTGCCCTCCCTGGCCACTCTGCCCTATGAAGTGTCGCAGCAGGTACCGCCAATCTCGTACGGATCCCATATCTACTCCTCCAATCCCGCCAAGCGCAGCGTCATCCTCAATGGCCGCGAGCTGCGCGAAGGCGCTCCTCTTGCCCCCGGTGTCGTCATCAAGGGGATAGAGCAGGACGCGCTGATACTGCAGGTCGGCGGCCAACTGGCCAGCCTGAAGGCTCTGCAAGACTGGCATCCCTGATAACGGGGGGCATCCGCCCCCCTTTTTCGATGGACACTCACACGTGAATCACGCGACGTTCGCCAGCCGGGTGCTGGCGTGGTATGAACATTCGGGGCGCAAGACCCTCCCCTGGCAGCAGGAGAAGACCCCCTACCGGGTCTGGATCTCCGAGATCATGCTGCAACAGACCCAGGTCGCCACCGTCATTCCCTACTATGAGCGCTTCATGGCCCGCTTCCCCGATGTGGTTGCCCTGGCCGATGCGCCGGTGGACGAGGTGCTGCATCACTGGACCGGGCTTGGCTACTACGCCCGTGCCCGCAATCTGCACAAGGCGGCGCAGCAGATCCGCGACCGGCACGACGGCCTCTTTCCCGAGCGCATCGAAGAGGTGACCGAACTGCCGGGCATCGGCCGCTCCACTGCCGGCGCCATCCTCTCCTTCTCCCTCGGCCAGCCCCACGCCATCCTGGATGGTAACGTGAAGCGGGTGCTCACCCGCTGGCTGGCCCTGCCCGGCTGGCCCGGCCAGAAGGGGGTGGAGAACCAGCTGTGGGAGCTGACCATTCGCCTCACCCCGCGCCAGGGGGTGCAGCAGTACAACCAGGCCATGATGGATATCGGCGCCACCGTCTGCACCCGCAGCAAACCCAGGTGCGAGCTCTGCCCGCTACAGGCCGATTGCCAGGGGCGTCTGGAGGGGAATCCCACCCGCTATCCGGAAGGCAAACCCAAAAAGAGCACGCCGGTCAGAACGGGTCTCTTCCTGATGCTCAAGCAGAAGGGGGGCGTGCTGCTGGAGCGACGCCCCCCCCAGGGGATCTGGGGCGGCCTCTACTGCTTCCCCCAGTTCGACAACGAGGCCCAGCTCAACGCCAGAGTACGCGAGCTGGACCTGGATCCCGCCGGCTTGCAGGAGCTGGGCGGTTTCCGTCATACCTTCAGCCACTTCCATCTGGATATCCGCCCCTTCCTGCTGGAGGTCGAGGCCCTGCCCTCCCCGCGCCTCATGGAAGGGGATACCACTCTCTGGTATAACTTACGCCAACCCGAAGAGGTGGGACTGGCAGCCGCCACCCGGCGACTGCTCGCCTATCCGGAACTCGCATCATAGAGGTCAATCCATGAGTCGTACCGTTTTCTGTCAGCGTCTGCAAAAGGAGGCCCCTGGCCTCGATTTCCAGCTCTATCCGGGCGAGCTCGGCAAGCGCATCTTCGACAACATCAGCAAGGAAGCCTGGGCCGAATGGCAGAAGAAGCAGGTGATGCTGATCAACGAGAAGAAGCTCAACATGATGAATCTGGAGCACCGTCAGTTCCTCGAACAGGAGATGGTGCAGTATCTGTTTGAAGGGGCCGACGTGCAGATCGACGGCTACACCCCACCCAGCCAGTGATTCAGCCATGATTCGCCGTTTCTGGCCCTTGGCCGGCCTGCTTCTGCTGCTGGCCGGCTGCTCCTCAGCCCCCAAGCCTTCTCCGCAAGACGACGATCTGGTCAACGGCAAGGATGTGCGCGGTTTCGAGCACATGATCAGCGCCCTCTCCCATAACGTGAACGAGCTGTGGGGACGCGAGGCCCTGTTTGCCGGCCGCTTTGACTACGTCAAGTACACGGATCAATACAAGAGCCGGGCTCACATCGACTTCAACGGTGGTCTGATCCAGATTGAGACGGTCTCTACCGTCGATCCCAAGGTTCACCTGCGCCGCGCCATCATAGAGACACTGCTCACCCCGGACGATCCCGCCGAGGTGGATCTCTACTCGGATCGGGAGATCATGCCCGGCACCGATCCCTTCCTCTATGGTCAGGTGCTCGACAACCAGCGTCAGCCAATCCGCTTTCCCTGGCGTGCCGAACGCTACGCAGACCATCTGCTCGCCACCGCCCTCAAGCAGCGTACCCTGGGGATCCGCACCATCTACTACGTGGATATCCCCATGGTGGCGAACCACACGGACCAGCGGGGCTACAAGTATGCCGCCCTGATCCGTGAGGCCTCGCGCAAGTATGGAGTGCCCGAGAGCCTCATCTACGCCGTGATCAAGACAGAGAGCAGCTTCAACCCCTATGCGGTGAGCAACTCCAATGCCTACGGCCTGATGCAGGTGATCCCGGCCACCGCGGGACGCGATGTCTATGTGCGGGTAAAGGGCAAATATGGTCAGCCGACCCGGGAGGATCTCTTCAATCCTGCCTATAACATCGACATCGGCACCGCCTACCTGCACCTGCTGCAAAGCGTCTACCTGGCGGATATCCAGGATCCCCTGTCCCGTCGCTACTCGGTCATCTCCGCCTACAACGGTGGGGCGGGCAATGTACTGCGTACTTTCGCCGACGATCGCAATGCGGCCCCGGGGGTCATCAACCGCCTCTCCCCTCAGGAGGTCTACCAGATCCTCACCGAGCAGCACCCGCTGGCCGAATCCCGCCGCTATCTCTACAAGGTTCATCAGGCCGAACGTAGCTTTAAAGTCTCCCGGTTACGTGCTCCGGGTTGAGCAAGGCGCCCCACGGGGCGCCTCGTTTTTGTCGGCACAAAAAAACGGCAATCCGAAGATTGCCGAGAGGAATGTAGTAAATGCGACCGGGCGTGGGATGAGCGGGCCGCAGGGGAACCTCCCCGGGGAAGGCGAACCTTCTTACAGCAGTCCGGCGATACGCTCCCTCACGTCGGACGGCCACACACCAACCTGCACCTGCCCGATGTGCTCCTTTTGCAGCAGCAACATGGCCAGACGCGATTGTCCAATCCCTCCCCCAATGGTCTGGGGCATGCGACCGGCCAGCAGCGCCTGGTGCCAGTCGTAGGCCAGGCGATCCTCGTCGCCTGTGATGGCGAGCTGACGGCGCAGGGCCTCTGCATCCACCCGGATCCCCATGGAGGAGATTTCAAAGCTGTCTTCGAGTACCGGGTTCCACACCAGGATGTCCCCGTTGAGGCCGGCCAGCCCAGACTCACCCTCGGAGCTCCAGTCGTCGTAGTCCGGGGCCCGCACGTCGTGGCGCTCGCCGTGAGACAGGGCCCCGCCGATGCCGATCAGGAAGACGGCCCCCAGCTCCTTGGCGATGGCGTGCTCACGCCCCTTGGCGTCGAGATCCGGGTAACGGCTCAGCAGCGCTTCGCTGTGCACAAACTGGATCGCCTCGGGCAGGAAGGGGGTGAGCCCATGTTCGGCACAGATGGCACGTTCGGTGGCCTTGATGGCACCCCAGATGGCCTGCACCGTCTCTTTCAGGTAGGCCAGATCCCGGCGATCCTGCGGCATCACCCGCTCCCAGTCCCACTGATCGACGTAGACCGAGTGGATCGGGGAGAGACGGTCCTCATCCGGACGCAGGGCCTTCATGTGGGTGTAGAGTCCCTCGCCCGGCCCGAAGCCAAAACGACCCAGGGTATGGCGCTTCCACTTGGCCAGCGAGTGAACCACCTCGTAGCTCTCTTCGGGCAGTGTCTTCACCTTCACCTGCACCGCCTGTTCGCTGCCGGAGAGATTGTCCTGGGTGCCGTCACCGACACGGCTCAGGATGGGGGCTTGCACCTCCATCAGGCCCAGCTGCTGGGCGAGCTGGCGGGAGAAGATCTCCTTGACCAGGGTGATCTGCTGTTGGCTGCGAATGTAGTGCTGTTTCATGGCGAATCCCTGTTTCAAACTGCGTTGTTGTGTGGATTCTTCAACACAACGGTCATTAAATTCAATATTCAACAACACAAATACGCTTTACGCATTTTTTCATTCAATATAACCTCACCTTTAATATCGAATCGTTAAAGAGCGTTCAAAAAAATGGCGGAAAATTATCGGATCGACAATCTGGATCAGGGCATCCTGGAGGCCCTGATGGAGAACGCGCGCATCCCCTATGCCGAACTGGCCAAGCGCTTCGCGGTGAGCCCGGGCACCATCCATGTGCGGGTCGAGAAGATGAAGCAGGCGGGGATTATCGAAGGGACGCGGGTGCAGGTGAACGCCAAGAGACTCGGCTACGACGTCTGTTGCTTTATCGGTATCAATCTCAAGAGTGCGAAAGACTATCCTTCGGCCCTGGCCAAGCTACAGGCGCTGGATGAGGTGGTGGAGGCTTACTACACCACGGGCCACTACAGCATCTTCATGAAGGTGATGACCCGCTCCATCGATGAGCTGCAGACCGTGCTCATCAACAAGATCCAGACCATCGACGAGATCCAGTCCACCGAGACCCTGATCTCGCTGCAGAATCCCATTCTGAGGGATGTACGCCCCTGATCAGGGCTCCACGTAGGGGATCCCGTGCTTCTCGTAGAGGGCCCTGAGCCGGCCATCCCGCTTCATGCGTAGCAACTCGGCATCGTAGGCCTGCATCAGGGCAGGGGTCTGATCATCGGCGCGCGCCTTGCACCAGGCGTTGAAGTAGGGGCTCGACTTGAAGGGATGGGGCAGATAGTCCACCTTGCCCTCCATCCCCTCGGCATGGATCTGGGCGAAGGCCGTCACCAGCGGCATGGGCACCACATCGATACGCTTCATCACCAGCTTGCGCAGCTGCAGATCGTTCATGGTCACCATCTGCACCCGCCAGGCGGGATCATCTGCGATGGCATTGATCTCGGGGGTGTAGGCGTAGTCCCGTGTCAGGCCGATACGCCAGGGCTTGAGATCCGAGAGACGATCATAGCGAATACTCCCTGCGTCCTCCTTGCGCACGAAGAAGTGCCAACTGTGACGCAAATGGGATTGCTGGGGATAGATGAGATAGCTCTCCCGCTCCGGCTTGTAGGAGTGAGTGAAGACCATGTCGTAGACACCGATCTCGGCATTGCGGGTGAGGCGCGCCCCCGAGTCGGTCAGCTCGACCCGAAAAGGCTGTTTGAGGGCTGCAAACAGGGTGGCCAGAATATCCACATCCAACCCCGCCGGCTCCCCCTTCTCGTTTAAATATTTGAGGGGCGCCTCCAGAGTGCCACCCACCACCAGGGTCTTGGCCGACAGCCAGGGGGAAAGCAGCATGAGGAGTAACAGGAGGCGCATCATGGCGCTAGTCCATAGCGTGCCAACAGGCGGCGGTACTCGGCGGTTTTCTTGAAACGGACAAGCTCTTCAGAAAAACGCACCGCCAGGCGATCGTGACCCGGCTTGTGTGTAAAACCGAGGAAGTTGCGGTTATCCGTGGTGATGGTACGGGGGCTGTGGGTGATCTCGCCACCCAGTTCGAGCTGCCCGAGCCAGTAGGCGCCGACCCACTGGTTGAGCACGACCCCGTCCAGTCGCCTCTCCCGCAGCAGCTGCAACTGCTTGGGAACATTCTTCTCCCCCGTCATGGGCACCCGCTCAAAACCGGTCGCCGACAAAAACTCATGACCATAGGCGTAGTCCGCCTGCACGCCGATCCGCTTTCCCGCCAACGAGGCCGGCCCCTGGTAATCGATGTAGGCATCACGACGGGAGAAGAGCACCTCACCGCTGCGCGAGAGCGGCTCTGACGGGTAATAGACCCAACTCTCCCGCTCTTTCTCGTAGAAGATGTCAACCACCGCATCGCCCTTGGCCTGCCTGGCCTCGAGCAATACCCGCTTCCAGGGAAGTTGGCGTACTTCGACCCCGTAGCCCATTCGCTTGAGCACGACGCGGGCCAACTCCAGATCGGCGCCATCCCCATCGCGCTCCCGCTCTGCCATCACATAGGGGGGCCAGGGCTCGGTCAGCAAGACCAACGAGGGCTCACTCGCCCATGCGCCCCACATCCAGCAAAGTCCCACACATCCCAACCACTTCTTTCCCATACCCGATCCCTGGCAGGCGACACAACCTTCAGCCTATCTCAAAACTCCCCATAAAAAAAAGGAGGCCGATGGCCTCCTTACCTCACTCGGGGTCCCGATCACAGGGCCTTGAGGATTGCCTCGACGCTGGCCTTGGCATCGCCAAACAGCATCTGGGTGTTTTCCTTGAAGAAGAGCGGGTTCTGTACGCCGGCATAGCCGGTGTTCATGGAGCGCTTGAAACCGATGACGGTCTGCGCCTTCCACACTTCCAGTACCGGCATGCCGGCGATGGGGCTGCCCGGGTCTTCCATGGCGGCCGGGTTAACGGTGTCGTTGGCTCCGATCACCAGCACCACGTCGGTATCGGCGAAGTCTTCGTTGATCTCGTCCATCTCCAGCACGATGTCATACGGCACTTTCGCTTCGGCCAGCAGCACGTTCATATGGCCCGGCAGACGACCGGCCACCGGGTGAATACCGAAGCGCACCTTGATGCCGCGATCGCGCAGCTTCTGGGTGATCTCGGCCACCGGATACTGGGCCTGTGCCACCGCCATGCCGTAGCCCGGGGTGATGATGACAGAGCCCGCGCCCTTGAGCAGCTCGGCCACGTCCTCGGCACTGGTCTCGCGGTACTCGCCCATCTCCTGGTCGCTACTGGAGGCGACGCCGTCGGAGCCGAAGCCACCGGCGATCACCGAGATGAAGGAGCGGTTCATCGCCTTGCACATGATGTAGGAGAGGATGGCACCGGAAGAGCCCACCAGGGCACCGGTCACGATCAGCAGGTCATTGGATAGCATAAAGCCCGCCGCCGCCGCCGCCCAACCGGAGTAGGAGTTGAGCATGGAGACCACCACCGGCATGTCGGCGCCGCCGATGCTGGCCACCAGGTGCCAACCGAAGGCAAACGCGATCAGGGTCATGATCAGCAGGGCAGTGGTGGAGCCACCGACCTTGACGAAATAGACCATCAGAGCCAGGGAGACCAGCACGGCCAGCAGGTTCAGCTTGTGACGGTGCGGCAGCATCAGCGGCTTGGAGGAGATGAGACCACGCAGCTTGCCGAATGCCACCACGGAGCCGGTGAAGGTCACGGCACCGATGAAGACGCCGAGGAACACTTCCACCAGGTGGATGTTGAGCATGGCACCGGTCAGGTGCTCGGCCTGGGCAGCCTGGGCAGCCTGCTCGAAGGCGGCACGGGCGGCGGCCAGGGTGGCATCCAGGTTGGAGCCGACGCTCACTACCACTTCGGCCGGGGCGGCCGGGTGCAGATCGATGAAGCTGTTAAAGCCCACCAGCACGGCCGCCATACCGACGAAGCTGTGCAGCACGGCCACCAGCTCGGGCATCTCGGTCATCTCGACCTTGAGGGCCAGACGCACGCCGATGGCACCGCCGATCACCATGGCCAGGATGATCCAGTGCACACCACTGGTCTCCGGGTTGAAGATGGTGGCCAGCAGGGCGATGGCCATACCGGCGATACCGAACAGGTTGCCATGCTTGGCCGTCTCTTGCTTCGACAGTCCCGCGAGACTGAGGATGAAGAGCACGGCGGCAACGATATAGGATGCTGTTACCAATCCTTGAGACACGTTAAACCCCCTTAATCCTTACGGAACATCTTCAGCATGCGCTGAGTAACGGTGAAGCCACCGAAGATGTTGATACTGGCAATCAGCACGGCGATAAACGACAGCCCGGTCACCAGGGCCGACCCTTGACCGATCTGCAGCAGGGCGCCGACCACGATAATGCCGGAGATGGCATTGGTCACCGACATCAGCGGGGTGTGCAGGGCGTGGGAGACGTTCCACACCACGTAGTAACCGACCACGCAGGAGAGCACGAAGACGGTGAAGTGGGAGAGGAACTCTGCCGGCGCGACCGAGGCAATCCAGCCGAAGGCGGCGATACCGAGCGCTCCCCAGACAAACTTCTTGTTGGAGGGCTTGGCCTCCTCCTTCTTGGCGGCCGGCTTGGCGGCGGCAGGCTTCTGCGGCGCGGCAGAGACCGAGATGGCGGGGGGCGGGAAGGTCACTTCACCGGCCTTGATGACGGTCATGTTGCGCATGACAACGTCCTCGAAGTCGATGACGGCGTTACCATCCTTCTCCTTGCACATCAGCTTCATCAGGTTCACCAGGTTGGTGCCGTAAAGCTGGGAGGACTGGGCCGGCAGACGACCCGGCAGATCGGTGTAACCGATCACCTTGACGCCGCTCTCGGTGACGTGCAGCTCGCCCGGCACCGTGTATTCGCAGTTACCGCCGGTGGCGGCCGCCAGGTCGACGATGACCGAGCCCGGTTTCATGCTGTCGACCATCTCTTTGGTGATCAGCTTCGGCGCCGGCTTGCCCGGAATCAGGGCGGTGGTGATGATGATGTCCACTTCCTTCGCCTGCTCGGCGAAGAGGGCCATCTCGGCCGCGATAAACTCGTCAGACATCACCTTGGCGTAACCGTCTGAGGAGGAGCCATCCTCGCCGCCGAAGTCCAGCTTGAGGAACTCCCCACCCATGGACTCGATCTGCTCGGCCACTTCCAGACGGGTATCGAAGGCACGCACGATGGCACCGAGGGAGCCAGCGGCACCGATGGCAGCCAGACCGGCCACACCGGCACCGATGACCAGCACCTTGGCAGGGGGAACCTTACCGGCAGCGGTGATCTGACCGGTAAAGAAGCGGCCAAACTCGTGAGCGGCTTCCACCACGGCACGGTAGCCACCGATGTTGGCCATGGAGGAGAGGGCGTCGAGGGCCTGGGCACGGGAGATCCGCGGCACCATGTCCATCGCCATCACATTGATGTTGCGCTGGGAAAGCTTCTCGACCAACTCGGGATTCTGGGCCGGCCAGATGAAGCTGACGAGGGTAGCCCCCTCTTTGATCAGCGCAATCTCGGCGTCGGTCGGCGCATTGACCTTGAAGATCAGGTCGGCGTTCCAGACGCTCTCGGCCACCTCTGCCCCCGCAGCCACAAACGCGGCATCATCGAAGCTGGAGAGGCGACCGGCGCCGCTCTCTACCACCACCTCGAAGCCGAGCTTTTTCAGCTGCTCGACGGTGGCCGGGGTCGCGGCGACCCGGGTTTCACCGGCGAGACTCTCTCTCGGTATTCCAATCTGCATGACTATTCCCTGATGGTTATTAAATAATCGCAACCTTGCGCCTGTTTGATGACACAAACAGGCTCGGCCCAGCGCAGGCCGACAAGTGTTTTGTTAAGAAAATCAGTGGCAGGCACGACAACATCCTGTTACTGCCCCTCCCCCGCTTTTCCGGTGCGAACGTGATTAGTATCAAATTTTGGAGTTTTATGACAACCGGACCTTCTCCCCCCCCTGTACAGATTTCGAACCGGGGCACCCTTCGCACCAAAAAAACAAACTACATGAATCACTTATAACAAAGCGATTGACTGAATCGAGAACTCCAACCAGTCAAAAAAATTATTTTTGGCGGCCTCTAGCTTAGCGTTTTTTGTTATTACAAAAGTGGTCACTGGCCACGTTCTCGCCATCAAGTCTCAAAAAACAACACTTTTGTAACAGATGCGACCCCGTCGTCCGCCTGTCATGGCGTACGCGGGGTCCAGTGAGTCGTCCCTGTGGAAACGAGGCAGCCGGTTAGCGCGCCGCCTCATAAATATGCCGGCTCAGTGCCAGAGTGACCTTCCCCTGCTCGCCGAGGGCGGTATAACCGCGCGCCTCCAGCTTGGCCAGCATGGTCTCGATGTCCGGCTGCTCGATGCCGTAGTCGCGCAGCCGGGTCGGCACCCCCATGCGCTCGAAGAAGGCGCGGGTGGCGGCGATGGCGCCATCGATGCGCTCGGCCTCGCTGCCGTCGCGCAGATCCCACACCCGCTCGGCGTACTGCAGCAGCTTGGCGCGCTTGCTGTCGCGCTGCGCATCCAGCATCACAGGCAGCACCACCGCCAGGGTCTGGGCATGGTCCAGGCCGTGCCGGGCGGTCAGCTCATGGCCCAGCATGTGGGTAGACCAGTCATGGGGCACACCGGCACCAATCAGGCCGTTGAGGGCCAGGGTAGCGCTCCACATGATGTTGGCGCGCACCGCGTAGTTGTCGGGCTCGGCCAGCGCCTTGGGGCCTTCCTCCAGCAGGGTCAGCAGCAGCCCCTCGGCGAAGCGATCCTGCACCTTGGCATCGACCGGGTAGGTGATGTACTGCTCGATGACATGCACGAAAGCATCCACCACGCCGTTGGCCACCTGACGCGCCGGCAGTGTGTAGGTGAGCACCGGATCGAGCACGGCGAAGCGCGGTATGACAAAGGGAGAGAAGAAGTGCTGCTTGTCACCGGTGCTCTTGCGGGTGATGACGGCCCCCATGTTCATCTCGGAGCCGGTGGCCGGCAGGGTGAGCACGGCGCCAAGCGGGATGGCGCCTTGCACCTCGCCGCCGACGGTCTCCAGGATGTGCCAGGGGTCCTTGTCGGCCGCGTAGGGCGCCGCCGCCGCGATAAACTTGGTGCCGTCCAGCACAGAGCCGCCACCGACTGCCAGCAGGAAGTCGATACGCTCGGCGCGGGCCAGGGCTACCGCCCCCATCAGGGTCTCGTAGGAGGGGTTGGGTTCGATGCCGCCGAACTCGAACAGGGTCATGCCACTCAGGGCCTCGCGGATGCGGGTCAGCACGCCGGTGCGCAGCACGCTGCCGCCGCCATAGGTGATGAGGACGCGAGCATCGGACGGGATCTGATCGCGCAGGGCGGCGATCTGCCCCTCACCGAACAGGACCTTGGTCGGGGTGTGCAACATAAAGTTGTTCATGGGATCTCCTCGCTGGGAACAACCGAAACAGGATTTGTTGCATTTTTCTCCCAAACGCATCTACCATCAAGGCAACTTCCTGCCTATATATTGCCTATTCCTACTGAACTTAGAGAAATGAGCACAGTCAAGCGAATGACACACCAGTCGACCCTGGCCAGCCGCCTCTGCGCCCTGGCTCCCGGCCAGGGCATCACGCCGGCTCCGGTACCCGGGGTGCACCTCATCTACACCACCGAGCACCACGACCGCATCCCTGTGCTCTACCGGCCGCGCATGATCATCATCCTGCAGGGACACAAGGTGGGCTATCTCTCGGACTTCACCTTCCGCTACGACCCCAAGCACTACCTGATGATGACCCTGCCACTGCCGTGCGAGTGCGAATGCTTTGCCTCTCCCGAGCAACCTCTGGTGGGCCTCTCCATCGATATCGACATGGCCGCCCTGCAGGAGTTGTTGCTGGAGATGGGGGACGCCGTGCCGACCCCGATGGCCGACCCGGGACGCGGCGTGCTCTCGGTCCCCCTCTCCGAGATCATGCTGTGCGCCGTCGAGCGGCTCATCGAGGTGATGGACAAACCCTTGCATGCCCGGGTGCTGGGCCCCCAGATAGTGCGCGAGATCCTGTTCCATGCCCTGCACGACGGTGGCGGTCCCGCTCTGCTCGCCCTCGCCAGCCGCCACAGTCAATTGGGCCAGATAGCCCGGGTGCTGCGTATCATGGAGCAGCGCTTCACCGAGAGCCTGACCGTGGAGGAGCTCGCCCGGGAGGCCAACATGAGCGTGTCGGCCTTCCATCACCACTTCAAGGCGGCCACCGCAACCTCACCCTTGCAGTACATCAAGACCCTGCGCCTGCACAAGGCGCGCCTGATGATGCTCAACGACGGCCTCAAGGCCGGGGTAGCGGCCGGGCGGGTCGGCTATGAGAGCGGCTCCCAGTTCAGCCGCGAGTACAAGCGTTTCTTCGGCGACACCCCGAGCGAGCACACCTCTCGTTATCGCGAAGGGCAAATGAACATAGTGGAGGGATAATATGCGCGCACCGCTCCTGGCTTTTCTGCTCCTGGCTTTTCTGCTCCTGCTGACCGCAGCCTGCACCGGCATTCCCGAGGGGCAACAGGTGGTCAAGCCCTTCCACCTCGAGCGCTACCTCGGCACCTGGTTCGAGATTGCCCGCCTCGAACACGGCTTCGAGCGGGACCTCCATCGGGTCACCGCCACCTATAGCCTGCGCGGCGATGGCGGGGTCAGGGTGATCAACCGCGGCCAGGCGCCCGATGGCAGCTGGCGCGAGGCCGAGGGACGCGCCTACTTCGTGGGGGCGCAGGACGAGGGACGCCTCAAGGTGAGTTTCTTCGGCCCCTTCTACGGCAGCTACAACGTGCTGGCGACGGACTATGACCTCGCCCTGGTGAGCAGCTACAACCTGCAGTACCTGTGGATCCTGTCGCGCTCTCCGACCCCCGCCAGGGAAAAGGTGCAGGCCCTGGTCGAGCAGGCCCGCACCCTCGGCTTCGACACCGGTGCCCTCATCTGGGTCGAGCAGAACCCAGTCCCACCCGGCTGATCCCTCATGAAGCAGGGCGGCCACTGGCCGCCCTGTTTCACTCATACACCCCCCTTACAGGCGAAAACGTCCCACCTCTGCCGCCAGCTGTTCGGTAAGCTGACGCAGAGCCGCCGCCTGCTCGGCCTCCTGCCGGGCCTGCTCGGCAAAGCCATGGGCCACGGTGCGGATATTCTCGGTATTGCGGCTGATCTCGGCGGTCACCGAAGTCTGCTCCTCGGCGGCCGTCGCTATGTGGGTCACCATGTCACTGATGGAGCCGATCGCCTCGTTGATGCGCACCAGGCTGTCGTTGGCAGCATTGGCATCCTCCACGCTGGTACCGGCAAGGTCGCGGCTGGTCTCCATGCCACCGACCGCCCGCCGGGTGGTCTGCTGCAGGGTCTCGATCATCCCCTGGATCTCGGCCGTGCTGGCGTGAGTGCGCTGGGAGAGCACCCGCACCTCGTCCGCCACTACCGCAAAGCCGCGTCCCTGCTCCCCGGCCCTGGCCGCCTCGATGGCGGCGTTGAGGGCCAGCAGATTGGTCTGCTCGGCGATACCGCTGATGGTGGCAAGAATGGAGCTTATCTGCTGGGCATGCTGGTCGAGTTCGGTGATCACCTGACCGGCGCCCCCCACCTCGTCCGCCAGACTGTTGATGCTGGTGCGGCTCTGGCCCACCTGGCCCTGCCCCTGCTGGGCCAACTTGACCGCATCACCGGCCGTGCTGGCCGCATATTCGGCGTTGCCGGCAATCTCCTGGGTTGCCGAGGCCATCTCGGTGACGGCGGTGGCGACCATGACGATCTCGTCCTGCTGCTGCTTGACCTGACGCGCCCGTCCCTCGGCCCCGGCGGCCTGCAAACGCGACTGCTCGGCCAGCGCCGTGGCCACATCACGCAGGCGGCTGACGATACCGTGCAGGCGAGAGACAAACTGGTTGAAGCTGCGCGCCAGCTGACCCACTTCGTCCTGACTGCGGGTCTCGATCTGCACAGTGAGGTCCCCCTCACCGTGAGCGATATCGGCCAACGCCCTGGAGACCCGGCCGAGATCGGCGAACAGGTAGTTGAAGATGGCGATCAAGAGCGCCCCGAACACCAGCAGCAACACCAGGGTCAGCCCCACCAACTGCCACAGCAGGGTGGTGAGGGGGGCGTGCAGCACATCCTTGTACATCACCATGGCAAGTAGCCAGTCGCTGTTGGGCACGGCCTGTACCGAGATAAGAACCTCCCGTCCATCCAGGGTTGCCTGCTGCAACACCTGCTCCTGACTCCAGCGCCTGAATCCGGCGCCGGAGAGGCCGGGAGCCAGCTCGCTGACCTGCTTGAGGGCGAGATCCTTCTGCGGATGGCCGACGATGAGGCCACTGCTGTCCAGCAGCATGGCGTAGCCCTCCCCCTGCACCTTCATGGCCAGCACCTCGTCGATCAGCTTGTCCAGCGCCAGGTTGGCACCTACGGCGCCGATGATCTTGCCCTGATGACGTACCGGCTCGGCCAGGGTCACCACCAGCTTCTGCATGGTGACGCTCACATAGGGAGCGGTCACGATCTGCTGACCGGCCTTCACCGCATCCTGGTACCAGGGACGCGCGCGCGGATCATAATCCCCCTTGTTGAGGGAGGGATCATTGCGTGTCATGACCCCCTGCGCCGAACCGAAGTAGGCGAGACCAAACCCTCCCGAGGTGAGAGCCTGCTGCAGATGAGGCACCAGCGCACTGTCGGGATCGGCGGCAATCACGTTAACCAGCGCACTGACTGTCTGGCGGCGATCCGCCATCCACTCCCCCACTCCGGAGGCATAGGCGTGCCCATAGTTGACGGCTTCACTCTGGATAGAGGCGAGGGTTCGACTCTTGAGGGTCTGGAAGGCGACCACGCCGAGCAGGGAGGCCACCAGTAAAACGACACCCAAGCTGGTGGCGAGCAGCTTGCCGCGTAGAGAGAGAGTCATGACACAGCTCCTTGTTACGATGACAGGAGGAAAATACCCCCATATGGTTAATGGCTATCGGCATCGTCAAAGAGGGACTTTAGTGAAGCCAGCTAATAACTGATTGGTCAGGAGTGAAGGGCGAAGATCGCCGGGGCAAAAGGAAGGGCAGGCAACCATTACTGACAATTTAACGGCTACTTTTGGTGTGCCGGCCCGCCCCGAGTGGGTATAGTGCGCAAGAACATGTAAAACAAAAACAGGAATAGTAAACATGAGCAACACCATCACTCTGCAAGGCCAGCCTGTCGAGGTCGCCGGCCACTTCCCCGCCGTCGGTGAGCAGGCCACTGCCTTTACCCTGGTCGGCAAGGATCTGGCTGACGTCACCCTGGCCAGCTTCGCCGGGCAACGCAAGATCCTGAATATCTTCCCGAGCGTCGATACTCCGGTCTGTGCCACCTCGGTACGCAAGTTCAATGCCGAGGCGAGCGCCCTGAACAACGCCGTCGTCCTCTGCATCTCCGCCGATCTGCCCTTCGCCCAGGCCCGTTTCTGTGGCGCCGAGGGGCTGGACAAGGTCATCACCCTCTCCACCCTGCGCGGTGCCAACTTCATGGAGCAGTACGGTGTCGCCATCGCCTCCGGCCCTCTGGTCGGCCTCACCGCCCGCGCCCTGCTGGTGCTGGACGAGCAGGACAAGGTGCTGCACGCCGAACTGGTTAGCGAAGTGACCCAGGAGCCAAACTACGCCGCCGCCCTGGCTGCCCTCGCCTGATATCCCGGTGGGCCCTGCCGGGCCCACCCCATTTTGACCGGGAGGCTATGCTCAACAGAGCCGTTAGCCGAGGTCCAAGCCGTGTATCCACTCCTGCTGTTGCTACTGCTTCTCGCCCCCAGGCTGGAGGCGGCCGAGCTCACCCTCACCCTGCCCGCCTTCGAGGATGGCTCTCATCGCTACTACCACGCGCTGTTGCAAGAGTCCCTTGCGGACACCGGCGTCACCCTGACCATACGCCAACCCTTCGCCCATCTCCCCCAGAAACGCCTGCAGCGGCTGGTCGCGGATAACCAGATAGATCTGCTCTGGATGCTGCAGAGCGCAGAGCGGGATCGCCTGCTGACCCCGGTCCGGATAGACCTGACCCGGGGGCTCATCGGGCAGCGGGTGCTGCTCATTCCGAAAGGGGATGCCAAGAGTTATGAGGGGGTCAGGGATCTGGCGTCGTTTCGCGCCTTGGGCAAGGTGGGGGGATTGGGCGCCGGCTGGTATGACGAACGGGTATGGCAGGCGAATCGGCTTCCCTATCACGTGCGGGACGGGGAGTGGCGCCAGCTCTTTACCATGCTCACCCCGGATCGGGGCATCAACTACTTCTCTCGGGGCGTCAACGAGGTCCAATCAGAGGCGGCGCGCTACCCGGCCCTCGAGATAGAGCCGGGACTATTGCTGGTCTATCACAGAGACTTTCGCTTCTATCTCTCGCCGGCCGCCGCCAAGTACCGGGATACACTGGAACACGCCTTGAGCCAGGCCGAGCGCAGCGGCCTGATGGACAAGTTGCTGGATCATTACTTTCGACAATACCTCAAGCCACTGCGGCTGGAGCAGAGAGTGCGTCTCGAGCTGGAAGCTCCCGAATAGGGTGCCGCCACGAGGGCGGCACCTGAACTCAGCGGGTCACCATGTTACGAATTCGCTCGGCGCGCTCCTCGGCAGACAGCTCGCTGGGAGGGGGTACCAGCAGGCCACGCTGCACCGCCTCACGCTCACCGATCCGGGCCAGCCACCCTTGCAGGGCGCCAAGGCCCGAGATATCGATACCGCTCCACTCGTGGATACGCACCCAGGGGAAGGTGGCGATATCGGCAATGCTGTACTCCTCACCGGCCAGGTAGGGGTGCTGCTCCAATTGTCCATTCATCACCTCGAACAGACGACGCCCCTCTTTTTGGTAACGCTCGATGGCCGCCGGAATCTTCTCGGGGAAATAACGGTAGAAGACGTTGGCCTGCCCCATCATGGGGCCTACGCCACTCATCTGGAACATGAGCCACTGGATCACCTGTGAACGGGCCTTGGGATCGCCGGGCAGCAGCTTGCCACTCTTCTCGGCCAGGTAGAGCAGTATGGCCCCCGACTCGAAGACGGCGAAGTCACCGTTATCGGTGTCGATGATGGCCGGAATGCGCCCGTTGGGGTTGATGGCCAGAAACGCCGGCTGTTTCTGATCCAGCCGCGACAGATCGAGCGGGTGGACCCGATAGTCAATCCCCATCTCTTCCAGGGCGATGGCCACCTTGTGCCCATTCGGGGTGGCAGCGGTATAGAACTCAATCATAAGAGGCTCCTCGGTTCGATGGCATTAGCCCAGGGCCGCGATGGCGGGACGGGCATGAAGTGTCTGGTACCAGCGGCTCAAGTTGGGGTAACGCCCCTCAATTTCGATCTCCAGCCGCTGACGGCAGAAATCGAGCAACACATAGCCCGTGATATCCGCCACGCTGAAGCGATCGATGGCCACGTATTCCCGTCCATCCATGCGGGCCTCGAGGCGGGGTAGCAGCTCCTCGAGGCGCGCTCTGGACTCCACCCCCCAGGCTTCGACACAGCGCTCCCGATCCCGGAAGAAGCCGGTCAGGTTTCTAAAGGCCTGAAAGGCAACCATGATCCCCTCCAGCTCCAGGATGCGGTTCCACATCTCCACCTGGCCCTGCTCCAACGCTGTGTCACCAAACAGGCTCGAAGCACGGGGAGAGCCGGCATCGAAGAAGCGGCAGATGGCCATGGTCTCACACAGACAGGTGCCGTCGTCGAGCTCCAGCATGGGAATACGACCATTGACGCTCTTGGCCCGAAACTCGGGTTTCAGGTTGTCACCACTGCGCAGATCTACCTGCGATCTGGGCACTTCTATCCCCATTTCGGCCAGGAAGATGCTGACTCGACGGGCGCTCGGCGTGGGGGCCAGTTCATGGATTATCATGTGCTCTCTCTTTTTCTGAACGATCAGTTAGGTTAACCTAACGCATAACGGAACGAACGGTCAACAATGACGTTCACCCCTTCATGAGCGAGAGAGTACGATGGCAAGAAGTTGTAATTTTTGCAGAGATGAGAAACTGGAGCAGGCCATGGAGCTCTTCTGGCAGAAGGGGTATGAGGGCACCTCGGTGGCCGATCTGGTTAATCACCTCGGCATCAACCGCTTCAGCCTCTACAACAGTTATGGCGACAAGCTGACCCTCTATCGGGAGACGCTGCGTCACTACCTCTACACCCGGGGACTACCGGGGCTGGCTCGGCTCGAATCGGATCAGGGGACCCTGGACGATCTGCTCGAGCTGGTGGAGGCCTTCGCCGCCAAGCAGAAGGCGCAGAAATACGGCTGCTTCATGCAAAATGCAGTGCTGGAGCGCGGTGTGGCGGATGAAGAGGTGACACGGATCGCCAGCGAACTGCTTACGGCGCTCAACCACGCTTTCGCCAAGGTGCTTGGCCGCACCCTCCCCAGCGAGCGGGCCACTGCCCTGGCCGCCTATCTGGTGATGCAGCTACAGGGAATTCGGGTGCTGGGTAAGGCGGGTCAGTTCGAGCTGCTGGAAAGTGCCCTCCATGTGCTGCGCGAACAGATCCTAAGCTGGAGAACCTGATACACCTCCACGGTCGGAGCCACCCGGTGCACCTGATAAAAGCCAGGGCCGCCCAACGGCGGCCCATCTCTCACATCCTCGACTCAGCGAACCCGCGCCAACGCGGTATTGACCCTCAGGTTGCTCGCCTCCAGCCCGGGCTGCTGGCCGTAGAAGTCAAACTCCAGCTCGACCCCTGGGCGAAACAGCAGGCAGTGTGTTGAGCCGCCGAAGTGGAACATGCCGAGCAAATCCCCCTTCTCGACCCGCTGGCCCTCGCGCACCATCACCTCGCAGCTCGACACCTCGGCCATTCCCACCGGCACCACGCACATCAGACCGATGCGCGGGTTGTCCGCCTCGATGAAGATGAGGGCGCGGGTAGCCACCGCGGTAAGGAAGGGCTGGGACTGGTTGGGGGCGCTCGGATCGGCCCCCGCCGGGTTGGCGAAGCCCTGGTAGCGGTTGGCCAGGTAGTAACTGCCGTTGACCACCTTGACCGAACGTACGGTGCCGCTCACCGGGCTGTGCCAACGGTGATAGCTGAGGGCACTCAGGAACGCCTGGTAGACGGTACCGCCGACGAACCCGGCGGCGCCAGGATCGAAGTCGAGCAGGTTGTCGAGGGAGTAGTGCTGCCCCTTGAGCCAGAACGCCTCCTGACGCTGTACCCTCTTCACGACTTGCAGGGGAGCAGACTCACAGGCGTTGACGATGACAGCGTCGTCATCCGGCGCCGACACTGGACGAACGCCGGATCGGAAAGTACGGGTGAAGAAGTCATCCCAGCTGGCGAAGCCTTCATACTCGGCCTCCGGCGTGCAGTGAAAGATCTCCTCGAACTGCGCCGGCGTCGGGTTCTCCCCTGCCCCCAGAGCACCACGTGCCACCGCCACCATCTGCGACTTGGCCAGCGCCCCCAGCCAGGGAACGATCAGGGTCTGCCGATCGAGGGGACTTACCGACTCGGTCAGCACATAACGGGAGGCGGGGCTTTGCAGGAACTCGGCCCAGTAGGCAAGCACCTTCTTTAACTGCTGATTGACGAGCGTGTTGGCAAAGAAGCCGTAACCTGCGGCCGTGGCCATGGGCCAGTTGAGCAAGGCATTGATGGGAAAACCGATGAGGCCGGACGGCTCCTGGGTCTGCAGATCCTGATAGGCCTCGGGGGCCGTGGTCATGATGCCGTTGAGCAGCAGCAGGAACTCGGCGAAGCTGCGCACCTCGACTTGACCAAGCGGGGTCAGGTGCTGGTGCTGCCAGGCCTCCTCGAACATGGCCTCGGCCTGCCGGTACAGGGCCGGGTCCCCCTCCACCAGCGCCTTGAGCTCGGCCACCGGCGCCACCAGCGGGCGCGGGTGATGGGTCACCGCGTGGCGCAGGCGCTGTACCCAGCGCTCGACATGAGTCTGATCCTTGGGCATCCAGCCACCGGCATGGGCCGGATTCCGATGCATCTCCACTGCCTTGTTCATGGGTCGCTCTCCTTGGGTATCACGCCCTCGCCTGCCCGACAGCACAAACGCCAGAGCGAGGGCAACGCAGCAAGGTGTAGCACAGGAGATCATCGACCGCGATTGACAGAAGCGGCAGCGACAGGCGCTGGAAGAGACGCTGGAGCGGGAGACAGAAAGCGAAAAGCCGGCACTAGGCCGGCTTTTCTTGAAGAAATGGCAGGGGCGGCAGGACTCGAACCCGCAACCATCGGTTTTGGAGACCGCTGTTCTACCAATTGGAACTACGCCCCTGCAGAGAACGAGGCGAATTATACAAAGCGCAGACCAAAGGTAAAGGCTTTTTTCTCCCTCTTTGCACCGTTTGCACAAAGTTACGCCGTTCCGTCCTATTTTCCCCATTTAAGAGAGATAAGCTGCTGATTTTATGGCCGGCTTATCCCTGTGGGGTGGGCAAGCCACGGCTTTGGGAGTAGGGTAGGAAAAGCTGCCGGGAGGGAGGCAAACATGCTTAATTACAGGCTGCTGCAACAGCTGGCACCGCTCAACTTTCGCGATGAGACCCAAACCGAGACACTGGCCGACTATCTGATCCGGGTCGGTCCACTGCTACCCGGCATTCCCCCCAATCTGCTGGCCCAATGGATCTACCGCCACTGGCGTGGCTTCGAATCCAACTGGAGCTTTATCGATCTCTCCCGGATCGAGGTTCTCCCCGCCTGGCTCGACCTCGATATCATCTGCCGCGACATCAACACCCGGCATATGGAGGTGGTCGAACGCTGGAGCGAGATGCTGCGCAGCAATCGCTATGTGCGTCGCTCCTGGCTGGCAGAGTACATGTTGACTCAGGGTACCTGGCCCGAACCCATCATAGTGCTGGCCCCTGACGAGGGAGACCACTACCCGGACGGTACGCCCATGCCCCGCCCCTATGCCCTGCTGGAGGGACATCACCGGCTCGCCTATCTGCGCTGCCTGGCACAGGAGAATCATCCCCTGCAGAGTCGCCATGCGGTGTGGATTTGTCGGCCCGTTGTCGACAGCAAAACGTTTGCCCAACCCAAAATCGACCATTGAAATAATGTTTTGACAAGGATTTTTTCGCCACTATAATCCTTCCGATTTTGCTCAGGGTCTGGTTATGTTATCGCCAATAATGCATCAATTCAGCGTCGCCCCCTTCGGTGCCCAGCACCGCAACGGCGCCGTTTTTATTGGCTCCCGACCCGCAGATCCCCAATTTTTTTTGAAAAAAGCCCCTGTTTCAGGGGCTTTTTTTTTGCCCCCCACCTCAGTCAAAGGGAATGCAGACGATGACCAATCCACTCTATAAGAAACACGTCATCTCCATCTCCGACCTGACCCGGTCCGAGATGGAACTGGTGGTCGAAACCGCACAACGGTTGAAGGCCGACCCGAACCGCCGCCTGCTGCAAGACAAGCTGATCGCCAGCTGCTTCTTCGAGCCCTCCACCCGCACCCGCCTCTCCTTCGAGACTGCGGTGCAGCGCCTCGGTGGTAACATCATCGGCTTCGCCGATGGTGGCAACACCAGCGCCAAGAAAGGGGAGACGCTGGCCGACTCCCTGAAGATCATCGGCTCCTATGCAGATGCCATCGTGATGCGCCACCCCCGTGAGGGCGCAGCCCGGGTTGCCTCCGAGTTCTCTTCCGTGCCGGTCATCAATGGCGGTGACGGCGCCAACCAGCATCCGACCCAGACCCTGCTCGATCTCTTCACCATCCACGAGACGCAAGGGCGCCTGGACAACCTCAACATCGCCTTCGTCGGGGACCTCAAGTACGGCCGCACCGTGCACTCCCTGGCCCAGGCCCTGAGCCTGTTCAACTGCCGCTTCTTCTTCATCTCTCCCGAAGCCCTGGCCATGCCCGAGTACATCTGCGAGGAGCTGGAAGAGAAGGGGATCCCGTTCAGCGTGCACGAGACCATGGAAGAGGTGATGCCCGAGCTCGACGTCCTCTATATGACCCGGGTACAGAAGGAGCGCTTCGACGAGACCGAGTACAAGCACATGGCCGCCAAGTTCATTCTGGATGTACCGACCCTGGAGGGCGCCAAGCCGACCATGAAGATTCTCCACCCCCTGCCGCGGGTCGACGAGATCACGGTCGCGGTCGACAAGACACCGCACGCCGCCTACTTCGAGCAGGCTGAGAACGGCGTCTACGCACGCCAGGCCCTGCTGTCACTGGTACTGAACGAAACTGTCTGAGGGGAAGAGCATGTCTGAGAAATTGCAAGTAGAAGCCATCCGTAACGGCTCCGTTATCGACCACATCCCGGCCGGGCAAGGCATCAAGATCCTCAAGCTGTTCCAGCTGGTGGAGACCCAGGAACGCATCACCGTCGGCTTCAATCTCAAGTCGGGCGCGCTGGGCAAGAAAGACCTCATCAAGATCGAGAACACCCGCCTGACCGAAGAGCAGGCCAACCAGCTGGCCCTGTTCGCCCCCAAGGCAACGGTGAACATCATCGAGGAGTTTGAGGTAGTGAAGAAGCACCAGCTCGAGCTGCCCGAGTTCATCGAAGGGGTGTTCGAGTGCCCCAACTCCAACTGCATCTCTCACCAGGAGCCGGTCGCCAGCCACTTTGCGGTTCGCGAGGTGAAGGGCTCGGTGCGGATGAAGTGCAAATACTGCGAGAAGTCCTTCACCCAGGACATAGTGAGCGCCCTCTTCTAAGGCGTTTATGCAGCAATCATGACTAAACAGGGCCCTATCGGGCCCTTTTTTGAGCCCTGTCACATCGATTTTCGACCTGTTCGCTATAATTCCCGCCCTACGCAGAGGGTTTTTCGAAGGCTTATTGGATAAGCAGATAATTACTCTGCATAAACTGTAAAAGCACAAAGATTAGTGCTGAGGTTGTGCCGTGAGGAGGCGCTCTATGGTCAAGACCCTGTCGGGGCATAGCGAGATTAACCACGATGCGGCGCAACTGGATGCCTGCCGCCAGATCATCGCTCGCCACTGCTACGGCACTCAGGAGGAGATCCGCCGCGAACTGGCCCACTTCGGTTTCCCCGATATCAGCCAGTCCACCGTCTCACGGCTGCTGCGTCGCCTCGGCGTCGCCAAGGCGCAAAACGCCAGCGGCAAGAAGATCTACACCCTGGTGGAAGAACAACTGGAAAACGGGGACAGCGCTCGCTCGATTCACGACATGGTCAAGTCGGTGGAGAGCAATCAGCAACTGGTGCTCATTCACACCACTCCGGGAGCCGCTACCGTGGTTGCCCGTATGCTGGATCGCCACGCCGACCCGGAGATCATGGGGGCCGTCGCCGGTAATGATGTGGTGCTGGTGGCCCCGAGGCACATCAGTCGGACCAAACAGACCAGGGATGCGGTGATCCGCACCCTGAAGAAGGCGCACTGACCGGCGTCAGTTCGCTCGATCAATCCCGTACGGAGCGAGCCTCACGCTCGGCGCGCTCACGAGCCAGCACACGCTTGTACCACCAGCTGTTGCGACGACGATGAGTGTTGGAGAAGCGACGGGACATGGATCAATTCCGCGAGTAACGACAGGGGCGGGCATTATGCGATAAACCGCTTCCCCCTGTCTTTAGCTGGATCAATAAAACCCCCCTCAGGCTCCCACCCGCAGACGTTTATCTCCCTTCTCCACCTTGGGTTGCTCCGGCTTGGCTGAAAGAGCATGCCAGCTGAGCGGTCCATTACTCTCCTGCTCATTTTGGGGAGCACAGATCAGTGGACCACTCTCCAGGTCCAACACGGCCCCCAGACTGTAACGGCGATCCTCATACCAGCAGACTCGCTCGCCCGGATTGACGGGGAGCCACAAGCGGGCATCCCCCTCGGCGTGGGCCGCCCCTGCGCCCACCCCCCAGAGACTCAACAGCCCCAACACATGCCACTTCATCATTCGACTCCTCTTGCCTGTTCCCAGTTAGAGCGACCCCTGGCGTGAAAATATTAATCGCCCCCTCTGGCTTTCCATAACCACTGTGATAGCCTGCGCGCCGACTCGTCTGGCCATTTGCTGTACAGCTTATCCCAAGGCTGCCGGCGGGCCGGAACGCCCCTCTCCTTTCGTTTTGGACTTGCTTCAATGCGTGTTGTTTCCCTTATCAAGGTGACACTGCTCAGCCTGATGCTGAGCGGCTGTATCGCCCCCTTGCTGATCTCTCCGGGTAGCCAGTTGATGTGGGCCCTGCTCAAGCCCCTGGTCGGTTTCGACCCCAACGAGGTCAACCTCTTCGAGCAGCCTCTGGTCAAGGATCGCATGACCGCCATACTGGGACCCCACTACGATACCACCATGACCCTGCTCAAGACTGCCAGCGAGTTGCAGCAAGAGGGGCCTCTCTTCTTTGCCCTGTCACGCGCCGTACCCGGGCTGAGCGACAAGGCGGGGCTGGTGTGGAACTCGGACACCAACCAGATGGCGGTCATGTTGGTTGACCAGCAGGGTCCCAAGGTGTTCGCCGAGCCAGGAGCCCGGCCCAGTTGGCCCAACCCCATGCAGGCCTGGCAGGCCCCCCTCGGCAATGCCCAAGGTGCCGTCGGAGCGCTGGGTGCCGTCGGCTCGACGCTGGAGACCCTGAGCAACCCGCAACAGGCGGTAAATGGTCTGGTGCAAAGCGGTACCCGGACTCTGGTGGAGAGTGCTCAACAGGGTGTGACTCAGGCGACGACGCAAGCCACTACCCAGGCCACAAATCAAGCTCGGCAGGCCGACACGCAAGCGGCCATCGAGGCGGTAAACCAAGCCAGCCAGACCAGGACTCAGGTTGCCACCCAGGCCACGAACCAAGCCCTTCAGGCCAGCACGCAAGTGGCCATCGAGGCCACAAATCAGGCCGGGCAGAAAGCCGCCAGCAGTCTCCAGCAGGGCGTCGTCCCCCTGCCCACCCATTCGGCCATCGACCAGGCCCCGGCGGTCGTCACACCTGCCGCCTTAGCCCAAAAGGGGAAAGCGCCGGCCAAGGAACCCGGAGCACAGGGGCAAGCAGAGGCGCCTGCGAGCGTCGGGCAACAGGTTGCCGACAAGGCCAGGGAGCTGGAGCAGCAAGGCAAGGCCATGACCGACAAGCCAACTGCGGCAGCGGCCAAGCAGGCTGCAGCCAGTGCGACCGCGGGAGAAGAGAGCCGCGCCGCCGCCGAGGCCGAGCTGGAGAAGCTGCTGAACTAAAGCGCAATCGAAACGAAGAGGCCACCCTTGGGTGGCCTCTTGGGTTTATGGGTAGTAGCGCTCCCGCTCTCGGGGGCGCTCCTGATGCAGCTGAGATGGCGGCTCGGCAGACGGCTGAGAGTGGCGGGTACCAAACTCGATGGAGGTACGGATGAGGTCCACACCGGCCCTGATGATGATGACCCCCATGTGAACCAACTTGACGCAGACCCAGAGGAAGGCCATCAAGAGGATCAGCTTGAGCACGGTCTGGAAGGCTTCAAGGAAGTTCTGCTCCAGATTGGCGGTCAGGCCGTTGGCACTGGTCATCAACCAGTTGTAGACCTCTCGCACGAAGGGGATACGACTCGGCATCTCCAGTACGTCGAGTGCCGCCGGCAGCGCCTGGAAGATCACCACTGTGCCGAACAGGATCAGGATCACCCCCAGGGTGATGCCGAGGAAAAACGCAAACTGTTTCATGTCTTGACCACTGATAATAAGAACCTGCCAACTATAGCCGCCGCAGGGGGGCCATGTCATGGGATGAACCCGGGAGCCTATACTCAAACACATTCCATAATCTTCGCCGTGATGGAGGCGTGATGAGACATCTCCTTATCCTGCTATGGTGTTGCACTCTACCTCTTTGGGCACTCACTTATTACTCGGAAGAAAACCAGCCCCTCAATGGCCAGGGCCCCCGTGGTGAGGCGAGCGGATTCTCCGTCGAGTTGCTAAAGCTGGTCTGGCAGGAGATGGGGGAAAAGGAGCACCCCATCCACTTCTTGCCCTGGTCCCAGGGCTGGTACCTGCTCACCCAGCAGCCCGGAGTGGTACTCTTTGCCACCTCTCGCACCCGTGCCCGTGCCCCCCATTTTCTCTGGGCCTGCCCCATCAGCGTTTCCCAAATCTCACTCATCGGCCGTAAACAGGACAAGCATGTCATTCACTCCCTCGAAGACCTTCGAGCCTTGCGTATTGGCGCCATGAAGGCGGATGTGGGCGAACAACTGCTGCTCAATGCGGGCCTCTCTCCACAGGGCATAATGTCGGTGGATCGCATGGAGCAAGTGGTGCGCCAACTGGCCCTGTCTCGTACCGACCTGGTCTCGGCCAACCAGGACTTGCTCCTGCACCAGATAGGCAGAATGGGCTTCAACCGGGATGAGTTCGAGATAGTCGCGACCTTGAGCCAGCAAGAGAGCTGTTTCGCCTTCAACCCGACCACCTCGCCCGAGGAGGTACAACATTTCCAGCAGGCTCTGAAGCGGGTAATGAAGAGCCAGGCCTACCGCGCCCTGACCGACAAATACGCCCACATGCTCAACTTTACCCTCAACCCGACGGCCACACCCCTGCTGAAGTAGTTGCCCCCTCCTCCCCTTTCTGTGACCCTGTAGCCATTCGAGGCGAGGGAAAAGATCGTGGTTCGCATCCTCTTCATCATGTTCTCCCTGCTGGCGGGACAAGCCAGCGCGGCGGCACCGACGGCGGCCGTCTGTGTGGTACAGCATCAAGACAGGGTCCTGATGGTACAAGACAGTGTCTCGGGCCGCTTCGGCCTGACCGGTGGCTATATCGATGCCGGAGAGACGCCGGAGCAGGCGGCCCTGCGCGAACTCTACGAAGAGACGGGGCTAAAGGGTGACATTCTCGCCCCCATCGGCCGTTGGCAGCAGGCGGCACTGTTTGCCTGTCGCACCACGACCCCGCTGCAGGCGACCCCCCAGGGGCGCGTCAATCTGCTTCATGCCCCGAATCTGGGGGGCGAGATTCGCCAGGCCAGACTCATCAACCCCCGTGCTCCCGAGGTCGAACTGCGCTTTCCAGAACAGACTCGCTGGCTCGCCGAACAGTTGCCTGCCAATAGCGACAGCCCACGACAGGAGCTGACCGACTTTAGCCAGCAGGGCAATCTGCTGCATCGAACCGAGCTGCCCTGGCTGGAACGACTGCAAACCGGGCTCACTCCTCTGGCCCCGCTGCTGGCGGTAACCAACCTGTTTGGTGAACAGGCCCTCTATCTGGTGCTGCTTCCCCTGCTGCTGCCCTGGTTGGGTTGGCCCAGGCTGCGCGCCATGCTCTTCACCCTGGGCACCCTCGCCTTCTGCATCACCCTCGGCAAGCTGGCCATCGGCTGGCCACGCCCCTTCCATCTGGTGCCCCAACTGGCCGAGCAGGCCAGTGGGGGCTTCGGTATGCCCAGCGGCCACACGGCCACCGCCCTGCTCTTCTGGGGCCTGCTGCTGCGCCAGTGGCGGGGATGCCGCCACCCCCTGATCTGGGCACTACTGGCGGCCCTGCTGACTGGCCTGGCCCGTATCGAGCTGGGAGTGCACTTCATCTCCGATGTATTGGGAGGCTTGCTGCTGGGGGCTCTGCTGCTCAGCCAGTCCGAATTACTGGCCCGGCTCTCTGCCCGCCCCCAGGCATGGTGGGCCCTGAGCCTGCTCGCTCTGGCGCTGGCCTGGCCGACCCAGTCCGGCTCACTGGCCGCCCTGGCCAGCCTGGGAGCCGGTCTGAGCCTGGGACAATCGCTCCCCCTGCGGCGCCATGCCAGCCCTCCCCTGCCGACGGCCCTGCTGGCCCTGTTGGGCAGCCTGCTGTGTGGCCTGCTGCAGTGGCAGCTCCCCCATCTGATGAGCAGCTCTTTCACCATCTTGTTACTACAATGGAGCTCCCTGCTACTGCTCGGCCTCTGGCTGAGCGCAGGCATCTGGCTCCTCTCTCCCACTGCAACCCCTGGAAACGACACCTATGCCCGAGAAGAAGCGTGACCTGGCCAAAGTAACCCTGGGAGTGCTGTTTATCGGCATTCTCATCATCTCCAGCCTCTGGGTCCTCAGGCCTTTCCTGCCCGCCCTCATCTGGGGCACCATGATCACCATTGCCACCTGGCCCCTGCTTCGAATGGTACAGCGCCTGCTATGGGGACGACGGGCCCTGGCCGTGCTGGTCATGACCGGCGCCCTGCTGTTGCTGTTTGTCATTCCGCTCTCCATGGCACTGGCCACCATGGCCGAGAAGGTTCCCCTGCTGCTGGAGTGGGCCGGAACCTTCAACCACTCGACCCCACCCGAGCTCCTCTGGCTGCAACAGATCCCCCTGGTCGGTGACAAGCTGCTGGAGTTGTGGCGCCAGATCCTCGCCAGCGGCGGTCAGGTGCTGTTTGCCAAGCTGACCCCCTATCTGGGTCAGACGGCCAAGTGGCTGGCGGCCCAGGCAGGCAATCTCGGCATGCTGTTTGTCCACTTCCTGCTGACCGTCGCCGTCTGCGGCATGCTCTACCACTCCGGGGAGCGGGCAGCCAACGGCATTCGCCGCTTTGCCCACCGGTTGGCCGGTGAGCGGGGAGACAACGCCACCGTGCTGGCCTCTCAGGCGATCCGCGCCGTGGCCCTCGGGGTAGTGGTCACCGCCCTGGTGCAATCCACCGTGGCCGGTATCGGTCTGCTGATCGCCGGTATCCCCTACGTGATGGTGCTGGTGGTGTTGATGTTCGTGTTGATCATCGCCCAGATAGGCCCCTTCCCGGTGCTGCTCGGTGCCATCGGTTACCTCTATTGGAGCGGCGACAATACCTGGGGCACCTTCCTGCTGGTGTGGTCCCTGTTTGCCGGCAGCATGGATAACTTCCTGCGCCCCTACCTCATCAAGCAGGGGGCCGACCTGCCCCTGATCCTGATCCTGGTGGGGGTTATCGGTGGCCTGTTTGCCTTCGGCATCATAGGCCTCTTCATCGGCCCGGTTGTGCTGGCCGTGGCCTATACCCTGCTCGATGCCTGGATCCGGGAAGGGGAGGAGAAAGAGGCCGCCGCACGGGTACAGGAACCCACTGCGGCCACCTGACCCGACTTCCCTCAGGACGGTTGATGCAGGGTGATGCAGTGGATCCCACCGCCCCCTGCCGCCACCGGGTCTATGTCCACGGGCACTATCTTGCGACCGGGGTAGAGCGCCCCGAGCAGGGTCTGGCAGTGGACATCGGCCTCGGGATCACCAAACCGGGGGATCACGACGGCGCCGTTGATCGGCAGATAGTTGATATAGCCGGCGGCAAAGTCGGGGCTGCGGCTGAAGCGGTTATCCCTGGGCTGGCGCGGTGGGGGCAGAAGATGCAACTGCAGCGCCCTGCCATCGGCATCCCGCGCCCCCTGCAAGATGGCCAGGTGTTCGCGGGTCACGGCGTAGTCATGGGAGTCAGGGTCGTTGTCCAGATTGACCACCACCACGCCGGGACGCACGAAGCGGGCATAGAAGTCCACATGGGCATCTGTGATGTCCCGCCCCTTGATCCCCGGCAACCAGATGATCTTCCGTAACCCGAGCAGCCCCTTGAGCTCGGCCTCCAGCTCGGCACGGGCCACTCCGGGGTTACGATTGTCGTTGAGCCAGCAGCTTTCGGTCATGATCGCCGTGCCCTCACCATCCACCTCTATGCCACCTCCCTCGCCCGTGATGTTGGCCCGCAGATGACGCGCCCCGCTGGCCCTGGCCACCACCGCCGCCAACCGACTGTCGCTGGCGTGTTCCTGCTTCTCCCCCCAGCCGTTGAAGTTGAAGTCCACCAGGGCGAGTCCGTCCCCATCCCGCACGAAGACGCCCCCGCTGTCACGCACCCAGATATCGTCCAGAGCCACCGGGATGAAACGGGTATTGCTCTCGCCACACAGTCGCCGCGCCAGGACCTCCTCACCCGGTCGACACAGCACGGTGACCGAAGTGAAAGGGGTCATGGCGCGCACCAGTCGGCCTATGGTGGCCTGCACCTCCTGAAACGAGCGCCCCCAAATGGCACGACTGGCGGCAAACGCCACCCAGACTCGCTCCTGAGGCGCGCTCTCGTCGGGCATGACCAGAGACTCCTCTGCATCGGCCCACCCCAGGGGGGTAACGGCCAGCACGCCCAGGGCGGCCATCATCTTGAGCAGGATACGGCGAGTGTTCATCTTGACTCCTATCATTAGTTTTTATTACAGGTTCACAACACAGTGATAGGCTAGATGTCCAATGCATGCGGAACAAACGATCAATTTAGCGACAAAGTGATAAGCAAGGCTAATCAATGAAACTCAAACAGTGGCCCCCGCTCAACGTGCTGCGCGGCTTCGAGGCCGCCGCCAGACTGGGCAGTTTTCACAGGGCGGCAGAGGAGCTGCATCTCACCCAGTCTGCCATCAGCCAGCAGATCCGAAGCCTGGAGGAGATGCTCGGCCAGCCCCTCTTCCTGCGCCAGGGCCGCGGCGTGATCCTCACCGATGCGGGTGCCGACCTGCAGGCCACCACCTGTGAGGTATTACAACAACTGGTCGCGGGCCTAAAGCGACTCGACCAGTATCAGAAACCCAACCAGGTGATCCTGCACACCAGCCAGGAGTTGGCCCGCTACTGGCTGGTGCCCCGCCTCCCGGCGCTGCGCCAGTGCCACCCGGAGATCGATCTCTGGCTCGTCACCGGCAGCGAGCCCCCCGACATGCAGGGCGACACCATTGACCTGGCACTCCATGCGAACCTCAAGGCCCAGGCCGATTGCGACCTCTACAGCCTGTATCAGGATTGGCTGCTGCCGGTGGCGGCACCGGCCATCGCCCACCGGTCACCCGAGGAGCGACTGACCCTGCACGGGGAGCGGGAGATGGATTGGCAACGCTGGCTGCTGCAAGGGGGAGACGGGCTCGGGCTGAGAGAGGAAGGATTCAACTTCTCGGATCCCGGCCTGCTGCTGGAAGCCGCCATCGGAGGTGTGGGCGTGGCCCTGGCCTGCGAACTACTGGCCCGACCGGCTCTCGAGGAGGGGCGCCTGCTTCCCCTTTCAGCCCACAGGGTCAAGGGCCCCCGCTGGGACCTGCTGATCCACAGAGAGAGCCGCGAGATACCCCACTGCCGTACCCTGCTCACCTGGTTGCGCCAGGCATTCTGAGCCCCGTCACTGACAGGGGAGGCTCAGGCTGCTCTAATGGATAACCCCATCACTGGAGTCCGATGTGAACATCTACCCACAGTGGCTGATCGCCTCCTGGCAGCGCTGCAGCCTGCAAAGCGCCCCCACCCCCTGGCAACCGCCTCACCAGGCCCGTGGCCAGACCCTGCAGAGCATGCTGCAACGCAAACGGGATCTGGTGGTGACCGGCGAGATGGCCCTCGAGGATCTCTACGAGTACATGGAGGGGCGCCGCTGCGCCCTGCTGCTCACCGACGAGAGCGGCTGCCTGCTGGCACGGGTCGGCCATGGGGAGATCCTGGCGGCGCTCGGTGAGCTCGGGTTGCTGCAGGGGGCCTTCCTGAGTGAGGGGCGCCTCGGCAGCAATGCCATCAACCTGGCGGGCTACCTGGGGACCCCCCTGACCCTGCGTGGCAAGGAGCACTTCAAGGAGGCCCTGCACGGCTGGGTCGGCTCGGCGGCGCCCGTCTTCAATCCCCAGGGACGTCTGGTGGCCATGCTGGCCCTCTACTGCCCCCTCGAAGAGGCTCAGCCGGGGGATCTGGCGCTGGCCGTCGCGGCGGGAAGAGAGCTGGCCAACCAGCTACAGATGGAGGGGCTGATGCAAGAGTCCCAGCGTCACCTGAGTGAGCTCTATGCCCTGCTGGAGGGGATGGACGACGGCGTGCTGGCCTGGGATCACCAGGCAAAGATCCGCTACCTCAACCGGCTCGCCGCCGAACGCCTTGGATTGGACCCGGCCCGGGTGCTCGGGCAGCCTCTCGCGCTCTATCTGCGCCTGCCGAGGCGACTGGAGCTGGCCATCGAATCGGACGAGCCATTGAGCCACGTAGATCTGACGCTGGAGTGCGAGGGACGGCTCCTCCCCGTGCTGCTCAGTCTCAAGCGTGTGCCAACCCCGCTGGGGGCCCACTTTATCGCACTGCTTCATCCGGCCGAGCGCCTCGAAGCCCTCTGGCTTCGGCGCCAACCGCCCCCCATCCTGGTCGCCGATTCCCAATCCATGACCCGAGTCCTGCGTCTGGCCCGTCAGGCCGCCCACGGCAACGGCCCCGTGCTGCTGCGCGGTGAGCCCGGCAGTGGTAAAGGGGCGCTCGCCGCCTATCTGCATCAGGAGGGGAGTCAGGCCGATGGCCCTCTGGTCACCGTGGATTGCCAGGCCATCCCGGCGACCCGCCTGGAGCAGTTGCTGATGGGATGTGACGAGGAGGGGCTGGAGCGGCCCGGCAAGATAGAAGAGGCCCATGGCGGCACCCTGCTACTGGAACAGATAGAGCACCTGACCCAGCCCCTGCAGGGGGCGCTGCTGCATTGGCTCAAGAGCGGGCGGCTGCAGCGCTTCGACTCCCCCCGGGTACTGCTGCCGAAATGTCGCCTCATCGCCACCAGCACTGCCGATCTCGAGGAGTGGGTGGAACAAGGGGGCTTCGGTCGTCAGCTGCTCTTTGCCCTGCAGGGGTTCGAGCTGTGGCTGCCCCCCCTGCGCGAGCGCATCGCCGATCTGCCTCGCCTCATCGCCCAGCAGCTGGAACAGCAGGGGGATCCCCGCCGCCTCTCGGCCAGGGCTCGGGAGCGGCTGTTGGCCCACCCCTGGCCCGGTAACCTGACCGAGCTGCACGCGGCCATCGAACACGCCAGGCTCAGGGCCGAAGGGGAGTCTATCGAGCCGGAGCACCTGCCATCCACCCTGCGACACACCCGGGTCGAGACCGTGGAGCCCCCCTCCCTGATGACACTGGCCGAGCAGGAGCGCCGTGCCCTGCTTGAGGCGGCGGCCCTTTGTCAGGGACGAGTGCAGCAGATGGCCGAGCGGCTCGGCATCAGCCGCACCACCCTATGGCGCCGGCTCAAGGCCCTCGACATAGACATGTCACACTACCGGGATCACTCGGCATCACCGAAGCGCTCGGCCGCCAGCTGACGAAACGCCATCAGGGCCAGGGCCCCGTCGCCACCACGGGCGTAGAGGGTGAGGGTATCCCCCCGCTTTACATCGAGCAGGGCCAGCCGGCTCAGGCTGCGCGGGTTGGCCTCCTGATCCCCCTTGCACAGGCGTAGCTCGGCATTGAAAGGCTTGAGCGCCGCCACCAGGCGCGCCGCCGGCCGCACATGCAGCCCATGGGGATTCTCCACCACCACTTCACAGCTCTGCCAGGGGTCGGCGATCGGCTCGGGCTCAGCCAACTCAACCACCTGCGGCTGTGCCTGGTGTGCCAACATGGCCTGCTTGGGTGCCAGGGCCCCTCGCGCCTCGGCGGCCACCGCCTCCAGTCCCATACCGGCGCCGGCCGCCACCACGGCGGCCAGGGTCCCCTCCACCAGCGGTGCCGGGCAGAGACAGACTCGCTCGGCGAGATCCTCGGGCAGCAGATCCAGCGCCGTCTCGGCACTGAGCAGGGCACTGCCGAGATCCATCAACACCAGCACCCCCTCCCCGTCATCCGCCGCCTCGATGGCGCTCATCACGGCGACCGCATCGGTTCCTATGGGGTGAGCGGGATCGTCCACCCCGGCCGCCAACTCGAGACGTGCCGCCGAGCCGAGCTGGCTCACCAGCTCCTGAATGCCGGCCGCCAGGGTGGCGCTGTGGGAGACCACGACGATGCCGATCATGCGCCACCTCCTGCGCTGCGAGCCAGAGCGGCGAGCAGCAGACAGGTAGAGGTCGCCCCCGGGTCCTGATGCCCTATGCTGCGCTCACCCAGATAGCTGGCGCGCCCCTTGCGCGCCTGCATGGGAATGGTGTCCCGGGCCCCCTGCTCGGCGGCGGCCACCGCCTCGGCCAGGGCCTGGGGCAGCTCGGCGCCTCGCACTTGTGCCTGCCCGAGGGCAGCCAGCGCCGGCCACCAGGCGTCGCACATGGTCTTGTCACCGGGCTCGGCCCGACCACGTGCCACCACCCCTTCGACCCCCTCACCCAGCATCTGCTGCAACTCGGCCAGGCTCAGGCACTGATGGGCATCGGCCACGGCTGCGGCACGAATGAAGAAGGTGCCGTAGAGTGGCCCGCTCGCCCCGCCCACCGAGGAGAGCAGGGTCATGCCGGTGGTCTTGAGGATCTGGCCTATGTCCTTGTCGGCCACACTCGGCAGCTTCTCGGCCACCTTGGCGAAGCCACGCTGCATGTTGATGCCGTGATCCCCGTCGCCGATATCGGTATCGAGCCCGGTCAACACGTCACGCTCCCGCTCAAACACGCCGGCGCACGCCTGCAGCCAGGCCACGATCTGTTCTCTGGTCAGCATGAGACCTCCTTAGCAACCACGACGCAGGGCCGGGGTATGGACCGGGGCATCCCACAGCCCCATCAGCTCGTCGTCCACCTTCACCAGGGTGATGGAGATGCCGCTCATATCGAGGGAGGTGCAGTAGGGGCCGATGAGGTTGCGCACCAGGTGGATGCCCGCCGAGTCACACAGACGGGCCAGCTTGCCGTACACCCCGTAGAGCTCGGAGAGGGGGGTGCCGCCGAGGCTGTTGACCAGGGCGATGACCCGATCCCCCTCTCCCAGCGGAGCTATGGTCACCTCCTCCTCGAGCCAGTTGCCGAGCTCCCGATCCCAGCGGCGCAGAGTCCGGCTGTAGGGGGTCTTCTCGATCAGAGTGAGGAACATCTGCTCGACCAGGGTGTCGAGATCCTGATAGCCGCGCCGTTCGATGCCCGGCTCCCCGTGGATGCCGACCCCAAACTCCAGCTCGTCGTCGGCCAGGGTGAAGGAGGGCTTGCCCGCGGCCGGCACGGTACAGGCGTGCAGGGCAACGCCGATACTGCGACTCTGGTTGTTGATACGCCGGGCCAGGGCCTCGCAGCGCTCCAGGTCATAACCCGCCTCGGCCGCCGCCCCTACCAGCTTCTCGATCACCACGGTCGCCGCCACCCCGCGCCGACCCGCCGTATAGAGGCTGTCTTTCACCGCCACATCGTCATCGACCAGGGCAAAGCCAACCTTGGCCCCCTCCCCGTGCAGCAGCTCGACCGCCGTCTCGAAGTTGAGCACGTCGCCGGTGTAGTTCTTCACCAGAAACAGCACCCCGGCGCCCCCATCGACCGCCTGGGCACACTCATACATCTGATCCGGTGTCGGTGAGGTGAACACCTCCCCCGGGCAGGCACCGTCGAGCATGCCTCGCCCGACCAGGCCACCGTGCATCGGCTCGTGGCCGCTGCCGCCCCCGCTCACCAGGGCCACCTTGCCCGCCACAGGCGCGTCGGCACGGGTGATGAAATGGGGCTCGATACGCACCTTCAGCTCGGGGTGGGCGGCCGCCATCCCCATCAGTTGTTCGCGTACCACGGCATCGACGGCATTGATCAGCTTCTTCATCGTGACTCCCTCCTGGCCCGACGGGCATAAGTGATATGGCCAGTCTAGGGGGCCATCGGAAGGAACCAAGCTCATCCCGATCCGATTCAGAATGAAACACAATGAGAGGGAGGCCTGTTCCACAATGAAACAAGTCATCAGGAGAGAGAGAAAAAATGTGAAGCCACCCAAACGACACAGGGCGCCCGAAGGCGCCCTGTTCATTCGACATGGGATCAGATGGCCCAACCGCCGGCGTAGAAGGCCACCAGGGCCACGGCGATAAGCATGGTGCCCAGGTTGAGCCGCTTGGCTTCACCGGCCACCAGACGACCGACCACCAGAGAGGCGAAGCCAATCATGATGCCGGTGACGATATTGCAGGTCAGTACGATAAAGACGGCGCACAGCATGCCACAGAGAGCGTCGACGCTGTCCTTGAAGTCCAGCTTGGTGATGTTGCCGAGCATCAGCAGGCCCACGTACATCAGGGCCGGAGCGGTGGCGTAGGCCGGTACCAGGTAGCTGAGGGGCGAGAGGAAGATCATCAGCAGGAACAGCACCCCGACCACGGTGGCGGTGAGACCGGTCTTGCCACCGGCGGCGGTGCCGGCGGCCGACTCGATGTAGACGGCGGCCGGAGCCCCGCCCACCACGCCGGAAACGATGCTGCTGACCGAGTCGGCGGTCAGCGCCTTGCCACCGCTGATGATGTGGCCGCGCTCGTTGATGAGGCCGGCCTGGCCCGCCACGGCACGGATGGTGCCGGTGGCATCAAACACGGCGGTCATCACCAGGGCCAGCACGCTCGGGATCACCGCGGCGTTGAGGGCCCCCATGATGTCCATGCTGCCCACCAGGGAGCCCTGCTCACCGGTCAGGCTCGGCATGGCGAAGAAGCCCTGCCAGGTCACCTTGGGATCGAAGGCCAGCCCCAGCAGGGAGATGGCGACGATCACCATCAGGATCCCGCCCGGTACCCGGCGGCGCTCCAGGCCGAAGATGGCCGCCAGCCCCAGCAGGGTCATGATGACGGGGAAGGAGGTGAAGTCGCCGAGCTGTACCGGCAGGCCGGCCCCCTCGTTCTTTACCACCAGGCTGACGCTGTTGGTGGCGATCAGCAGCAGGAACAGGCCGATGCCGATGCCGGTACCGTGGGCGATGCCGAAGGGGAGGTTGGCCAGGATCCACTGGCGCACACCGGTGGCGCTGATGAGGGTGAAGAGCACCCCCATCCAGAAGATGGCGCCGAGCGCCACCGGAATCGAGATGCCCTGACCCAGCACCAGGCTGAAGGCGGTGAAGGCGGTCAACGAGATGGCGCAGCCGATGGCCATCGGCAGGCGCGCCCACAGCCCCATCAGCAGAGAACCGAAGGCGGCGATGAGGCAGGTGGCCACAAATACGGGCCCCTGCTCGAAGCCGGCGGCTCCCAGCATATTGGGCACCACTATGATGCTGTAGACCATGGCGAGGAAGGTGGTGAGACCGGCGACCAGCTCCTGGCGCACCGAGCTGCCCCGCTCATGAATCGAGAAATATGTGTCCAAAAATCCGCCCCGTTCCGTCGAAGCGACTGCGTGTTGCTCTGCCATTGCCTTGATCTCGCAAAAGTGTGAAGGAAATCGTTTGTCTGATGGGCGCGCAAAATAGCAGGAAACAGGGGGAAATGCAGCGAATTCGTCAAACGTTTTCCTGTCTTTTGCCGAACTTGCATCAATTTGGAGTCGATCTGAGCCAACGGTTCCCACTCCTCGCTTATCTATACTGAAACCAGTCCGCCATGGAGGTCAGATCATGCATATCGGCAACCTGCTCAAGATGCTCCCCGACTCCCTGCCCTGCGAGCTGTTTGAAGACATCCTCAGCACCGATCGCCTGCGCATCGAGCGTATCCTGTCACGGGGGCAGAGCACCCCCCAGGGAGAGTGGTACGATCAAAACGAGCACGAGTGGGTATTGCTGGTGGAGGGAGAGGCGGTGCTGAGCATCGAGGATCCCCAAAGTGGCGAAGCCCGGCTGCTGCGCCTCGGCCCCGGCGACTACCTCAATCTGCCAGCCCATCAGCGCCACCGGGTGGAGTCCACGGCGCCGGATCGCACCACCATCTGGCTCGCCATCTTCTACTGAGAGCGACACGGTTATGTGATGAAAACGTCACCATCTCTTGCCTCGTCTGGTTGAAGCGAAGCGAATTGATTAACCTGTCAACAGAGGCGACAAGGAGATCCCTATGAACCCCAAAATCACCGCCCGTCAGCAACATCTGACCGCACTGCTGGCATCGGGGGAAGAGATCCGCATCGGTAACGAGCAGCGCTGCCCCCTGCCCCTGGCCGAGCTGGGACGGATCGGTGCCGATCACCCCGCGGTGATCCAGCGGTGCGACAGCGGACTCACCGCCGAGGTACTGCATCTTGAGCTGTCCGGTGAGCAGTGGTGCCTGAAACGGGCGCGTCCCGTCTCCCGCGTCGCCAATCCGGACGGCACGACCGCCTTCCTGACCGAGCTGCAGCGACGCCAGGAGATTGAGAGCCTGCGTGAGCTCCACCCCGACCTGCTGCCCCAGGTCGTCAGCACCCGTTTCGGCTCTCTGCAGCACGGCCTGTTGCTCTCTCCCTGGTTGCCGGGCAAACCCCTGTCGCGCATCAATGAGCGCGTGTTGCAGCAGATGCTCAATGCCGAGGGTGAGTTGGCACACTGGGGATTCTTCGACTGGGACCCGAGCCCGGGCAACTTGCTCGACGACGGCCACCAGATCCGCCTGTTCGACTTTGGCTACATGTGGCCCTTCGACCCCCTCCACGAGTTCAACTCCAACGGCCTGAGCGATCCCGATTTCCATGTCCCTGAGCGGCTCGAGACCCGCGCCCTGTCTGGGATCTGGCTCGGGCTGGACGATCCCCTGCCCCAGTTCCACCTGTGGCGTGAACTCTGCCTCGAGTGGGCACGATGGGAGCTGGCCAGCCTGCGCCGACGGGGGGCCTCACTCCCGGTGCTGACCCGACTGGAGGGGCTCATCGCCCGCTGGCGGGAAGCCCTGAGCGGCCCAGAGGCCCTCTGGGCCCACTGGCTGCGGGACATGTATCGCAGCCACCTGCTCGACGTGCTGGACGATCTCAGCGGCCAGAGCGCGACGCCCCTCACCCTGCAGCGTGTCGACTGGCTGGTGCAGCATCTGGAGCGAGACTTCAACCTGCTGCAGGGGCATCTGATGCCCGCCGATGCGGGGCTCGGGCGGGCCGCACTGGGCGAGCGCTACCACACTCTGCGCCGCCAGGTGGAAGCCTGCCAGCTGGCCTGACCGGCAACAAAAAGCCCCGCCAAGGCGGGGCTCACTCTGCACCGGACGGGCTTAACGGCCCGATTCGGCGATCACGCGGGCGACGATGTCGGCACGCTTGCCCGGCTCCATCTCTTCGAGGGCGATCAGGGCCGCCTTGATCAGCACCCCCTTGGGAATGCTCATGTCGTCAAAGGTGATGGTGGCGTCCAGGTGCAGGGCGTGCAGGCGGCTGGCATCCTTCGGACCCAGGTTCAGCTGCATGGTGAGCGGGGAGCCCTTCTTCTTGGCCTTCTCGGCCTTGTTGGTGTCGAAATCAGACATAGTGGTTCAAACCTGTTGTGTGAGCGGGACTTACCAGTCCTCGTTGCGAATAAAGGCGCGCCAGGAGGTCAGCACGGCGGCGAAATCCTCGAGGCCGCACAGGGCCAGCTGTTCATCGTCATAGTAGGCGAGATCGTCGAGATCCTCGTCCAGGCTGATGTTGAGCACGTTGGCTTTGACCTCGGCCTCCTCCTGGGTCAGGGTCAGGGAGTAGTCACGCCCGGGACGGCGGAACTCCTCCTGCTGGCGGGCCGAGAGGCGGTCGATGACGGCGAACAACTCGTCGAGCACGGCCTCGTCCTTGCCCACCTCGTCGATCAGCCACTGGCCGATGGCCTCGTGGCCCATGGAGAAGCGGGCACGATAGCCGCCGAAGCCATCACGCCGAAATTCATAATCCATCGTGGGGTCCAACTGGGGTAAAGTGGGCCCTATTCTAACGGCCCGGGCTCGCCAGCAACAGCCCGACCGACCCAATCACGCCGGAAGCAGCATGGAACTGGACGATAACATAGCGCGCCAGATAGTCGCGCGGGCCATGAGGATCCTCCCCTACTCGGTCAACGTGATGGACAGGCACGGCCACATCATCGCCTCGGGCGACCCGAGCCGCCTCCATCAACGCCATGAGGGGGCCATCCTGGCGCTTACCGAAAACCGTGTGGTGGAGATCGACGACGCCACGGCCCTGAGCCTCAAAGGGGTACGTCCCGGTATCAACCTCCCCATCGCCTTCCAGGAGGAGTTGATCGGCGTCATCGGCATCTCGGGGGCGCCGGAGCAGGTGCGCGCCTTCGCCGCCCTGGTTCAGATGACGGCCGAGTTGATCCTCGAACAGGCCGCCCTCTCCGAGCAACTGCTGTGGGATCGCCGCCACAAGGAGGAGCTGGTGCTGCAGCTGGTTCGCGGTGACGGCAAGCCGGCCCAATTGGCGCAGTCGGCACGCCTGCTCGGCATCGATCTAAGCCAACCCAGGGTCGCAGCAGTGATCCGCCTCGAGCAGGCGGATCCGACCCGCTTGCGCGAGCTGGTCCATCTGCTGGAGAACCCGGAGCGTGACAACCTGGTTGCCATCCACGGCCTCGACGAGATTGCGGTGCTCAAACCCATCCGGCTCGGCGAGCAGGGATGGCAGACCGAAGGGGAGCGGGAACGGGTCAAGGAGCTGTTGGGACGCATCGCCGGTTTTCGGGTACGCATCGGGATAGGTGATCACTTTCCCGGGGTTGAGGGGCTCGCCCTCTCCTGGCGTACCGCCCGCGAGACCCTGCTGCGTGGCAGCCGTCAGGCACCACGACGCCAGGTCTACTTCTTCGAGGACTACAAGCTGCCGGTACTGCTTGGCACCCTGGCTGACTCCTGGCAAGGGAGCCGTCTCACCATCCCGCTCCAGCGGCTCGCCGATGAAGATTCCAAGGGAACCCTGCGCAAGAGTCTCGAACACTATTTCGGCGAGAATTGTGATCTGCATCGGGCCGCCGCCGCCCTCTTCATCCACCCCAACACACTGCGCTACCGACTCACCCGGATAGAGCAGATAACAGGCTTGAATATCAATGTGTTGGAAGAAAAGCTGCTGCTCTACCTGGCCCTGACCCTGGCACGATAATTTGTTTGAAAATACAAAATCGACCATTTCTGGTGCATCACATTTAGCGGGTTGAACAAAGACACCGGCATGGAAGCCGCCATAATGCGGCCACTATTCCAACAACCGGTACCCGACATGACACCCATCACAGCACTGGGGGCCCTCGCCGCCCTCGTCATTGCCATCGCCCTCATCCTCAAGAAGGTGCCGCCCGCCTATGGCATGATCGTCGGCGCCCTCGCCGGCGGTCTCATCGGCGGTGCGGACTTGACCCAGACCGTCGCCCTGATGATCGGCGGCGCCCAGGGGATCACCACCGCAGTGATGCGCATCCTGGCCGCCGGCGTACTGGCCGGCGTGCTGATCGAGTCGGGTGCCGCCACCACCATCGCCGAGACCATAGTACGCAAGCTCGGTGAGACCCGCGCCCTGCTCGCGCTGGCACTGGCCACCCTGATCCTGACCGCGGTCGGCGTCTTCGTCGACGTGGCGGTCATCACGGTCGCCCCCATCGCCCTGGCCATCGCCCGCCGTGCCGACCTCTCCAAGCCGGCCATCCTGCTGGCCATGATCGGCGGTGGCAAGGCGGGCAATGTCATGTCTCCCAACCCCAACGCCATCGCGGCGGCTGATACCTTCCACCTGCCCCTCACCTCTGTGATGGCCGCCGGCATCATTCCGGGCCTGTTTGGCCTCGCCATGGCCTACTGGCTGGCCAAGCGCCTCAACAACCGCGGCAGCAAGGTGGACGCCAAGGAGGTGGTCGTGGTGGACGAAAGCGCCCTGCCGCGCTTTGCCGCCGCCATCAGTGCACCCCTGGTCGCCATCCTGCTGCTGGCCCTGCGCCCGGTGGCCGGCATCGTCATCGATCCCCTTATCGCCCTGCCGCTCGGCGGCCTGGTGGGTGCCCTGATGATGGGCAAGTTCGGCAACCTGAACCAGTACGCCGTCTCCGGTCTGTCACGTATGGCGCCGGTCGCCATCATGCTGCTCGGTACCGGCACCCTGGCGGGCATCATCGCCAACTCCGGCCTCAAGGATGTGATGATCGCCGGCCTGACCGCCTCGGGCCTCCCCTCCTACCTGCTGGCGCCGGTCTCGGGAGCCCTGATGTCACTGGCTACCGCCTCCACCACCGCCGGCACCGTGGTCGCCTCCAGCGTCTTCAGCCACACCCTGCTGGAACTGGGGGTCAGCGCCCTGGCCGGGGCCGCCATGATCCACGCCGGCGCCACCGTGTTTGATCACATGCCCCACGGATCTTTCTTCCACGCCACCGGTGGCAGCGTCCACATGGGGGTCGGGGAGCGGCTCAAGCTGATCCCCTACGAGACCGCCGTCGGTCTCACCATCGCATTCGTCTCTACCCTGATGTTCGGCGTGTTCGGTCTCGCCTGAGGAGAAACTTCATGAAAATCGTCATCGCCCCCGACTCCTTCAAGGAGAGCCTGAGCGCCATGGAAGTGGCCGACGCCATCGAGGCAGGCTTTCGCCAGGTGCTGCCGGACGCCACCTATCTCAAGTTGCCCATGGCCGACGGCGGTGAGGGGACTGTGCAGTCCCTGGTGGATGCCACCGGCGGGCGCATCGTGCCGGTCGAGGTCACCGCTCCCCTCGGCAACCGGGTCGAGGGCTTCCTCGGCCTGCTCGGCGACGGCAAGCGCGCCGTCATCGAGATGGCCGCCGCCTCGGGCCTGCACCTGGTGCCCCCCGAGCGGCGCAACCCCCTGCTCACCACCAGCGTCGGTACCGGCGAACTGATCCTGACCGCCCTCGACCTGGGGGTCGAGCACCTGATCCTCGGTATCGGTGGCAGCGCCACCAACGACGGCGGTGCCGGCATGATGCAGGCCCTTGGCGCCCGTCTGCTGGACAAGGAGGGGCAGGCCCTGCCTCCCGGGGGCGGCGCTCTAGACCAACTGGAGAGGATCGATCTGAGCACTCTGGATCCCCGTCTGGGCAAGCTGCACATCGAAGTGGCCTGCGACGTGGACAATCCCCTGTGCGGCCCCCAGGGTGCCTCCGCCGTCTTTGGCTCCCAGAAGGGGGCGACCCCCGCCATGGTGGCCCGGCTCGACGCCAACCTGGCCCACTATGCCGCCTGTATCGAGCAGGCACTTGGCAAGCAGGTCAAGGAGAGTGCAGGGGCCGGCGCCGCCGGTGGCATGGGAGCCGCCCTGCTCGGCCTGCTCGGGGCCGAGCTCAAGCCCGGTGTCGGTATCGTCATCGAGGCGCTGGGGCTGGCCGAGGCCGTGGCCGATGCGGACCTGGTGATCACCGGTGAGGGGCGCATCGACAGCCAGACCATTCACGGCAAGACCCCCATCGGCGTCGCCCGCTGCGCCAAGCAGTTTGGCAAACCGGTGATCGGTATCTCAGGTTGCCTCACCGATAACTGTGGCGTGGTACATGAGCACGGGCTGGATGCCGTGTTTGCCGTGGTCAACCGGGCCATGGCCCTGCCGGAGGCCCTCGCCACCGCCCGTTGCAACATAACGCTGACGGCCCGCAATGTGGCGGCCCTGTGGCGCCTCGGCAGTCGCTAACGCCAACGCCGGCCAACAGGCCGGCTTTTTTACGCCTGCCGCTGCCTTTGAACTGTGGCTTGGGGCATCATGGGGTGAGCACATTGCCAAGGAGGTCCTCATGCTGCCGCTCACCCTGGGGCTGCTGCTGTTTGCCCTGCTCCACCTCTATCCCGCCCTCAGCCCGGGGCATCGCGCCCATCTGCTGACTCGTCTCGGCGAGCAACGCTACAAGGGGCTCTTCTCCCTCGGTGTCCTGGTTGCCTTCGGCCTGATCTTCGCCGGTTGGCGCACCATCCAGCCTGACCCCCTCTATGCACCCCCGGCCTGGGGGCTGCCCGTGGCCATGGGCATGCTACCGCTCGGGGTCTGGCTCGTCTGCTGCTCTCTCGGCCCCAACCATGTGCGCAAATGGCTGCGCCACCCGCAACTGCTCGGCTTTCTACTCTGGGCGCTGGCCCACCTGCTGGTGAACCAGGAAGGACGCTCCCTGCTGCTCTTTGGCTCCCTCACTCTCTGGGCCCTTCTCAACCTGTTGCTCATCATTCGTCGCGACGGCTGGCGAAGCACGGTTTCACAGGCTGACTGGCGCGCCGATCTCGCCAGCCTGGTGGCGACCATCGCCCTGCTGGCACTCCTGCTACTGGGTGGTCACCAGTGGCTAACCGGCATCCCTTTGCTTGCGCGCTAGGCGCCCCACTGCCACAAGGAGCGTGTGATGAAAATCCTGCTGAGTGCGGCCTTGCTGGCCGCGACCACGGCTCAGGCCTGTCCCGATTACCTGAATCTGGAGCTGCGTGAACTCGCCACCACCACCCGCCATCATCTTTGCCAGCTGACCGAGGGCAAGGTGGTACTGGTGGTCAACACCGCCTCTTACTGCGGCTATACCAGGCAGTTTGCCAGCCTCGAGCGCCTGCACCGGCAGTATGCCCAGAGAGGGCTGGTGGTACTGGGCTTCCCCTCCAACGATTTTCGCCAGGAGGATGGCAGCGAGGAGAAAGCGGCCGGTGTCTGCCGCCGTGACTACGGGGTCACCTTCCCCATGTTTAACTTCAGCCATGTGCGCGGCGCCGAGGCCAATGCCCTGTTCAAGGCGCTGGCCGCCTACTCCAGAGCCCCCGACTGGAACTTCAACAAGTACCTGCTGGGGCGCGACGGCAAGCTGATCGCCCGTTACGGGGCCGGTCAGACGCCGGATCGCAACCCGCTGCTGCGCCAGATCGAGCAGGCCCTCAGCCAGTAACCCTGCCAAGAGACGGCCCGGTTTGCCATAATGGGCTTTTGTCCACAATGGGAAACTGTGATGCTGCAACGGCTGCCCCAGATGCTGATCCTCGACACCCTGGTCCGCGAGCAGGGTTTCTCCGCCGCCGCACGCCGCCTTGGCGTCTCCAAGTCCTACATCAGCAAACAGCTGGCCCAGCTTGAGGCGAGTCTGGGAGCCCAGTTGGTACAACGCACCACCCGCCGGATCGCCCTGACCGAGCTTGGCGAGGCCTACGCACGTCACTGCCGCGCCCTGGTGATCCAGGCTCAGGAGGCCGATTCCATGGTGGCCGAACGTCAGGGAAGGGTGAGCGGCGTGCTGCATCTGGGACTCGGCCAGTCGTTTGGACGGCTCCACGTCGTACCACACCTGCAGGAGTTTCAGCGCCGCTACCCGGAACTCGAGCTCGAAGTCTCCCTGTTCGATCGGCGCAGCAACCTGGTGGATGAGGGGCTGGATCTCTGGGTTACCACGGTTGAGGACAAACCGGAGGGATTGGTCGGCCAACGGCTGGCCGATCTCGGTTTCGTGGCTGTGGCGTCGCCGGACTACTTGCTGCAACACGGCACTCCCCTCACCCCCCAGGATCTCCAGCACCATAACTGCATCACCTACCAGAGTCGTGAACGCCGCTACGATCAGTGGCAGTTTCGCCGTGGCCGGGAGCGACTGGCGGTGCAGGTGAGTGGCAACTATCGGGTGGATCTGGCCGAGGCGGTCCGTGATGCCGCCCTGGCCGGCCTCGGCATCGCCTATGTGGCCAACTATTTGCTGGAGGACGAGCTGCGCCAGGGACGCCTCATTTCGCTCTTTCCCGAATGGGAACCCAGCCAGAAGATGGCGGTACACGCCGTTTATGCCCGGCGTGAACACCTGCCTCCCAAGGTGCGCCACTTCATCGCCTTTCTCAAAGAGATCTTTGGCCAGCCCCCCCACTGGGAAGAGCGGCTGAAACCCTGGCTGGGTCGATTGTCCGTGAACAGGGAATAATTGTTCTCATGGAGAAACAAACGAAACGAGTATAAATAGAATCAGCAACTTAGAGAGGTGGAAAACGATTTTCGCCATACGATAACAGGGAAGCAACAAGCCCGGGTTGCACGGTGACGGCGGCAGGCGCAGAATCCGCGCCCATCCCGTTTCTGCCACCCGGAGTCACCATGATTGCCCTGCTCGGCATGCTGGCCATTCTGGCCCTTGCCACCCTCTGTTCCACCGACCGTCGCGCCATTCCCCTGCGCACCGTCTCCCTCGCCCTGCTGCTGCAACTGCTGTTCGCCGCCCTGGTGCTGTGGCTACCGGCCGGTCAGAGCGCACTCAATGGCGTGAGCCAGAGCGTCAGCGCCGTTATCGACTACGGTCAGGAGGGAATCGCCTTCCTGTTTGGGGATCTGGCCAAGTTCAAGCTCGGCTTCATCTTCGCCTTCAACGTGCTGCCGATCATCATCTTCTTCTCGGCCCTGATCGCCATCCTCTACCACATCGGTCTGATGCCGCGAGTCATCGCCCTGCTCGGTGGCGCCCTGCAGAAGTTGCTCGGTACCGGCCGAGCCGAGAGTCTCTCGGCCACCGCCAACATTTTCGTCGGCATGGTCGAGGCTCCTCTGGTGGTCAAGCCTTACCTGTCGCGGATGTCCGACTCCCAGTTCTTCGCCGTGATGAGCTGCGGTCTCGCTTCGGTCGCAGGTGGCACCCTGGTTGGCTACGCCAGTATAGGGGTAGAGCTTAAGTTTCTGATCGCCGCCGCCTTCATGTCGGCCCCGGCCGGGTTGGCCATGGCCAAGATCCTGGTCCCGCCCGCCGCGAATGAAGCCGAGTACCACGACGATGTGGAGATACCGCGCGCCACCAACGTCATCGAGGCTGCGGCTGATGGCGCCATGTCCGGTCTTAACATCGCCGTGGCCGTTGGGGCCACCCTGCTCGCCTTCGTCGGTGTGATCGCTCTGTTTAACGGCCTGCTCGGCTGGGCCGGTGGCCTGGTGGGGTTGGATCTGAGCTTCCAGATCATTCTGGGCTGGTTGTTCGCCCCCGTCTCCTGGCTGATCGGCATCCCCTGGCAAGAGGCCCAGGCGGCCGGCGCCCTCATCGGCACCAAGATAGTGGTCAACGAGTTCGTCGCCTTCATCGCCCTGGTACAGGATCAGACCCTGAGCGAAGGCAGCAAGGCCATCGTCACCTTCGCCCTGTGCGGGTTTGCCAACATCTCCTCCATGGCGATCCTCATCGGCGGCCTCGGCTCCATGGTGCCGGAACGCAAAGCCTTCATTGCCCGCTTCGGCATGCGCGCCATCCTGGCCGGCGTGCTGGCCAACCTGATGAGTGCCTGCCTGGCCGGCCTCTTCTTGACCCTCTCATGACAACTGCACCTTGTCATTTTCAGCCCGCCATCCGGCGGGCTTTTTTTGAGGCAAAAAAAGCGCCTCAAAGAGGCGCAGGGGAAAATCACAGATTGGAAGCGTCACATGGGTGCCACTCATCACCACCATGGGCTCGGAGTGTAGAGACACCTTACCCCTGCCTCTCTGAAGCAGATATGAGTCGTCACTTCATCCACCGTTCATCTTTGCAACACTTTGCTCGTGGGCCAGCAACCAGGCCTTGATTGGCAATCCTCCTGCGTAACCGGTAAGACTCCCGCCACTTCCGATCACCCGATGACAGGGCACCACTATGCCAAGAGGGTTGCGTCCGTTGGCCGCCCCTACGGCTCGCACCGCTCCGGGATTACCGATGGCGTTGGCAATATCGCGATAGCTTACCGTGTGGCCAAAGGGAATCTCCCGCAGGGCGGCCCACACAGCCATCTGAAACGCAGTGCCGCGAGCCGCCAGAGGCAGATCGAAATGGGTCAGCCGGCCCGCGAAGTAGTCGTCGAACTGGGTCAGATAGGGGCGCAGTGCCGCCTCATCGTGGCGCCACTCCGGCAGTACGGGCTGGGGCCGTTCGCCGTCACAAAACTCTACGTGACGCAGACCATCCCGATCGATGGCGACCAACAAGGGGCCGAGACTCGTCTGGCAAAAGGCGTAATACACGGGATCACCTCAAAAGAGCGGGGGCCTCACGGCCCCCGGGGTCATGACTGGGGTTGTGGTGCCTTGCACTGGGTGTGGGCTCCGGGCTCCAGATATGGGGTCAGGATCGGCGCCATCCCCTTGAGCACCTGAACCGGCAGAGCCGAAGTGAAGCGGAACTTGTCCGACTGGCTGCCCGGTACGAAGGCGGTGAGGGTACCAAAGTGGTCGGGGCCCAAATAGAAGACGAAGGTTGCAGTCCGGTTACGAGCCAGGGAGCTGATCACCCCACCACCGCGGCCAACCGTCTCGATTCGGTTGTCGCCAGTCCCTGTCTTCCCCCCCATGACGAGAGGAGTCCCGTCGGCCAGCTTGAAGGCGCCGGCAATGCGCCGCGCCGTTCCCGCCTCAACGACCTGGGAGAGGGCCCCGCGCAGGGCGGTAGCGACTTCGCTCGGCAAGACTCGAACCCCTGCCGCCTGCTTGGGCATAAACTCGGTTTCAAACGGTGTACCTTTGGCGAACTCGAGACGATCGATGCGCAAGGTCGGCAGGCGTACCCCATCGTTCATGATGATCCCCATCAACTCGGCCAGGGCTGCGGGTCGGTCACCGGAACTCCCGAGCGCGGTGGCGAGCGACGGAACCAGATGATCGAAGGGGTAACCCAGGCGCTGCCAACGCTGATGGATATCCAGGAAGGCCTCCACCTCCAGCATGGTACGAATACGACTGTCACGGGCACTGCGATGGCGGGTCTTGAACAACCAGCCATAGACCTCCTGGCGCTCATCCCGGCTCGCCTGAACCGCATCGGAGAAGGTGGCCTTGTCGAAATCGCGCAGATAGCTGAGCAGCCAAAGCTCCAGAGGGTGGACCCGGGCGATATAGCCTTGATCCGGTAAGGAATACTTGCCGGGACCATAAGCCTCATAGAGCTGTGCGATCCGTCTCTCCGTCACCGCGCTGCGCATCGCCTTGGGCAGGCGTGCGTCGAGGAAGGTCCGGAACTCATCCAGCGACGCATTGGGGAAGAGATAACGGTGCACGGCCGCGAGCCGAGAGGCGCCGGGTTTGAGACCGTCGAGGAAGGTATCGAGCCGCTCCTCGGCACTCTTGCCCTGATACTTGCGCCAGAAACGCAGCAGATAAGTCTGCCCCTCTTTATCGGCGAAACGCACCAGATACTCGGTACGGCGCGGGTCCCTGTCGTCCTTGAGCAGCAGCGCCCGGTTTCCCTCCTTGTAGAGGGTATAGCGTTCGATATCTCTAAGCAGCCTCACAAACGGCAGGTTGATCGACTCCCGCAAGGCGTCGCGCATGCTGGGCATGCGGGCATTATCCTCCCTGCGGAAGTTGTTGAAGGTATGCATGCCGCCACCGGTGAAGAACCCCTCATAGGGACTGGCGGAATAGGTGCGATCGAGGGCGGCCTCCAGCATGACCGGAAGATTGCGCTCCTTGTTAGTGATGAGCCAACCGATGGCCCAGCGGCTGAGGTTATCCTGTGCCTCTATCTTTCGCAGGGAGTCTACCGGCATGTCTCCATATCGCTCATGAAGCTCGGCGACTATCTCCAGATAGGTGGTCAATACCCGCAACTTGGCGGTGGAGCCCAGCTCCAGTTTACTCATCTCATTGATGTCAAAAGGCTGGTCTGTGTTGTCTGTCTGCACCCTCACCTGAAAGCCCCCGGGCGTCCTCTCAAACAGGGTGAAGCTATAGCTCACATCTCCCGTCTTCTCGGGCGAGAGCAGGCGCTCTCCGAAGAGTCCGACCTCGGCGGCAAAGGTGGGATCGGCCAGCTTGTGCAGATAGGCGGTCACCTGATCCTGAAGCTGAAAGTTGAGGCTGGTATCGGCGTTGAGATCCATTCGGTCAAGATCGTAGAGCTGAACCCCCAACTGCCGGCTCAGGCGGGAGCGAGCCACCTGCAACCCCTTGTTACTCTCGACCTTGAGCGAGGCGGGATCCTTGGCAAAGTTTCGAAACGCGAGGGGAGCCTTGAGAGCCGCCTCCATCAAGGGGGGGTCAATCATGCCCTCCTGGACGAAGAGGCGCAGATAGCTATCTGTCAGCGCAGCCAGGTCCTCCCGCCCCTGGGCCAGATAGTAGGAGGGTCGCCGGTGAGCGATCATCAGGGAGACCACCTGACGCAGGGCCAATCCCTGTGCAGCCAGGTCGGTGCCCTGGTTGCGCATGGGATCGAGTAGCAGGTTGACTCTTGCCGGATCAGCGCCAAACCAGACCCACAGACCATCTCCCAGGCCATGGACCTCTCCGTATCCAGGTGCCGCCGACAGGGGAACCGAGTTGAGATAGGCCCAGGCAACCAACTTGCGGGCCTCCAGGGTCTCAGGCCCCAACCGATAGGCGCGCACACTGGCCGAGACCATCTGACGCAGCTTCTCTTTGGGTGAGAGGGTCAAACCGTCCGGGGAGTGGCGATACTTCTCTACCTGGGTTGCCAGGGTGCTGCCACCGGCCGACTGATCCTGCATATCCAGCGCCTTGCCTACCTGGGAGACAGCCGCTTTGGCGAAACGGGGCCAGTCCACGGCGGGGTTGGCCAGCGGCTCTTCAGTGCTCAGAAGCTCCCTGTTTTCGATAAAAAGCAGGGACTGCACAACGAGGCCGGGAATTGCATTGAAATTTGCATAGTAATGGCCGGGATAGCGGAAGCGGTAGACATCGTCTCCCCGGCAATCTTGCAATGTGAGCCCTGCCTGTACCTTCTCGGTATAGGGCACGAAGAAGCCATGAGAAGCATAGCGATAGAGCGCATCGGAGAAGCGCACCTGATGTGCGACCTCAAAACCCCGCTGCAGCAAGCGCTCCTGTACCTCAGGCAGCGAGACATAGCCCAAACGCTTGTCAAAAGGCCCCTGGGTCGGGAAGGAAATCTGTTGGCTAGGTCCCGGCTCCACACGATAGGTCAGCCCGGTGGCGTAACGAGAGATCTCTCTGGACTGCAGGGTAGAGGTCTTCATCTCGAATAGCACCAGAGCAACCAGGGCCCCGACAATCAACAGAAAAACAATCCCAAACAGCCATTTGAACCAAGAACGACGAGGTTTTGGCGGCTTAACCACCGGAGAATCCTCTGATGCCACTATATTCGAATCCATCTGCCTTGGTGCGCCCATATGAGACCCCAGCATGGTTGCACAATTTATAGTCTTTTTATCCTACGGAGGACTCACCGATCGCAAAGTCATCCTCAGAAATGATGGTAACAGGGGCTTGGGGAGAAAGGCAAAAAGGGAGTCAATGGTCACACCAGAAAGGCAGCAAAAAGCCGGCTCAAAGGCCGGCTTTCTCGGTAGGCAGGAAGTCCCTTACTTGTGGGCACCCATAGCCTTGAGCTTGGCACTCAGCTCACGGCGCTCCTTGGAGAGCTCGGCGTTCTTGATGATGTGGTCATCGACACGCTCTTCATAATCGAGACGCATATTGGCAATGATGGCCTGCACCTCTTCAATGCTCATACCGGGCTTGATGTAGTCACTCAGGTTATCCAGCAGGAGAACACGCTTCTGGTTATCGCGGATCTTCTTCTCATTGTCCTGAATCTCACGCTTGAGCTTGTTTTGGCGACGAGACATACGCACGTATTCCAGGACATCGCTGAAGGCAGACTTGTTTACTTGTTCCATATCAGTACCGCTGTTAAGTATCACAACCTGTTGTGTGGAGAGCACCTCCACAGACGATGCCATTACTCTACCTGCTTCAGTTTACGAAACAAGCGTGAGTCGAACTTTACCATCAAGAAACACGAATTCGTTGATCCCGCTCAGATGCCAGCGATACCACTGCAACCACCCAGTGACACCGTATCGAACAATGCACCAACGCAAAAAGGCCTTCCCGTTTGGGAAGGCCTTCGAAATGGGTGGCGGAGCGGCAGCCGCGCCAGCGGCTGAAGTGGAGGGCGCAGCCCGACCTCCTTCAGCAGTCCGGCTCAAGCACAAAGGACAACAGACAGGGACCGAGTTGCCAGTGGCAAGTCGCAGCCCTGTCTGTTGTCCCTTGTTTCCTTATTCCTGTCCGCATTCGCCAGAAAGCAAAAAGGCCTTCCCGTTTGGGAAGGCCTTCAAATTTAGTGGCGGAGCGGACGGGACTCGAACCCGCGACCCCCGGCGTGACAGGCCGGTATTCTAACCGACTGAACTACCGCTCCGCATTCGGTTAGCATATTGCTAAATTGGGTGCCTGGCAGTGTCCTACTCTCGCATGGCATCTGCCACACTACCATCGGCGCTACGGCGTTTCACTTCTGTGTTCGGCATGGAAACA
>NZ_JBFODE010000025.1:0-2424 GCF_040908155.1 Aeromonas sp. R6-2 | reverse complement strand
ATGGCAAAGAGTCGCGACAGCTGGCCCAACCGGTCGACTACCCACTGACGGCGATGCTCGTAGCTCTGCCCCGAGTGGGCATCTTCCCCACACAGGAAGGCCCGCCGCACGCAGCGACTGACCACATGGTAGTAGGGCGTATCCTGCAGGCTGATTTGACGTGAGCGGGCGATAGTCATGGCGAGTTCCTCGGCAGTGAGGCTTCAAGTCCAGCAGAGCGCTACGCCCCTGTCAAAATGGTGGGTGTCCCAGAATCAGCCGTTCCCGCTCTGCCCCGAGTGGGCATCTTCCCCACACAAAAAGGCCCGCCGCACGCAGCGGCTCACCACGTGGTAGTAGGGCGTATCCTGCAAACTGATTTGACGTGAGCGGGCGATAGTCATAGCAAGCTCCTCGGCAGTGATACCTCAAGTCCAGCAGAGCGCTACGCCCCTGTCAAAATGGTGGGTGTCCCAGAATCAGTAGGGCGTATCCTGCAGGCTGATTTGACGTGAACGGGCGATGGTCATGGCTAGTTCCTCGGCAATGAGGCTTCAAGTCCAGCAGAGCACTACGCCCCTGTCAAAATGGTGGGTGTCCCAGAATCATCCGCCAGAATCATCCGACCAATTTTCAAACGCAGAAAATAGAAAGGCTCTTTATTGCAGCCTCTCTACCTCCATTAATCAATAACCAAACTCTTTGCGATTTAATACTTCCATTTCCTCAAATTGAGGAAGTTGCTTTTTCATAAACGCATAAATGGTCTCAAAATTTTCAGGCATACAATGTACAACACAGAAATTTTGAACTTTAAAAGGGATGCTTTCAATTTTTATTGAATACCCAGACCTAAATGTAGAAAACGTGCCATCACCAGAATAAAAATAACGTCCAAAATGGTTTATTTTTGGTTTCATATTGGTGATTTTAAAGGCCAGAAATGCACCAGCACCCGCTCCGGCCAATGCCAGCGGGCCCACCAAGCCGACGGCAATGATGCTGACCACAATCAACAGGCCACCAATCCCACGCATAATGGTGTAAGCCACCTCCGGGATCTTGTCCTGCTGGGTGTAGTAGATCCCCTTGGCGGTCATTCGGTAGTGATAGAGCTGATTAGGGGTAAAAAGATAACGTCCCTGAAGTACAGCCAATATTCCGAACACAATACAAAACAAGGTTAACTGCCAAGCTTTTTGGCTATCAGTATTAATTAAATTCAACAGTCCTAAGAGCCACAAAAAACCACCTATGGCAATTGGAAGCTCCCATGCAAGTCTCTGCCGATGATCTATCTGCCACTCATATAAAACAGGCTCCTTTTGCAATTCAAGATATTGCTCGCTGTAGTAGTGGTTGACGCCATCAGCCTCTGCGCTCTGCGGGTGTTCTGTCGTTTCACTCATGTTATTGCAACCTTATGCTCATGCCTTTCACTGGCAGCTTGATATCAAATTCTGCAGTTAATATCACGCCTTTGGTAAAGGATCCCCTGGCTACAAAGCGCTGGGCTTCACCGCTCAGGCTTTCAGCACTCGGGTAGACAATGCACACCACCAGTTCATCGACATCGGTCAGCCGTACCTTGCTCATATCCAGCAGCAACTTTTCACGGGTTGCGCTGACGACAGGCACAGAAAGCGCTTCGGGCTCCCCCAACCCGCCAGCCATGGCAGCTTCCCGGTGCAGGGCACTAGGGACCATAAAGCGACGCACCGCCAACTCGATGGCAACATTGTTGATATAACCGGGTAACCCGATCTCAAGCTGTCGGCCCTTGAGGCTGACAGTGGGTTGACTGCTAAGCCGTTCATATTGCGTCAGCTCGTATACCGGGTTCCAGCCTGCCGGTTCGGTACCCCAGGTGGATTGCAACAGCCAGCGCTCGACAGGCAGGCGGCTATAGCGGGCCAGTATCACGGTGGCAGCCAGATAGAGCAGGGTGCCGATACCAATAGATGCGACCATCCAGGTAGCCCATGTAGCCCCTAGCGTTGCACCAAATAGCAAACGGCCAAACGACACAACGGCTGGAATCCCCTGCGCCCCCAAGCCCCCCAGCTTTAACCAGTAACCGAATTGCTCCATATCGGCATTGGTATCATCCATCAGCTTGGCGCGTGTTTCCCACGCCTCCAGCCCCGCCGCCAGCAGCCCCAGCCCGGTCATCCAGCCGGTGGTGAGGGCAAAGCGGCGCACCAGGGCCGGGTTTTCTTTCATGGCCTCCGATAAGCGAAGGCCAAGCAGTTCTGATGGCACCACCACCTGCCCCTGCTTGATGGCCACTATGGCGCTGCCTGTCCAGGCGGCGGTGTAGGCCAGATTGCGGCTCAGCTCCAGCTGGGCGGCGGGGTTGCCCTGATTCTTGCGACTGCTCTCGTCATACCCTTGCAGCGCCACTGTCAGGTTGGCGATGTTGAGCAGGGCCGCCAGCCCGCCAAA
>NZ_JBFODE010000024.1:0-41693 GCF_040908155.1 Aeromonas sp. R6-2 | reverse complement strand
GAGCACTGCTCGACCCCGATTTGGCGCGAGAACAAGGATGTTCGAAGCGGGCTTTGGCCGAAGCCATGGATGGCGTAGACCAAAGTGCCGTGTGCGGCGGTACGGCCGACCCGATCGACGAGCCGAGGGCATCCGCGCAGCGGACGACTTGCCGGGGTTGGCCGCTCGATTGGTGACTTTTCTTTGGCCACGCAAAGAAAAGTCACTCGCCAAAGCCCAAAGGGCTGGCGAAAAACTTCGAGGGCAGAGCCCTCGCCCCTCACTCACCCGATGCAATACGCCGCGCTGATTGCCCCCTCCCCCTATGCGACAAAGCCGCATCCAGATCCCAGTCGTAGGCCAGGAGCTCGACTGAGCGCCTCCAGGTGGGCTGGCGAAAACCTTCGAGGGCAGAGCCCTCGCCCCTCACTCACCCGGTGCAATGCGCCGCGCTGATTGCCCCCTCCCCTATGCGGCAAAGCCGCATCGAGATCCCCGTCGTAGGCCAGGAGCTCGACTGAGCGCCTCCAGGTGGCTGGCGAAAAACGTCGAGGGCAGCGCCCTCGCGCCTCACTCACCCGGTGCAATGCGCCGCGCTGGTTGCCCCCTCGCCCTATGCGGCAAAGCCGCATCGAGATCCCCGTCGCAGGCCAGGAGCTCGACCGAGCGGCGGCGGCCACACCCCGGTTGGGGATTGTCCCTTCCCTCATCCCAAGCCCCAGGCACCAAATTGGGACACCCACCATTTTGAGCGCCGCGTAGCGAGCCCACTTAGCCGCCTTCGGGCACGGTATTGGCCCCCCTGCAAGTCGCCAAGGTGAGTTGAACGGGTCAGTAGCGCCGTCAGGGAGGACGGCGCAGCCGCAGCGGGGCATGGGCCAATTCGGATCAGGGCGAGCACGGCTCGATCCCGAGTTGGCGCGAGAACAAGGATGTTCGAAGCGGGCTTTGGCCGAAGCCATGGATGGCGAAGGAAAAAGGCCCGTCGGCGCGTGCCGTCGGCCTGATGACTGAAGCGAGGGCACTCGCCGAAGGAAAGCGAATCGGCGGGGGAGAAGACCTTTGGTGACTTTGGGTCTTTCCAAAGTCACTCGCCCCGGCCCGAAGGGCAGGCGAAACCCCTATGCGGCAAAGCCGCATCGAGATCCCCGTCGTAGGCCAGGAGCTCGACCGAGCTCCCGGGTGAGCGGGCGAAAAAGGTCGAGGGCCAAAAGCCCTCGCATCCTATACGGTCACGCCCCATCCACTCCCCAGAGAGCCCCCCCACCGAGCGCCGCAGCGTGGCCAATAGATCAGTTGGCCAGATCCCAGGGACAGACGCGTGAAGGGCTCTCCTTGCCGCTACTGGCCAGGGCCTGCTGTACCATCCGCTTGTAGCGATTCTTGATGTGTGCGGGCAGGGCCGGCACCAACAGCCGCTCGTCAAACTCGGGCAGGGCCCGCTCCGGCAAAACGGCTTGCTCCTCAGGGGTAAGAGGCGGTCTTGCCCCCATGTTGCTCCCCGACACTGTGGGAGTCCCCACCAACATGCGACTCTGCAGGGGGGCGCTGAGCAGAAAGTCGATCAGCAGATAAGCCGCCTTGAGGCGGTCAGGATCACTCTCCACATGACGGGCGATCGAGAGGGCATCGAGGGCATAGATAGCCCCCTCCCGCACCATGGCGATGCGCCACTGCTGGCCGTTTTGCCGGTTGCACTCCACCAGCTCCAGCCCCCAGGTGGTGGCGAGGCGTTGGTGGCGCAGATCCTCACAGCGATTGGCCTGGTTAAACCAAAATCCCCGGCTTGCCTCGAGCCGACGGGTCAGCTGGCTTTCTACCTCGAGCTGCAAGGGGTTGTCGGCCAGCATCTCGCCGCTGGCAAAGAGAGCGGGTGACTTGCCAAGGGAGAGCAGTACCGAGAAGAGCAGAGGCTCGAACTGATCGCAGAAAACCGCAAACTGCCCCTTCCGAACCGGGTCGGCCAGCACCTGCCAACTGGTCGGCGGGTTGGGCTCCTGCTTGCTGTCATAGGCGAGGCTGAACATGGCATAGGAGAAGGGCACCGAATAGTTACGCTCCCCTTGCTTGTCATACTCGGTGTTTTTGAGGGCGGGCTTCACCTCTTTGTAGTGCTCGAGGCGCCCAACGTCGATGGGCAGCAGCAGCTTGAACAGCGGCTGATGGTGGGCCTTGTAGAAATAGCTGGTCGGCATCACCACATCGGCGCTGCGGGTGCGCAAGGCACGATAGACGCTGTCAAAGTCGGTGATCAACGGCTCGACACGGCTCACCGTCGCCTCAACCCCCCGACTCCTGGCGTACTCGGCAAACTGCTGTTCATAGCCGGTAGGAAGATACCCCCACTCCAGCAGCTTGAGCTGCACCGGGGCGGCCAATGCCGACCCCATACAAAACCAGGCCAACAAGGCGAAACTGCGCATGTTCACAACTCCAGGGAGAGACCCTTCAAGGAGTATAGGCCCTGCCATAACGAGGTGAGGCGCCACCACGCCGGGCATTCACCGCACACCATAGCAACAGGGAGGCCAAGGCCTCCCTGTTTTTGTGCCTGGCCCGAGCCGGATTACCGGCTCGCGGCGTCTTAGCGTTGACGGCCGTCGCCGATGCCATAGGGGATGCGGTAGTCACTGCTCTGATCCCCCAGGCTCACACTCAGGGTGCCCTGGGCACGATAGGGCAGCGCTATCTGTTGGGTGCCCATGGTCCTGGCGGGGACGGAGGCCAGCAGCTCACCGGCCGCATCGCGCACCTCGAGCGTGCTCGCCCCACTGATAGCGGCGGCGTCGTGCCACTTCACCACCAGCACTCCGGGTACGGCACTAAAATCGGCCGGCACCGACGCCTGGGCAACACCGGCGGTCATCAGGCCTGCTACGGCCAACAGTTTGATTGCGTGTCTCATGTTCGTTCTCTCTTGGTTTTATGTCATTGCCTGGGCCGACTCGGCCCGAATCAATGCATCCTTGCGAGAGTTCATTCAAATATTATGTTGCACCTTCACCGGTTACCCCTGACAGGCACAGCCGGTTACAACGCGCTATTTGGGCACCCGGCAATCCTGCCGAGGTGATATGGGGATACTAAGGGAGAGAGATGTGAGGTGTTAGCGAGATTAACTGGTTAGAATATTCAATAAATTTGATGTAGCCATACAGGAAGGATTCAGAAAACGCGGGCAACCGACCAAAGAGGGCAGGAGACCCTGCCCCCCTATCCTTACACCCCGGCCAACTCCTCAGCCGTCAGGGGACGCAGCACCCGGCAGGGGTTGCCGGCCGCCACCACGTTGGGGGGAATATCACGGGTCACCACTGAGCCTGCGCCGATGACGCTGTTCTCCCCGATGGTGACGCCGGGGCAGATGACGGCGGCGCCACCGACCCAGACGTTGTTGCCGATGCTCACCGGCTTGCCAAACTCCACCCCCTTGATGCGCGGCGCCACCGCCACCGGGTGAGCGGCGGTGTAGATCTGCACGTTGGGGGCGAGCAACACGTTATCGCCGATCCGGATCTCGCACACATCGAGCAGGGTGCAGCCGAAGTTGGCGTAGAAGTTCTCACCCACCGAGATATTGGCCCCGTAGTCGCAGAAGAAGGGGGGCGTGATAAAGCAGCGCTGGCCCCGGCTCCCCAACAGGGTGGTGAGACGCGACTCCCACTCGGGGGCGTCGGTCCCCTCCCGGTTGATGAGCCCCAGCAGGGTGCGGCAGCGGGCCCGGGCCGAGACCAGCTCAGGCACCCCGGCATCATAGGGCTCGCCGGCCACCATCTTGCGCCACTCCGGGCTCTGCTTGTCGATCATGGGTTTTCCTCAATAAGCCATTGAATGGATTCATAGGGGCGCAGTCTACAGGATTGCGGCCGGGCCGGGCTGTCCGGATAGTTGGCGATCAATCGCTCGCCGCGCCCCTGGGGTATGCCTTCAGGCAGGGCAAAGTCCACCGCTTCACCATAGAAGTTGCTCACCACCAGCAGGGTCTGACCGTCGGCGCGGCGGGCATAGGCCCAGATCCGCGGGTGCCCCGCCAGCAGCTCCTGATAATCCCCGTGAGTGAAGATGGGATGATTCTTGCGCAGACGGATCAGATCCCGGTAGTGCCAGAACACCGAGCCCGGGTCGGCCAGGGCCGCCTCGGCATTGATCGCGGGATAGTTGGCGGCGGGCTTGAGCCAGGGGGTGCCTTGGGTGAAACCGGCATTGGCCGCAGCGCTCCACTGCATGGGGGTGCGCGAGTTGTCGCGGGACTTGGCACCAAGAATGGCCAGGATCTCGGCCTCGCCCATCCCTTCGGCCTGCTTGATGGCGAAGATGTTGCGACTCTCCACATCCTGATAGTCATCGATGCGCTGATAGCCGGGGTTGGTCATGCCGATCTCCTCCCCCTGATAGATGTAGGGGGTGCCCTGCAAGCCGTGCAGTGTGCTGGCCAGCATCTTGGCCGCCACCACCCTGTGCTCGCCCTCGTCACCGAAGCGGGAGACGATACGCGGCTGGTCGTGATTGCACCAGAACAGGGCCGACCAGGCCTTGCCGTGCATGCCGCTCTGCCAGTGGTTGAAGATGCGCTTGAGCTCGAGGAAATCAAACGGCGCCTGGGTCCACTTGTCGCCACCCGGATAATCCACCTTCAGATGGTGGAAGTTGAACACCATGGAGAGCTCGGAGCCATCCCGCGCGCCATAGCGCTGGCAGTGCTCGAGCGTGGTAGAGGACATCTCCCCCACCGTCATGGCGCCCACCGGAGCGAACAGGTCACGGCTCAGGTCCTGCAAAAATTCGTGGATGCGCGGCCCGTCGGTGTAGAAGCGGCGGCCATCGCCACTGTCGTCGCTCGGGAACGCTTGATCCTTGGAGATGAGGTTGATGACGTCGAGGCGAAAACCGTCCACTCCCTTGTTCGCCCAGAAGTGGATGATGTTTTTCACCTCGGCGCGCACGGCCGGGTTCTCCCAGTTGAGATCCGCCTGCTCGCGGGCAAACAGGTGCAGGTAGTACTGGCCGGTGGCCTTATCCAGCTCCCAGGCGCTGCCGCCAAACTTGGATTGCCAGTTGTTGGGCACGCCGCCGTCCACCGGATCGCGCCAGATGTAGTAGTCACGGTAGGGGCTGTTCTTGTCCCCCAGCGCCGACTTGAACCAGGCGTGCTCGGTGGAGGTGTGGTTCACCACGATATCCATCACGATGCGGATGTCGCGCGCGTGGGCGGCGGCCAAGAGCGCCTCGAAATCGGCCATGGTGCCGTAGGCGGGATCAATATTCAGGTAGTCGGCGATGTCGTAACCGTTGTCCACCTGCGGCGAGACGTAGACCGGGGTCAGCCAGAGGGCGTCGACGCCGAGGGTCTTGAGATAGTCGAGGCGGGCCATGATCCCCTTGAGATCGCCAGTGCCGCGCGCGCCACTGTCCTGAAAGCTCTTGGGGTAGATCTGGTAAATCACGGCGCTCTGCCACCAGGGTGTTTGGCTCATGGGTCTTGCTCTTGTCTCGAATGAAAAAGGGAGAGGGCGACCCCGGTGGGTCGCCCTGATGCGTGGGGTCAGGCGCTGGCCAGCGCCAGCTTGCCGGCCGCCTGCTGGCGCCGGTAAACCAGCAGAGTCAGCACGATAGGTACGACGATGGCCACCAGCATGGCCACGGCATAGACGGCCCAATATTGCGGCTGGATGGAGAGGATGCCCGGCAGGCCCCCTACCCCGATGCCGTTGGCCATCACTCCGGCGAAGCCGCAGATGAGGGCAGCCAGGCTCGAGCCCACCATGGCGCACAGCATGGGGAACTTGTACTTGAGGTTGATGCCGTACATGGCCGGCTCGGTCACCCCCAGGTAGGCGGAGATGGCGGCAGGCACCGAGATCTCCCGCTCGTTCTCCTTGCGGCTGATCAGGATGATGCCGACCACCGCAGAGGCCTGGGCGATGTTGGAGAGGGCGATCAGCGGCCAGATCGGGGTGCCCCCCATGCTCTGCATCAGCTGCAGATCCACCGCGTTGGTGGTGTGGTGGATGCCGGTGATGACCAGGGGCGCGTAGAGAAAGCCGAACAGGGCGGCGCCGATGGGGGCAAAGGAGCCGGTCATGGCGGCCTTGGCGGCAAAGCCGACGCCGTCACCCAGCCAGCGACCGAACGGACCGATAAAGGCGTGGGCCACGATCACCGCCAGCAGCAGGGAGATGAAGGGGACTATGACCAGGTAAAGGTAGGCCGGGATGATCCGCTTGAGATTGGTCTCCACCCAGGCGAGGAAGACCCCCGCCAGCAGGGCCGGAATGACCTGGGCCTGATAACCCACCTTCTGGATGACGAAGAGGCCAAAGTCCCACACCTCGGGGGTCTGCTGGCCGATGCCATAGGCGTTCATCAGCTGGGGCGACACCAGCGTGATACCGAGCACTATGCCCAGGATCTCGGAGCCGCCCATCTTCTTGACCGCCGACCAGCAGACGCCCACCGGCAGGAAGTGGAAGATGGCCTCGCCCAGCAGCCAGAGGAAGGCGTGCACCTGAGCCCAGAACTGGCTGATCTCGGTGAGGGTACGGGTGCCGTCGTCGAACATCTTGATGTCGCCGATGACGTTGCGAAAACCCAGGATCAGACCGCCGGTGATGATGGCGGGCAACAGGGGCACGAAGATCTCCGCCAGGTGGGAGATGCCGCGCTCCAGCGGATTCATGTTCTGGCGCGCCGCCTGCTTGGCGGCCTCCTTGCTGCCGCCGCTGACGCCGATCTCTTCGGTCAGCGCCTGGTACCACTGCTCCACCTCGTTGCCGATGACCACCTGGAACTGGCCGCCCTGGGTGAAGCTCCCCTTCACCGCCGGTATGGTCTCGATGGCCTTGCTGTCGGCCTTGGCCGGATCGTTCAGGACGAAGCGCAACCGGGTCAGGCAGTGGCTGACGGTGGCGATGTTCTCCTTACCACCGATCTTGTCGATGAGCGTGGCCAGGTGCTGAGTGTTGATCTTGGTCATCGGGTCTTCCCTCTGTGACGCCGCATGGTGTGCATTACCCTGTGGGCTGGTTTTTGGAATCGTTCCCAAACACCATGAGGCAGAAGTTCCTCTGCATCAATGGGAACGTTCCCAATTTGGGGTTGTGGTCACAAAAAGCGCAGCCTGCCCTGCGGGTTTCAACGCCAGGTCAGGCTGGGGGCTATGGTGGCCTGGGGGGGATGACCAGACTCGATCTGTCCCAGCAACTGGCGCGCGGCCTGCACGCCGGCCCCCTTGTAGCCGAGATCCAGGCTCTGTGCGTTGGGAAACAGGAAACCGAGCAGGGGGTTGTTACCCAGGCCGGTGACCCGCACCTCGCTGCGCCCCTGCTCTTGCAGGTACTTGGCGGCGCCGATGGCCAGGGTGTCGCTGGCGCAGACCAGGGCCCGGGTGGCCGGCGTGAGCAGCTCGGCGGCCAGGCGATAACCGCTCTGGTGGGAGAGATCCCCGAGCGCCAGCCGAGGGGGCAGGCCGTGCTCGGCGCAACAACTCAGGTAGGCATCGCGCCGCCGCGCTCCGGTGGTGAGATCCGCCTCGTCCACCCCCAGATAGGCTATCTCGCGCACGCCGTCGGCGAGCAAGCCTCCCATCATGGTGCGGATGGCCCCCTCGTCGTCGAAGCAGACCGAGGAGAAGCCCGGCGCCTCGCGCGCCACCAGCACCAGCTTATCCCGATACGGACTCATGGCGCCGTAGTCGAGATCGTTAAAGGCAAACAGAATGATGCCATCCACCCCGCGCCGCTCCAGCACCGCCAGGTGCTCCTCGACCTTGGCGGGAGAGAACTTGCTCTCCATCAGCACGGCGTCGTACCCCTCGCCGTAGAGGGTCTCGAGCATGCCGCGCACCGCCTGGTTCTCCGAGCCCGAGTCGAGGCGCGAGACGATGATGCCGACCACCCTCTGACTCTGGCTGCGCATGGCGCGGGCCGACTTGCTCGGGGTGAAACCGTGCCGGGCGATCACCTGCTCGACCCGCACCCGTGTCTCCTCCTTGACCCTGGGATCGCGGTTCAATACCCGGGAGACGGTCGACTTGCCGACCCCGCAGAGGCGGGCGATATCGAGGATGGTGAGCTTCTTTTCCATGGGCAGCACTGATGGGAGGGGAAGGGCCCTATTGTTGTGATTTGCCCCCGCAAAAACAAGCCGTTGGGGTTAGAATGGACGCTCCCCACTGCCCAGGACAGGACGATGGATCTGCTCGCCAGCCTGAACTTCTCCCTCTCCATTACCGGCCCCATCTGCCTGGTGCTGCTGCTCGGCATCGCCCTCAAGCGGCTGGGGCTGCTGCCCGAGAGCTTTATCGAGTCGGCCTCGCGCCTGGTGTTTCAGGTCACCCTGCCGGCGCTTCTGTTCCTCAGCATGGTGCGCACCGATTTTGCCACCATGCCGAGCCCCTGGCTCATCCTCTACGGCCTGCTCGGCACCCTCGCCGGCTTCCTGCTGCTGGAGTGGCTGGCGGCGCGCTGCATCGCCGCCCGCGCCCTGCGCGGCATCTTCGTGCAGGGGAGCTTTCGCGGCAACATGGGGATCATGGGGCTGGCCTTCGTGCAAAACGCCTACGGACCCGAGGGGATCGGCGCCGCCGCCCTCTATGTGGGGGCGGTCACCGTCCTCTATAACATCCTCGCCGTCATTACCCTGACCCGCAGCCTGGGGGGCGGGCACGGCGCTCGCGCCATCCTCAAGGGGATCGCCAAAAACCCCCTTATCATCGCCATCCTCTCGGCCCTCCCCTTTGGCCTGCTCGGGGTCGAACTGCCGCCCCTGCTGCTCACCACCGGCAACTACTTTGCCAACATGACCCTGCCCCTGGCCCTGCTCTGCACCGGCGCCAGCCTCAACCTGCAGGCCCTGCGTGGCGGGGCCTTGCTCACCGGCTGGGCCACCGCCAACCGCCTGTTGCTGTTCCCCCTGCTGATGGTGAGCGGCGCCGCCCTGCTCGGTTTCAACCATCAGGCCCTCGGCATCCTGTTTCTGGTGAGCTCGACCCCGACCGCCGCCGCCAGCTATGTGATGACCCGCGCCATGGGCGGCGACAGCGCCCTGGCCGCCAGCATCATCGCCGTCACCACCCTGGGCTCGCTGGTCACCACCAGCCTGGGGGCCGCCCTGATGAACTATCTGGGTCTGATGACTTGACCTTGCCCCGACCGGCAGGAAGAGGATGGCCGGGTTACCCACAGGAGGAAGCACGATGATCGAATTGAAGGTTGAGGGGATGTCCTGCGGCGGCTGCGCCGCCTCGCTGGAGCGAGCCCTGGGCGCCCAGCCCGGCGTCACCGCCGTGAAGGTGGATTTTGCCAGCGCCACCGCCCGTATCGAGGGAGAGGTGGAGCCCGCCGCCCTGGTGGCCCTCATCGAAGCCCAGGGGTTTCACGCCCACCTATAACACCACTTTATAGGTATAAAATAGGTTAAAGTTCTGTATCAACCTGTTCTTTGGTGAGTTTACTCACAATAAACCGGATATACATGAGCAAAAATGCTGCGGTCTTTCACCATCACAATAAGGAAGTCGCAGCATGTCCCTACCCCTTCGCAAGAGCCTGATCGCCGCCGTTCTCGGCATGACCCTCTCCCCTCTGGCCTTCGCCCTGCCGAGCGTGCATATCCTGGCCACCGGCGGCACCATCGCCGGCGCCGGCCAGTCTGCCACCCAGTCCAACTACGAGGCGGGTAAGGTCGCCATCGAGACCCTGATCGCCGCCGTGCCCGAGATGAAGAAGGTGGCCGACGTACAGGGGGAGCAGGTAGTCAAGATCGGCTCCCAGGACATGAACGACCAGGTGTGGCTCACGCTCGCCAAGCGGGTCAACGAGCTGCTGGCCAAGGATGACGTGGACGGCATCGTCATCACCCACGGCACCGACACCATGGAAGAGACCGCCTACTTCCTGAACCTCACCGTCAAGAGCGACAAGCCGGTGGTGCTGGTCGGCGCCATGCGCCCCTCCACCGCCATGAGTGCCGACGGCCCCATGAACCTCTACAACGCCGTGGTCACCGCCTCCGACCCCGCCTCCAAGGGGCGTGGCGTCATGGTCGCCATGAACGACACCGTGCTCGACGCCCGTGACGTCACCAAGACCAACACCACAGGGGTGCAGACCTTTGCCTCCCCCAACTTTGGCCCGCTCGGTTACATCCACAACGGCAAGATCGACTATCAGCGCACGCCGGCCCGGCTGCACACCAGCCAGACTCCGTTCGACGTGAGCAAGCTCGACAAGCTGCCCCGGGTCGGCATCGTCTACAGCTATGCCAACGCCTCGGATCTGCCGGCCAAGGCTCTGGTCGACGCCAAGTTCGATGGCATCGTCAGCGCCGGGGTGGGCAACGGCAACCTCTACCACACCCTGTTCGACACCCTGGCCAAGGCCAGCGAGAAGGGGATCCGCGTGGTGCGCTCGGCCCGCGTACCAACCGGCTCCACCACCCTGGATGCGGAGATCGATGACGCCAAGTACGGCTTCGTCGCCGCCGAGAGCCTCAACCCGCAGAAGGCGCGGGTGCTGCTGATGCTCTCCCTCACCCAGACCCAGGATCCCAAGCAGATCCAGCACTACTTCCAGCAGTACTAAACGACCAGGGCGGCGCGAGGGCGGGCCTGTCCCGCCCTCTCTTTTTGGGGTGTCAAAAACAAATTGGCACACCCTTTGCTGAAGTGGGTCCAGGTGCCATCGTTTGGAAGGACATGAGATGAGACGCTGGATCCAACATTTTCACCAACTGGTTCAACTCAACTGGGTCATGACCTGGCTGCTGCTCACCTGCAGCCTGATCCTGATCTTCCCCGAAGGGGTCATGAACGGTGCCGTGAGCCGCTGGGCCGAGGCCTATGCGGGCTGGCTGGGGGTAGGCATGCTGATTGCCCTCTCCTACTTCGCCAGTCAGGGGCTGCTTATCGCCTGGGAATATCTGTGCGAGGAGTGGCAAGAGCGGCGCCAGCAGAGCAACATGGAGCAGACCATCACCTTTCTCGACTTCAACGAGAAGGCGGTACTGCGCGAGTTCGTGCTGCAGCGCAAGAGCGTCATTAATCTGCCGATCACCGAGCCGGCCGTCAAAAACCTGATGGACGCCGGGATCCTCACCTTCGCCTATGGCAAGCCCAATCGGGAGAAGGATGACGAGAACCAGATCCGCGCCCTGATGATCGCCCTGCCGGCACGCCCCCTGCTCACCTACAAGGTGCTGGGGTTGTCGCGCGGCAAGATGAGCGAGGAGCAGGTAGAGCAGATCATGAGCGCCCGCCCCAAGTTTGCCCAGAAGGGCCTCTCCCGCTGATCCCCCATGCAAAAAAGCCGACACCTTGCGGGTGTCGGCTTTTTGGTCTCCTGCCGGACTAGTTGAGTCCCTTGGAGCTGAACAGCGCCGCCTTGCCGGCGATGAATCCCACCTGGATCTGCCTGTCGTCATTTCCCCACAGGCAGTTGGAGGCACCCAATGCCTCATCACAGCGCTCCGCCTTGCCCAATACGGCACTCACCTCTTGGTAACTCATTCCCAGCTTCAGTTGATCGTAGTGGGCCTTGTCGAGCTTGCTGCAACCTGCCAGCAGCACTACCAGGCCCAGCGCCAGCGTCATACGCATAAGAGGCTCCTCGTTGCATCCCGTGCAGGAGAGTAAGGGGGGAGAAGAAAAGATGCCAGCCCAGGGCGGGGGAAAGGTCACCAGTGACGGACAGGACCTGTGTCGAGGTGAACGAAGTTGTCGCCAGGGTAGTAGCCGACGCCCCCCACCCTCAGTTGCAGGGCGGCCTGGCGCAGGTGGGCAAGCGGCACCCCCGGCATGCGGACATCCACCGCCTGACCGAGCATGTGGTAGCTGCGCTTGGCGACCCCCCTGCTGCGACGCTGCTTCTGGCGATTGGTGGCTGGCGAACGGTAACCCGAGATAAGCTCGATACGCCCCTTGCGACCCAGCTTGTGTTGCAGGAGATAGAGCTGATCGAACAGCTTGCGATCGATGGCAAACACCTCGTTGCGGCGATAGTCGCGAAAGATGTGGTTGAGCTCTTCCAGGCCGTCTTGCAGGTAGCGACCATTCTCCCAGTAGCTCGCCTCTATCTGTTCGCCCGTGTTGAGGTTGTGGACGGTGAGGGCGCGGTGGCTGGTGCTGCGGCTGGCCAGAGCGCTCTGCGGCAACAGACCGGCCGTCAGCAGGCAGCCCGTCCCCAGCAGCAGTTGACGACGACTCATCCCTTTATCCAGCATCTCCCTCTTTCCTCCCGTTCAAACAACCGTCTGACACTACCCGTCCGCTCGCCGGGGTGTCAAACCGACTGCTCATAAAATGACACCCGGGTAGCCCCGGGTGTCTCGAAGTGTGAATCCCCTCACGCCCCTTTGGGCCTAGAGAATTCGTTTGAAGCTGCCTTTATCGAAGCCATAGATGTCGTTGCGAAAGTGCTGTACCCCCTCCCCATCGACCCAGCTGCTCCAGTAGACGGTGAAGACGGGAATCGGGTTGGCCAGGGGCATCCAGCGGGTAGTGGTCTCCTTGAGCAATCCCTTGATCTCCTCCCTCTTGCGCGGTGTTGGCGCCAGCAACAGCTCGGCCAGGCTCTCGGCCTTCTCGACCCGAACACAACCCGAACTCAGGGCCCGGGCCCCCTGCTCGAACAACCCCATCTTGGGCGTGGAGTGGAGGTAGATGGCATCGTTATTGGGCAGGTAGAACTTGTAGCGACCCAGGGCATTGTGATCCCCCGGCTTCTGCCGCAGACGATAGGGGAAACCGGAGGCGAGAGCGTGGCTCCACCCCTCGGGGGAGAAGGCGACCGGATTGCCCTCCCCGTCGATCACCTCGAGCTGCTGCTTGGCCAGGTAGTCGGGATCCTTGGCCAGCTTGGGCAGTATGTCCTTCTTCATGATGGAGCGGGGCACATGCCAGGCGGGGTTGATCACCACGGAGCGGATCTCGCTGGCCAGGATCGGCGTGGCCCGCAATTGCTGGCCGACGATGACCCGGCTGGTGAAGATCTCGCTGCCCTTCTCCACCACGCTCAGGCGGTAGTCGGGAATATTGACCAGCACATAACGCTGCTCGGGCAGGCGGTCAACAACATCGCGGCGCCACAGGTTGCGCAGCAGCAGGCGGGCGCGGGACTCGGGGTCGGTGTTGAGCCACTGCTGGGTCTGCCGCCCGATGACGCCGTCGACGGTCAGACCGTGGCGAGACTGGAAAGCCTTGACCGCCTGCAGGGTGTCGCCATTGTAGAACGCTTCACTGGCGTGGGCCGAAGGCAGGTCCCCCAGCTCCACCAGTATCTTGCGGATCTCGGGCAGGGAGGGAGAGCTCTCCCCCTCGCGCAGGGTCGGAATGGCGACTCTCGGCCACTCGGTGGCCAGGGGCATGGCCACCAGCTTCTGCACTTCCCGGCGCACCGCCTCATACTCGGCGACCGCAGGGCGCAGGGCAAACACCCACTCGTGCAGGCTCTGCCCGGCTTGATGGGGCAGTGGCTTGGAGAGATCCAGGGTCATGCTCCCGATCTGCTCTCGGGAGACGAAGTCGAGACCGCGCCACATCTGCTGGAAGCGGGTGAGCTTGACGAGCGCCTCGTCGTAGATGGGGCCTCTGTGTCCCTCCGCTGTGGCAGCCAGCTGCCGCCAGAGACGGACGAAATCGGGGTGCAACTGTGCCAGTGCGGCCTCAAACAGCTGCTGCTGCAGCTCCTCACGCGCCTCATCCTCGGCGCCCCAGTTGTGGGAGAGGCGCTCTGCCGCCTCCACCACGGGTGATGTCTCATCCGCCAAAGCGGCAGTGGCAGGCCAGCATCCGAGCCAGATCACGTTGACCAGAGCCAGCCAGAACCTCATTCCCATAGATACCTCAACAACACACAGTGGCCGCGACAGACTCCTCCCGTCACGGTTCGGATCGAATCGCCTCGGGGAAGTAGCGGCGCAAGAGCGCATCATACTCCGGGCTGGCCATAAAGACAGCCAGCTCCTGGTTGAAGCGGGCCACCTCCGAAGGGTCAAAACGCTGCTTGCTCATCATGAAACGAGCCGGCATGACAAATATCGGTTCCGAAAAGGGCACTATCTTGCCGAGCAGCCCCTCCTGATGCAACGCCCATCGGGTGGCCAACGCATCCCCGAGAAAGCCGTCGATACGCCCGCGCATCAACTTGCCGTAGTTTTGCGACTCATCCACCAGGGCGCTGATCCGATCCGGGTAACGGGCCACCAGGTTGGCAACCTCGGCACCATAATAGAACTCCTTGGTGATGCCGAGACGGTGCCCCGCCGCCAGCCAGGCAGGAAGTGAACCATCGTCAAACTGGGCATCCCTGCGCACCCAGAGCATCGTCTTGCCTGGACTATAAGGCTCGGAAAACCAGGCATAGCGCGATCGCTCATCATTGATAAAGGCCTCCATGGCGATGCTGAGCTCACCGAGCTCCAGCTCCTGCAGGTTGCGTTTCCAGGGTCGCTCGATAAACGTCACCTCGCACCCCAGCCGCCGGGCGACCCCCTGTAACACCTCAACCCCGTAACCCTGCATCGTCGCATCGGCGCCACGAAAGTGATAAGGCGGCCATTGGTCATACCCCACCCGCCAGGGGGTGTCGCACAGCGCCCATCCCTGAGCACTGAAACACCCCCAGAGCCAGGCCCCCAGGATCCCTCTCTTGATACCTATTCCCATTCGTCGACTCTCTGCCTCCATGGCTGTCTCTGCCTGCATCATCAGGCCGCGGCAGACGCTATTGGGCACGCCTGAATGACACAATAATTTGGTTAAAGGGCGAGCAAAATTTATTTTTGTGATCCACTATGCTTTTTCCATAAATTGATTAGCATGTGCGCTGAAAGGCCCTCCCCGGCACATTCAGTTATCGAGAGTTGTCATGTACAGAAAAGTTGGCTTCGCCTCTGCCATCCTGGCCCTGAGCGGTTTCTATCTCTACACCCTCTACCTGGCCGCCCACCCGCAGGTCAGCCTCTCCTATCGTCTCTATTATATGGAAGGCAAGACCCGCTTCTGGGAACACAACTCCGACATGGTTTACCACGCCGGCAACGAGCTCAATCTGAGCAAGCCGAGTCGCTTCCTCTCCCGGGAGGGGTGGGCAACCAAACCCAATGCCGCCGGTACCCGCCTCGAGGGTCAGGGGGGACTCTACTTTGTCCTGCCCAAACAGCCCGACCAGCTCACCGTGCTGGCCAAGGTAGAGAGCCCCAAGGCGGGCACTCTGGTCAAGGTAGCCCTGGGGCACGACTGGAGCACCACGGTCAAGCTGGCCAAGGAGGGACTCAACGAGATTCGCCTCAACCTGCCGGGCCAGTTGCTCAGCGCCGATCCCTCGCACCCCAACTTCCTGGCCATCTCCACCCCGGAGCCGCTCAACGTTCACTCGCTGCAGATGAAAGTGGCCCAATAATCACGGCCGGCCCCAGCGGGGCCGGCAAGCTTCACCCGGTTCAGCACAACGTCACACAATAAGCGCTATCCGCCAAAATAAGGATGTCACCCATGTCGAATACTTCTTTCCGACTCTCCTTGGTCGTCCCCGTGTACAACGAGGAAGAGAGTATCGATGCCTTCATCGCCGCCATCGACAACGAGCTCGCCCCCCTCAAGGAGCAGCTGGAGATCGTCTTCGTCAACGATGGCAGCCGTGACCGCACCCGTGAAGTGGTCGAGCAGGCAATTGCCCGCGACCCGCGCGTCACCCTGGTCAACCTGGCCCGCAACTTCGGCAAGGAGGCGGCGCTGACCGCCGGTCTGCATCACGCCCAGGGGGATGCGGTGGTGCCCATGGACGTGGACCTGCAGGATCCGCCTGCCCTCATCCTCGAGTTCGTCAAGCTGTGGCAGAGCGGTGACTACGATACCGTCTACGGCATCCGGGTCGATCGCAGCGCCGATACCCCCTTGAAGCGCCTCACCGCCGGCGGCTTCTACCGCTTCTTCAACGCCCTCTCCACCCAGACCAAGTTGCCGGAGAATGCGGGGGACTTCCGCCTCATCGACCGTCGCGTGGTCGAAGCGATCAAGCAGTTGCCCGAGCGCAACCGCTTCATGAAGGGGCTCTTTGCCTGGGCGGGCTTTCGCTCCGTGGGCGTTCCCTATGAGCGTCCGGCCCGCCACGCCGGCGAGACCAAGTTCAACTACTGGAAGCTGTGGAACTTCGCCCTCGACGGTCTGCTGAGCTTCTCCAGCTGGCCCCTGCGGGTGTGGAGCTATGTGGGGGTCACCATCTCCCTGTTCGCCTTCCTCTACATCATCAAGATCGTCACCCAGGTGCTCTTCTTCGGCATCGACGTGCCCGGTTATGCCTCCCTGATGTCGGTGGTGCTGTTCCTCGGTGGCATCCAACTCATCTCCCTCGGGGTGATCGGTGAGTACATCGGTCGCATGTTTGTCGAAGTCAAACAGCGCCCTGTCTACCTCATCGAAGGCGTCTACGGTGAGTATGCCCGCCGTGCCGCCGAGAGCGACGAGGAGCAGGGCGCCGCATGATCTCCCGTGATGAGTTCTGGCGTCTGGTACGCTTTGGCTTCGTCGGTGGTGGCGCCACCCTGGTGGATCTGGGCACCTCGTTCGCCCTCTTCCACCTCTGGCCCGGCATCTCTGAGCATCTGGTGACCACCTTGGCCTTCGCCGTGGCCTTCTGGTTCTCCTTCTTCGGCCACCGCTACATCACCTTCCAGAAACAGGGTGCCGCCAGCAAGTTTCTGCTGGTCGCCCTCTTCTCCCTGGCGGTGCGCAACCTGATCCTCAGTGCCTTGCTGTGGGGTGGCCTGGCTGGCCTCTTGCCTGTGGTGATAGCGACCCTGACCGTGACCGTACTGACCTATCTTCTCTCCCGAATCTGGGTGTTTGCCTGATGAGTGACCTTGCACTGACGGGGCCCTACCGCCCCTCCCTGCGACTCAGCCGCCAGGATTGGTGGCTGGTGATTGCCGCCTTCCTGCTGAGCCGCATCGCCCTCTATGGATTGGCCTATGCCGGCGTCCAGCTCTACGGTAACCCCGAGCTGGGACCGCTCCAGGCCTATTGCCAGTTCGACTGCGTCTGGTTCATGCGCATCATAGAGAACGGCTACGATCTCTATCCCCGCTGGCTGAGCAAGGGCAATGCCGCCAACTGGGCCTTCATGCCTCTCTATCCCATGCTGAGCAGCCTGGTCTCGGACCTGCTCGGGGGCGACTCCCTGACCGCCCTGATGCTGGTCGCCAACCTTGCCTTCTTCCTCGCCCTGCCAGCCATGCTGCTGGTACTTCGCCAGCTCAAACTGAGCGAAGGGAGTGCCCGCTTCGGGGTCTGGCTGCTGGCCTTCTCCCCCTTCTCGGCCTACTTCGTCTCGGGCTATACCGAACCCATGTTCATGCTCTTTATGCTGCTCATGTTCCTGTTTGCCTACCGGCAGCAGTGGATCCTGGTCGGCCTCATCGGTGTGCTCATCTCGGGGACCCGCAACCTCGGCGTCATGATGGTCTTCCCGGTGCTGATCCTGGCCCTGCAGGCCTACGGCTGGCGCGAGTTCTTCCGCTTCACCGAGAACGCCTTCAAGGTGGTCTTTGCCCTCTGGCTGATCCCCCTTGGCCTGTTTGCCTACATGTTCTATCTCTACCACCTCACCGGTGATGCCTTCGCCTTCAAACATATCCAGGTGGCATGGGGACGGGGGATGGACAACCCTATCGACTGGTGGCTGACCGGCTTCGAGCTGGGGGGGCGCAAACTCTATCTCTCCATCATGGTGATGTTCGGTTGGGCCCTGAACCTCTGGCTCTTCAGCCAGAAGCGCTGGGCAGAGGGGACCCTGATGTTTATCTGCTGCACCATCCCCCTGATGACGGGCCTCAACGCCATACCGCGTTACATGTTTGGCCTCTACCCGACCCTGCTGGCCATCGTCCTCATCACCGAGCGCTGGCCGGCCATTCGCCCCGCCGTGCTGGCCGTGAGCGGCATGGTGGCCTCTTTTATCGCCATCGCCTTCGTCAACGCCAAGTTCTTTACCGTCTAAACCAAAGCGGGGTCCTGAAGGGCCCCGTTTTTTTCTATCCCCTTGAAACCGTTGTCATTTCAAGGCGGCTCACAGTTCCGCATCCTGCCAGTCCCCCCTTGAGCACTGTGCTGCCTAGAATGGGCCAAACCCCATTTATCGCCTGCATCAAAGGATGGTCTATGCGCCCCTCACTCACCCCGCTCTGCCTGGCCCTGCTGTCGGCGCTGCCCGCCGCGACCCATGCCGGGACGCCTCTTTTTCTGACTGTGGATGGCACTCAAGTCGCCACCCCCTTTACCGACGGCAAGCTGGTTCACTCCCTCACCAAGGGGAGCTACCGCATTCAGATTGCCGATGCGGGGCACAGCTGTGGCAGCACCTATGGCCCGAACCAGAGCGGGCCGCTGCCCTTCGGCACCGCCCAACCCATGAGCGACTGCGCCAAAGATCAGAGCTTCACTCTGCGGGTCATGTTGCCGGGGGAGTATGAGTTCACCTTCGATCAGGCGCACGCCACCCTCAAGGTGCTGCGCGCCACCAAGAAGACGGTCGTCAAACGCGCTCCGCCCGAGGTGCCCTGCAGCAAGTGGGACGGGGGGCCGGTCACCACCCCCCTCGAGGGCGTCTGGCCGGACGGCACCCGGCTGCGGGATGCCTACTCGGGCCAGGAGGCCGTGGTGCAGGGGGGCAAGATCACCCTGACCCCGGCGGCCAGCAGCGAAGGCATACTGTTGCTCGAGCCGGTCACCCAGGCCAAGCCGGCCCCCTTTAGCTGGGATCAGGCCAGCGTCTACTTCCTCCTGACCGACCGCTTCCACAACGGAGACCCAAGCAACGACCACAGCTTCGGCCGCCAGAAGGATGGCAAGGACGAGGTGGCCACCTGGCACGGCGGCGACTTCAAGGGGCTGACCGAGAAGCTCGACTACATCAAGAGCCTCGGCATGAACGCCATCTGGATCACTCCTATGGTGGAGCAGGTGCATGCCTTCATCGGTGGTGGCGAGCAGGGGAGCTTCCCCTTCTATGCCTACCACGGCTACTGGGCCCTCGACTTCACCAAAATCGATCCCAACTATGGGGACGAGGAGAGCCTGCGCACCCTGGTGGACGAGGCCCACAAACGCGGTCTGCGCATCATACTGGACGTGGTGATGAACCACGCCGGCTACGCCACCCTGGGGGATCTGCAGGATCTCGATCTTGCCTCCCTCACGGCGCAGCGCGGCAAGCTGCCGGCGCGCTGGAACAGCTGGACCCCGAGCGGCGGCCTCAACTGGCATGGCTACAACCAGTTTATCAACTACCAGTCGAACGACTGGAGCCGGTGGTGGGGCGCCGACTGGGTGCGTGCCGACCTGCCAGGCTACCCCAAGCCGGGTAACGACGACGTGCAGGGATCGGTGGCCGGACTGCCCGATTTTCTCACCGAGTCCACCAAGGCGGTGGATCTGCCCGAGTTTCTCAAACACAAGGCCGACACCCGTGCCAGAACCATTCCCAATGCGAGCGTGAGCGACTACCTCATCGCCTGGCACACCGACTGGGTACGCCGCTTTGGTATCGACGGCTTTCGGGGTGATACGGTCAAACATCTGGAGCCCGCCGTCTGGGCCAGGCTGAAACAGGCGGGCAGCGAGGCGCTCCGGGAGTGGAAGGCGGCCAACCCCGACAAGAAGATCGACGATCTCCCCTTCTACATGGTCGGTGAGGTGTGGGATCACGGGGTGAGCAAGGATCTCTGGTACGACAACGGCTTCGACTCGGTCATCAACTTCGACTACCAGAGAGAAGGCGCCCTTACCCATGCCCAGTGCATGAGCCAGGCCGAGGAGACCTATGCCTCCTACGCCAGGCGCATCAACGGCGATGCAAGCTTCAACGTGCTGAGCTACATCTCCTCCCACGATACCAAGCTCTTCTTCGGGGACTATCAGGACGTGGGTCTGCAAAAGCGGGTGGCCAACAGCTTCCTGCTGCTGCCGGGCGGGGTGCAGGTCTACTATGGTGACGAGTCTGGCCGGGGTCTGGCCAAGGATGGGGGCGTGTTCGATCAGGCCCTGCGCGCCGACATGAACTGGGGCGAGCTCGGCCAGGGTGAGAAGGCGGGCTTGCTGCGCCACTGGCAGAAGCTCGGTCAGTTCCGTGCCGCCCATCCGGCCATCGCCGCCGGCAGCCACCGGAAGCTCTCCGGCGCGCCCTACGCCTTCGTGCGAGAGCAGGGAGAAGACAAGGTGGTGGTGGTCTTCGCCGGTCGCTCATAAGCCTGCAGCGGCCTTCCTGGCAAGCAGAGATAAAAAAAGCCGCCCAATCGGGCGGCTTCTTCTTGGGCATGCCTTACTCGGCAGCCGGCTCTTCGGCGGCAGCGGCAGGTGCAGCTTCGGCAGCCGGCGCGGCGGCCTCGGCGTTGGCTTCCTTGATGGAGAGGCGCACGCGACCCTGACGGTCCACTTCCAGCACCTTCACCTTGACCATGTCACCGATGTTCAGGTAGTCGGCCACGTTCTGCACGCGCTCTTCGGTGATCTGGGAGATGTGCACCAGACCATCCTTGCCAGGCAGGATGTTGACGAAGGCACCGAAGTCGGCCAGACGCACGACCTTACCTTCGTAGATGCGGCCCACTTCCACCTCGGCGGTGATGGCTTCGATGCGGCGAATGGCTTCCTTGGCGGCATCGCCATCCACGGCGGCGATACGCACGGTACCGTCGTCATCGAGCTCAATGTTGGTGCCGGTCTCTTCGGTCAGGGCACGGATCACGGAGCCACCCTTACCGATGACGTCCTTGATTTTCTCCGGGCTGATCTTGATGGTGTGGATACGCGGAGCGAAATCGGAGATCTCGTCGCGCGGGGCGTTGATAGCCTGATCCATCACCTTCAGGATGTGCAGACGCGCGTCACGGGCCTGCTTCAGGGCGATCTCCATGATCTCCTTGGTGATACCCTCGATCTTGATGTCCATCTGCAGGGCGGTCACGCCCTCGGTGGTACCGGCAACCTTGAAGTCCATATCGCCCAGGTGATCTTCGTCACCCAGGATGTCGGACAGCACGACGAAGCCGTCTTCTTCCTTCACCAGACCCATGGCGATGCCGGCAACGGAGGCCTTGATCGGCACACCGGCGTCCATCAGGGCCAGGGAAGTACCACAGACGGAGGCCATGGAGGAGGAGCCGTTGGATTCGGTGATCTCAGACACCACACGCACCACGTACGGGAACTCGTCGGCGCTCGGCATCACGGCGGCAACGCCACGCTTGGCCAGACGACCGTGGCCGATTTCGCGGCGCTTGGGGCTGCCCATCATGCCGGTCTCGCCGACGCAGTAGGGCGGGAAGTTGTAGTGCAGCATGAAGCGGTCGGCACGATTGCCGGTCAGCTCGTCGATGTTCTGGGCATCGCGCTCGGTACCCAGGGTGGCAACCACCATGGCCTGAGTCTCACCACGGGTGAAGAGGGCAGAGCCGTGGGTACGCGGCAGCACGCCGGTGGCCACGTTCAGGGCGCGCACCATGTGCGGGTCACGACCGTCGATACGCGGCTCGCCGCGCACCACACGACCACGAACGATGCGGCTTTCCAGATTGTGGAACTCTTCGCCGATCTTCTTCGGGTCCAGGGTCTCGTCGGCGGCGATCAGCTGCTCGATGACACGTTGCTTGATGCCACCGATGGTCTCGTAACGCACGGCCTTCTCGGTGATGCGGTAGGCTTCGCCGAGCTCGGCGGTGGCCAGCTCGGCAACCTTGTCCTTCAGCGCCTGGTTAACGGCCGGAGCCACCCAGTTCCACGGCTTGGCACCGGCTTCGGCGGCAAACTCGTTGATGGCAGCGATGACGGTCTGCATCTGCTCGTGGCCATAGACCACGGCGCCCAGCATGACGTCTTCCGGCAGCACGGAGGCCTCGGACTCCACCATCAGCACGGCGCTGGCGGTACCGGCAACGACCAGATCCAGCAGGCTGGTTTCCAGCTCCTTCATGGTCGGGTTCAGCAGGTACTGACCGTTCATGTAACCGACGCGGGCTGCGCCGATCGGGCCATTGAAAGGAATGCCGGAAACGGCCAGAGCAGCAGAGGCGCCGATCATGGCAACGATGTCCGGAGACACCTGCGGGTTCACGGACATCACGGTGGCCACTACCTGAACCTCATTGAGGAAGCCTTCCGGGAACAGCGGACGGATCGGGCGGTCGATCAGGCGGGCGATCAGGGTCTCGCCTTCACTCGGACGGCCTTCACGACGGAAGAAACCACCCGGGATACGGCCGGCGGCGTAGGTACGCTCCTGATAGTTGACGGTGAGCGGGAAGAAGTCACGACCGGCGTCGGCCTCCTTCTTGCCTACCACGGTGACGAACACGCAGGTGTCGTCCATGCTGACCATGACCGCGCCGGTGGCCTGGCGGGCCATCATGCCGGTTTCGAGAGTAACGGTGTGTTGACCGTACTGGAATGACTTAACGGTAGGATTCACGTGAATTTCCTTTTATCAATTTGGCCTTTCAAATTCGCGCACAAGTATACTTGATTCGAATTAAAAGGTAAGCGGTGCAACCGCACGCTTGATGCGCCTTAACGAAAAAAGGGGGAACCTGACGGTTCCCCCTTTTCCAACGAAATCGTGCGGTCGATTAGCGACGCAGACCCAGCTTGGCGATCAGCGCGGCGTAACGAGCGTTGTCTTTACGCTTCAGGTAGTCCAGCAGCTTACGACGCTGGGAAACCATGCGCAGCAGACCGCGACGACCGTGGTGGTCTTTGGCGTGCTGCTTGAAGTGGCCTTGCAGGTGGTTGATCTGAGCAGTCAGCAGGGCAACCTGAACTTCCGGAGAACCGGTGTCGTTGGCGCCACGAGCGTGTTCGGCTACGATCTGAGCCTTGATTTCAGCATTTAGAGACATGTGTCTACTCCAGCTAGAGTGTTTAAAGGTTCACAGCCGATCTCTAATTCAGCCGTGAAATGAGGGCGGTATCATACCATCTTTGCCGCACTTGGCAACGCTGCATGACACCCGCCGAAAATTACTCTTCGTCAGCGCCGAGGCGAACCAAACGACGGGGTGCCACGCGGCCATCGTCATCGATCTCGCCAACGCCGATGAACTCGCGCTCGGGTCCGACCGTCATGCGCACCTGACCGCTCTGGGGTGCCCCCGCCACCTGGACCGCCTGGCCCTGATTGACGTAGGCGGCCACCGCCGGCAGCAGATTCACCTCGGGCAGGGAGGCCACGGCGGTGTCCATCGGCAGCAGCAGCGGATCCAGGTGCTCGCGCGGCGGCACTGTCTGGGCACGGGCGTGCTCCAGGATGCACTCGAGCTGCTCCAGGGTCAGCATTCGATCGTACGGATAGCTGGCCACCTGAGTGCGACGCAGGGCAGTGACGTGGGCGCCACAGCCGAGCAGCTCACCGAGATCGTCCACCAGGGAGCGGATGTAGGTACCCTTGCTGCAGTGCACCTCCATCTTGATCTCGTCTCCCTCCACGCTGATGAGCTTGAGCTCATAGATGGTGATGGGACGAGCCTCGCGCTCGATGACGATCCCTTCGCGGGCATACTCATAGAGCGGGCGACCGTTGTGCTTGAGCGCCGAGTACATGGACGGCACCTGCATGATGGGGCCACGGAACTTGTCCAGCGCCTCAATGATGTCACCGGTAGCCACATTGACCGGACGCTCGCTGACCACTTCCCCGTCCGCGTCGCTGGTGTTGGTGCGCACGCCAAGCTTGGCGGTCACCTGATAACGCTTGTCGGCGTCCAGCAGGAACTGGGAGAACTTGGTCGCCTCACCAAGGCAGATGGGCAACATGCCGGTGGCCAGGGGATCCAGGGCACCGGTGTGGCCCGCCTTGGCGGCGTTATAGATACGCTTGACCTTCTGCAACACATCGTTGGAGGTCAGGCCGGTCGGCTTGTCGAGCAGCAGGATGCCGTGAACCTCACGGCCCTTGAAACGACGTCTACGAGACATCTCAGGCGTTATCCTCAGTTGTGTCATCCGCCACATCGTCCTCACGACCGGATTCGGCCATGCGACGCTTGTCCTCACGGATGGTGTTGGTCACCAGGTTGGACATGCGCATCCCTTCCACCAGGGTCTCGTCATAGAAGAAGCGCAGCTCGGGCACCACGCGCAGACGCATGGCGCTGCCCAGCAGACTACGGATGTAGCCGGCGGCCTCACCGAGGGCGGTCAGGGCCTCCTTGATGCGCTCGGGATCGTTGTCGAGCTGCAGGAAGGTGACATATACCTTGGCATAGTTGAGGTCACGGGAGACCTCTACGTCAGAGACGGTCACCATGCCGAAACGCGGGTCTTTCACCTCACGTTGCAGGATCAGCGCGATTTCACGCTGGATCTGCTGTCCGACCCGACGGGTCCGACTGAATTCTCTCGCCATGTTTTTACACCTGCGATAAAGGGGGGCCGCAGCCCCCCATCTTGAACCTTCGAATTACAGAGAGCGCTTGATTTCCACGGTCTCGTAGACTTCGATCTGGTCGCCAACGCGGACGTCGTTGTAGTTCTTCACCGCGATGCCGCACTCGTAGCCATTCTTGACCTCGTTGACGTCATCCTTGAAGCGACGCAGGGACTCCAGCTCGCCTTCGTAGATGACCACGTTGTCACGCAGCACACGGATACGGTTGGAGCGCTTGACCACGCCCTCGGTGACCATACAACCGGCAACGGCACCGAACTTGGGCGACTTGAACACGTCGCGCACTTCGGCCAGACCGATGATCTCCTGCTTGTACTCCGGCGCCAGCATGCCGCTCATGGCCTGCTTCACTTCGTCGATCAGATCATAGATGACGGAGTAGTAGCGCAGATCCAGGCTCTCGGCCTCGATCACCTTGCGGGCAGAGGCGTCGGCACGGACGTTGAAGCCCACCAGGATGGCGCTGGACGCGGCCGCCAGGGTGGCGTCGGTCTCGGTGATACCACCGACACCGGAGCCGACGATCTTCACCTTCACCTCGTCGGTGGAGAGCTTGACCAGGGCGTCGCAGATCGCTTCCACGGAACCCTGTACGTCGGCCTTCAGGACCACGTTCACCTCGGAGACTTCGCCTTCGGTCATGTTAGCGAACATGTTCTCCAGCTTGGCCTTCTGCTGGCGAGCCAGCTTGACCTCGCGGAACTTGCCCTGACGATAGAGAGCCACTTCACGGGCCTTCTTCTCGTCACGCACGACGGTGGCTTCGTCACCGGCAGAGGGAACACCGGAGAGACCCAGGATCTCGACCGGCAGGGAGGGACCAGCCTCCTTGATCTCTTTGCCCAGCTCGTCACGCATGGCGCGCACACGGCCGTACTCGAGGCCACACAGCACGATGTCGCCTTGACGCAGGGTACCTTCCTGCACCAGTACGGTGGCAACCGGGCCACGACCCTTGTCGAGGAAGGATTCGATGACCACGCCGTTGGCCATGCCGTCGACCACGGCCTTGAGCTCCAGCACTTCGGACTGGATCAGAATGGCCTCCAGCAGGTCGTCGATGCCCTGACCGGACTTGGCGGAGACGTGCACGAACTGGCAGTCACCACCCCAGTCTTCGGACATGACGTCGTAGCGGGCCAGCTCGGTCTTGACGCGATCCGGATCCGCTTCCGGCTTGTCGATCTTGTTGACCGCAACAACCAGCGGCACACCGGCCGCCTTGGCGTGCTGGATGGCTTCGATGGTCTGCGGCATCACGCCGTCGTCCGCCGCCACCACCAGGACCACGATATCGGTCGCCTTGGCACCACGAGCACGCATGGAGGTAAAGGCCGCGTGACCCGGGGTATCCAGGAAGGTGATCATGCCGCTTTCGGTCTTAACGTGGTAAGCACCGATATGCTGGGTAATGCCACCGGCTTCGCCTGCGGCAACCTTGGCCTTACGGATGTAGTCCAGCAGGGAGGTCTTACCGTGGTCGACGTGACCCATGATGGTGACGACCGGCGCACGCGGCTTGGCTTCGGAGGTCTCGTCACGATCGGACAGCACCGCCTCTTCCAGCTCGTTCTCACGACGCAGCACCACCTTGTGACCCATCTCCTCGGCGACCAGCTGAGCGGTCTCCTGGTCGATCACCTGGTTGATGGTGGCCATGGCACCCATCTTCATCATCACCTTGATGACTTCAACGCCCTTGACGGCCATCTTGTTGGCCAGCTCGGCCACTGTGATGGTCTCGCCGATGATGACGTCACGGTTGACCGCGGCAGCCGGCTTGTTGAAGCCGTGCTTCATGGCGTTCGGGGTGGCCATTTTGCCACGCTTGCCCTTGCGAGCACGCGGGTTGCGATCGTCGCGGTCATCGTCGCGGCGGCCGGTCTTCTTCGGCCCCTTGGCGGCGGTAGCACCACGGCGACGGCTCTCTTCCTTGCTGTCCTGCTCGTCTTCGGCGGCACGGGCATGCATGGAGGTGGTGACGTGGTAGTCTCCGCTCTCGGTGGCACGCTTGGCCTCTTCCTCGGCCCAACGGGCCGCATTCTCTTCAGCCATCAGGCGGGCTTCTTCCGCCTTCTTGGCTGCCAGTTCTTCCGCCTTCTGAAGGGCGGTCGCTTCTTGTTGGCGCTTCAGTTCTTCTGCTTCGCGCTTGGCCATCTTCTCTGCCTCTTGCTGAGCTTTGCTATCGGCTGCGTTCGCTGGCTGCTGCTGAGCCTGGCGAGCCTTTTTCTCTGCCTCGATACGCGCCTTTTCCTCAGCTTCCAGGCGAGCCTGCTCAGCCACACGGCGAGCCTTCTCTTCCGCCTCGTTGCGAGCCTTTTCTTCGGCCTCGCGACGAGCCTTCTCTTCCGCTTCCAAACGCGCTTTTTCTTCGGCTTCCTGACGCTGTTCTTCTTCCAGCGCCGAGCGTCTTACATAGGTGCGAGACTTGCGCACCTCTACCTGTACTTCCTTGCTCTTGCCACCAGTCCCCTGAACACTCAGGGTGCTCTTGGTCTTGCGCTGCAAGGTCATACGGGCAGGGGCGGCACTCGCCTCTTCACCGTGTTGCTTCTTCAGATGGGTCAACAGAGCCTGTTTCTCGGACTCGCTAACCATGTCATCGGCCTTGCTCTTGTCGATACCGGCCGCAGCAAACTGCTGGAGAAGACGATCAACCGGCGTGTCGATGTCAGTGGCAAGTTGTTTTACTGATACTTCTGCCATTCATATACCTCCGTTGATCTCGTACTTAGGACTGCTCTCCGAACCAGCAGATGTTGCGAGCAGCCATGATCAGCTCACCGGCCTTCTCGGCGGTCAGCCCTTCAATATCGGCAAGGTCGTCGATGCCCTGCTCGGCCAGGTCTTCCAGGGTGCCGATACCACGGCCCGCCAGGGCATAACCGACGGCGGTGGAGAGCCCTTCGAGAGCCAGCAGCTCCTCGGTCGGCTCGACGGCTTCCTTGGACTCTTCGCTGGCCAGGGCCTTGGTGGTCAGGGCTGCCTTGGCACGGCCGCGCAACTCTTCGACCATGTCTTCGTCCAGACCGTCGATGGCGAGCAGCTCGTTGACCGGCACGTAAGCGATCTCCTCCAGGGTGGAGAAGCCCTCTTCCATCAGCATCTCGGCGAAATCGTCATCGATATCCAGGGTGCTGGTGAAGAGGTTCATGATGCGGTCGTTCTCGGCCTGGTGCTTGGCACGCATGTCCTCGACGGTCATGACGTTGAGCTCCCAACCGGTCAGCTGGGAAGCCAGGCGCACGTTCTGACCGTTACGGCCGATGGCCTGGGCCAGATTGGCCGCTTCGACGGCAATATCCATGGTGTGATTGTCTTCATCGACCACGATGGAGGCCACATCGGCCGGCGCCATGGCGTTGATCACATACTGGGCCGGATTGTCATCGTACAGCACGATGTCGGCACGCTCGCCACCCAGCTCCGCGGAGACGGCCTGGACACGGGCACCACGCATGCCGATACAGGCACCGATAGGATCGATGCGGCGATCGTTGGTCTTGACGGCGATCTTGGCACGGGAGCCCGGATCGCGGGCGGCGCCCATGATCTGAATCATCTCTTCGCCGATCTCCGGCACTTCGATGCGAAACAGCTCTTTGAGGAAATCCGGGCTGGAGCGGCTGACAAACAGCTGGGAGCCACGGGCCTCGGGACGCACGGCATAGAGCAGACCACGCACACGGTCACCCGGGCGGAAGGTCTCGCGCGGGAGCATGTCATCACGGAAGATAACGGCTTCGGCGTTGCTGCCCAGATCCAGCACCACGTTCTCGCGGTTGCTCTTCTTGACCACACCGCTGATGATGGTGCCTTCTTTATCCTTGAACTGCTCGACGACTTGGGAACGCTCGGCTTCGCGCACTTTTTGCACGATCACCTGCTTGGCAGTCTGGGTGGTGATACGGTCGAAGGTGACAGATTCGATCTGATCCTCAACGTACTCGCCCACCTGAATCTCGGGCTCTTCGACCTGAGCGGCTTCCAGGGTGATCTCGGCGTACGGGTTTTCCATCTCGGCCTGGTCGGCAATGACTTTCCAGCGACGGAAGGTGTCGAAATCCCCGGTCTTGCGATCGATGGCGACGCGCACTTCGATCTCGCCTTCATATTTTTTCTTGGTCGCGGTGGCCAGAGCAGTCTCCAGCGCCTGGAAGATCTTCTCGCGGGGAACGGCCTTCTCGTTGGATACGGCGTCAACGACCAGCAAAATCTCTTTATTCATGTGGAAAAGCCTCGTTAACCAAAGTGCGGAACTATGTTGGCTTTCTGGATATTGGTGAAAGCCAGCACTTCGTCCTTACCATCTACCGTCAAGGTGATCATGTCCCCCTCGACAGACTTGATTACGCCTTTGAACTTGCGGCGGTTATTTGTTGCCATCCGAAGCGTTACCGCCGCCTCCTGGCCAATGTATTTCTCGTAATGGGCGACCTTGAACAGGAGTCGATCCAGCCCGGGTGAGGAGACTTCGAGGTAATACTCCTCGCTGATGGGATCCTCTACATCGAGCAGAGCCCCCGCCTGATAACTCACCTCGGCGCAGTTTTCGACAGAAACCCCATTCTCGCTGTCAATGAAGACACGCAAGGTGGAGTGCTTGCCGGCGCGCACAAACTCGATGCCCCACAACTCGAAGCCCAGGGCCTGGATCGGCGCCTCGAGCAGCTCGGTCAAACGTTGTTCCAACGTAGCCAAAGTCACCCTCCGAAAAACAAAAAAAGGGCATAAAGCCCATGTCAGATCAGGTCAGCGTAAAACACACATAACAAAAAGCCCCGATATCAAATCGGGGCTTGGCGCTTTACCCTGATTGTCGCCTCGCAGCGACCGCACCCTGAGCAATGGGATGCGTGAAATTTGGTTGCGGGGGCCGGATTTGAACCGACGACCTTCGGGTTATGAGCCCGACGAGCTACCAGGCTGCTCCACCCCGCGTCCGAAATCGTGCGAGATTATAGCCATGTCAAAACTCAGGTTCAAGATTTGACTGGCTTCCTCAACCCTCAGGCTGAGGTCACTTCAATTGGTGCCGTGGGCGGGACTCGAACCCGCACACCCTAGGGCACTACCCCCTCAAGATAGCGTGTCTACCAATTTCACCACCACGGCATAAACCTTTAGTTGGGGACGTCAGCGTCTTTCTTTACCGGCGCTTCGGTCTTCTCAACCTGCTGAGGTTGTTGCAGGTTTTCCCAACCACTACCCTGAGTTCCCTTGTGAGTAGACATGTTGCCAAGCACCAGACTAATCACGAAAAACAGCGTAGCCAAAATCGCAGTTGTACGGGTCAGGAAGTTACCTGAACCGGAGGAACCGAAGATGGTATTCGATGCCCCGGCGCCGAAGGAGGCACCCATATCAGCTCCCTTACCTTGCTGAACCATCACCAGGCCAATCAGACCCAGAGACACCAACAGATAAAGAACCAACAGAATTTCGTACATTTCACTTACCTTTTCGGAAGGAGGGTCACCACCCTACCAGGTTTTCATCACCTCGTCGCTTACTCGCGGCAGGCTTGAATCCTCACTCCCTTGCGAAAGCGAGGCAGATAATATCGACCCCCCACCGCACTGACAAGCACTTTTTTGAAGTTTTTGAATCGTTTGAACAAGATACAATCAAGGCGACTAAAAAGCCGCCTCGACTGGTGATTAGATCGCCGATTTTACCCGTTCGGCGATCCGCTCTGCCATCGCACGCACCTGATCTTCGTGCTCCCCTTCCACCATGACCCGGATCAGGGGTTCGGTGCCTGACTTGCGCAGCAGCACACGGCCGCGACCGGCCAGCTCCTGCTCAACCAGGGCAACCTCCCCCTGTACCGCCTCGGAGGAGAGAGGATCCTGTCCTTCCCCATAACGAACGTTGATCAGGATCTGGGGGAACTTGGACATACCGGAGCGCAGCTTGGCCAGGGGCATCTCGGCGGCACGCATGGCCCCCAGCACCTGCAGGGCCGCCACGATACCGTCACCCGTGGTGGTCTGATCAAGACAGATGATGTGGCCGGAGTTCTCACCCCCGATGCGCCACCCCTTCTCCTCCATCATCTCGAGAACGTAGCGATCCCCAACCTTGGCGCGGGCAAACGGAATGCCCAGGGTCTGCAGCGCCAGCTCCAGGCCCATGTTGGCCATCAGGGTACCGACCACCCCTCCCTTGAGTCGGCCATTACGCAGGGCATCGCGGGCGATGATATAGAGGATCTCGTCACCGTCTATGATGTAGCCCGTGTGATCGACCATCACCAGACGGTCACCGTCGCCGTCGAAGGCAACCCCGAGGTCGGCCTTGCTCTCGATCACCTTGGCCGCCAGGGCATCCGGTGCCGTCGAGCCCACACCTTCATTGATGTTGAGACCGTTTGGCTCGCAACCCATGGCGATCACCTCGGCACCCAGCTCGCGGAACACAGAGGGGGCGATATGATAGGTCGCCCCGTGACCACAATCGACGACGATGCGCAGCCCATCCAGATTCAACTTGGAGGGGAAGGTGCTCTTGCAGAACTCGATGTAGCGGCCGGCGGCATCTTCGATACGCACCGCCTTGCCCAGCAGCGCCGAATCGACACAGGTGAGAGGGTGATCAAGCTCGGCCTCGATGGCCAGCTCAACCTCGTCAGGCAGCTTGGTGCCATCGGCAGAGAAGAACTTGATGCCGTTATCGTAGTAGGGGTTATGGGAGGCGCTGATGACAATACCCGCCTCGGCACGGAAGGTACGGGTCAGGTAGGCGACGGCAGGAGTCGGCATGGGGCCAAGCAGGGTGGCCTTGAGACCGGCGGCGGAAAGACCCGCCTCCAGCGCTGCCTCCAGCATATAGCCGGAGATGCGGGTATCCTTGCCGATCAGCACCTTCTTGGTGCCTTTCTTGGAGAGCACCTTGCCGGCGGCCCAACCCAGTTTCATCACAAACTCGGGGGTGATCGGATAGTCACCCACCTTCCCGCGCACACCGTCGGTGCCAAAGTATTTTCTTGCCATTATTGTTGTACTCGTCTTACTCGGAATAAAAATCGTGACCCGTCATGGTCATCCAGGCGACACGCAGGGCATCCATGGTGGGTTGTACGTCATGAACGCGGATGATGCGGGCCCCCTTCTGCATCCCCAGCACGGCACAGGCCAGGCTGCCAGAGAGACGCTCGGAGACAGGACGTTCAAGCAGGTTGCCTATCATAGACTTTCTCGACATCCCCACCAAGAGCGGCACTCCCAGCCCCAACAGTTCATCCTGTCTCGCCAGAAGCTGATAGTTGTGCTCCAGGCTCTTGCCAAAGCCGTAACCGGGGTCGAGCAGCAGCCGCGCCCTCGGGATACCCGCCTCAAGACAGGCCTCGATACGCTGCTCGAAGAAGATGGCGACCTCTGCGAGCAGATCCTCATAGTGAGGGGCCACTTGCATGGTCCTCGGTTGCCCCTGCATATGCATCAGACAGACAGGCACCGCCGCCTCAACCGCTGCAGCCAGAGCCCCCGGCTCCTGCAGGGCGCGCACATCGTTGATGAGATGAGCGCCGGCGCGGCAACCCTCACGCATCACCACCGCCTTGGAGGTGTCGAGGGAGATCAACACCTCCAGCTCGGCAGAGAGGGCCTCGATCACAGGGATGACCCGATCCAGCTCCTCCTGCTCGCTCACATCCGGGGCGCCTGGGCGGGTAGACTCCCCACCCACATCGATCAGGGTCGCCCCTTGGGCAACCATCTCGCGGGCATGAGCCAGGGCATTGTCCAGATGATGCCAACGTCCGCCATCGGAAAATGAATCCGGGGTTACATTGAGAATGCCCATCACATGGGGCCGCTCGAGGGAGAGGTGCAGACCCTTGCTTTCCAGCAGCATATAAATCCTTCATGTCTTGGGGAAAAAGAAAACCCCGGGCAAGCCCGGGGTTGATGATGTGCGATTTACTGGGCCGGCAGATCGTTGGCCTTGTTGATGTCGCTCTCCGGCTTGGCACTGCCCTGTGTGGCAGGCTCGGCATCGGCAGGGGTACCGCCCTGAGGCGTGTCACCGTGTTCGTCGTGCCAGTTGCTGGGAGCCCGGACCTCGCGACGGGCCATCAGATCGTCGATCTGCTTGGCGTCTATGGTCTCGTACTTCATCAGGGCATCCTTCATGGTATGAAGGATATCCATGTTGTCGATCAGCATCTGCTTGGCACGATCGTAGTTGCGATCGATCACCTGCTTCACCTCGGCATCGATGATGCGAGCGGTATCGTCGGACATATGCTTGGCCTTGGCCATGCTGCGGCCGAGGAACACTTCCCCTTCCTCTTCGGCATAGAGCATGGGACCGAGACGCTCGGACATCCCCCACTGGGTCACCATCTTGCGAGCGATATCGGTGGCGCGCTCGATGTCGTTGGAGGCACCGGTCGATACCTTCTCGGCACCATAGATGAGCTCTTCCGCCAGACGGCCACCGTAGAGACTGGAGATCATGGACTCCAGATGCTGCTTGGAGTGACTCCAGCGATCCTGCTCCGGCAGGTACATGGTCACACCGAGGGCGCGGCCACGGGGAATGATAGAGACCTTGTAAACCGGGTCATGATCCGGCACCAGGCGACCGATAATGGCGTGCCCGGCCTCGTGGTAGGCGGTCATCTCCTTCTCGGACTCTTTCATCACCATGGAGCGGCGCTCGGCCCCCATCATGATCTTGTCCTTGGCCTTCTCAAACTCGGCCATGGAGACCACGCGGCGGTTCTCACGGGCAGAGAAGAGAGCGGCCTCATTCACCAGGTTGGCCAGGTCGGCACCGGAAAACCCGGGAGTACCGCGGGCGATCAGCGCCGCATTGACGTCATCGGCCAACGGCACCTTACGCATGTGCACCTTGAGGATCTGTTCACGACCGCGCACATCCGGCAGGCCTACCACGACCTGACGGTCAAAGCGGCCAGGACGCAGCAGTGCCGGATCCAATACGTCCGGACGGTTGGTCGCTGCGATGACGATGATGCCTTCGTTACCTTCGAAGCCGTCCATCTCGACCAGCATCTGGTTGAGGGTCTGCTCACGCTCGTCATGGCCACCGCCGAGACCGGCACCGCGCTGACGACCGACCGCATCGATCTCATCGATGAAAATGATGCAGGGGGCGGACTTCTTGGCCTGATCGAACATGTCACGCACCCGGGAGGCACCGACACCCACAAACATCTCGACGAAGTCGGAGCCCGAGATGGTAAAGAAAGGCACCTTTGCCTCACCGGCAATCGCCTTGGCGAGCAGCGTCTTACCGGTACCGGGAGGACCCACCATCAAGACGCCGGTCGGGATCTTGCCGCCCAGCTTCTGGAATTTGCTGGGATCGCGCAGGTAGTCCACCAGCTCCTTGACCTCTTCCTTCGCCTCGTCACAGCCGGCAACGTCGGCAAAGGTGGTCTTGATCTGATCTTCACTCATCAGCCGAGCCTTGCTCTTGCCAAACGACATGGCACCCTTGCCACCGCCGCCCTGCATCTGGCGCATGAAGAAGACCCAGACCCCGATCAGCAGCAGCATGGGGAACCAGGAGATGAAGATAGAGGTGATGAGCGAGGGCTCTTCCGGCTTGACCCCCTCAACCTTCACGTTGTGATTGATGAGATCGTTGAGGAGTTGGTCATCCTGGGCCGGGATCACGGTCAGGAAACGCTCACCACTGCGTTTGACCCCATTGATGACCTTACCGTCAATCCGCACTTCACGGATCTGCTCCTGGGTCACTTCCTTGACGAAACTGGTGTAATCCAGCTGTCGTCCGGCGGTATCACTGGGGCTGAAGCTGTTGAACACCGACATCAAAACGACGGCGATAACCAGCCACAGGATTAAATTTTTCGCCATGTCACTCAAATCCGTAACCTCGCAGACTGACAGTTAACGACAAAAGTTAGGGTACTACAGTTTAAAACCGGTAGCCACAATGTAGACTTCCCGTGAACGGGCTCTTGATGAGTCTGGCTTGCGAATCTTGACGGCCTTAAAAATCTTTTTCATTTCATCCAGATAGGAGGTAAACCCCTCCCCCTGAAACACCTTGACCACGAAGGCTCCGTCGGGACGTAGCACCTGATGGCACATGTCCAGCGCCAGCTCGACCAGATACATGGAGCGTGCCTGATCCACCTGCTGTGCGCCGCTCATGTTGGGGGCCATGTCAGACATGACCACGTCCACCTTGTCGGGGCCGACCCGCTCCAGCAGGGCAGTGAGAACACTATCCTCCCTGAAGTCCCCTTGCAGGAAATCGACACCGGCGATGGGATCCATAGGCAGGATGTCACAGGCGATGACACGCCCACGCTCCCCCACCAGATCGACGGTATACTGGGACCAGCTGCCGGGGGCCGCACCGAGGTCCACCACCGTCATGCCTGTCTTGAGCAAGCGGTCCTTGCCCTGAATCTCTTCCAGCTTGAACACGGCGCGCGAACGCAGCCCCCTCTGCTGGGCCTTTTTAACATATTGATCATCAAAGTGTTCTTTCAACCAGCGCGTAGAGCTGGCGGAACGTTTCTTCTGGGTCATGATATCCGACTTCAAAAAACCGCGAGGGTTATTACTATTGAGGGCTAAGTGGGGTTAGAATACGCCCCTTTCAACCCTGATTGACGAAGAAATTGCCATGACGCTGAACAACAAACAGAAACAGTATCTGAAAGGACTCGCCCACAGCCTCAAGCCGGTCGTCCTGCTCGGGCAACATGGCCTGACCGAAGGCGTGCTGGCCGAGATCGATGTGGCACTCGCCCATCATGAACTGATCAAGGTCAAGGTTGCGACCTCAGATCGCGAGACCAAGCAGCTGATTTTCGATGCCATCGTGCGCGAGACTGCCGCCATCAAGGTACAGACCATGGGCCACATCCTGACTATCTATCGCCAGGCACAAGAACCCAAGATCGCCCTGCCCCGCAAATAAGGAGAGAGCCCGCTCTCTCCTTGCCCTTTCTACCTGCATAAAGCGGTTGCCAAGCTAGCGCCACGCCTCTTAACCTGTGATGAATGCAGTCCGGGAGACAACCATGAGCGGCGCGTCACACCTGACCCCCGATGAACTGGCCATGCTGTTGGAGGGCTTCGAAGCCCCCCGTACAGAGGTCGGTTCATTGCTGCATGGCCAACTTCCTCCGGCCTTACTCTCTCTGTTACAGCGCTCCCGGCGCTTGACGCTGGAGGCCGAGGTTGCCGATCACCGACTCCGTTTCCCCCTGAGCCTAGAGGCTCACTCGGAGGGCGAACTCACTCCCACCCTGGCCGCCCCGGCCATCGAGGAACTCGGTGGCGACCATCCAAGGCCCTGGCGATCGCAGCAGAAAGCCATCCTCAAGGCAGGCCCCTGGCACTGGGCCGTATACGAGCTCTCGGAACAGGGATTACAGGTCGATGTAACCCATTTCACCCCGAAAACCGGTGAGACGTTCAGCGCTACCCTGGAGCTGGAGGGGATGGATCCGCTTCCCCTCGAAGGGGTCTGGATCAGGCCAACGACAGAGCCCGGCCACTGGGCACTGCACTTCGCTCTGGACCCCGATAAGCGACAACGGCTGCAAGGCTGGCTGTTTCGGCATCACCAACGGGTCTTCCCGGGCAGCGGCGATAACGAGTAAAAACGGGGAGCCTGGGCTCCCCGCATCACTCTCTGCCGACTCAGAGATACTGGACGTCGAGTACCTCGTACTCCACATCGCCAGCCGGGGTTTTCACCACGGCCACATCATCCACTTCTTTGCCGATCAAGGCGCGGGCGATGGGGGAGTTGACCGAAATGAGGTTCTGTTTGATATCCGCCTCGTCGTCACCCACGATGCGGTAGGTGACCTCTTCATCCTCTTCCACCTTGAGCAGGGTAACGGTAGCCCCGAAGATGACACGACCATTGTTGGCAATCTTGGTCACATCGATCACCTGAGCATTGGAGAGCTTGCTCTCGATCTCCTGGATCCGGCCTTCGCAGAACCCTTGCTGCTCCCGGGCCGCATGGTACTCGGCGTTCTCCTTCAGATCGCCGTGCTCACGCGCTTCGGCAATGGCTTCGATAATCTGCGGGCGCAACACGGTCTTGAGATGTTCAAGCTCTTGACGCAGCTTCTCGGCGCCGCGCACAGTCATCGGAGTATGATTCATAGTCGAAACCTGGGTTACATAAAGAGAGAGACAGCCGCCGGAAACCGGCCGCTGTCACGGGTTGTGGGAGGGCATCTTAATATGTCGCTCCCACAAATCCAAGTCGAAACGGTCACTCTGCAGGCACGGAGAGGGGCTCACTCACCTTGGGTTTGCCCTGCATGATGGCAATCTCGACACGCCGGTTCATGCGCCGGTTCTCGGGCGTGGTATTGGGCACCAGGGGATGGGTATCGGCCATTCCCTGCACCACCAGGCGATCCTGGCCAAAACCCGGAACCTTGATCATCTGGTGCGCCACCGCCACGGCACGCTGGGTCGAAAGATCCCAGTTGGAGCTATAGAGTTCGTTCGAGGTGGGACTGTTATCCGTATGGCCGGAGACGGTAATCTCACCCGGTACATCCTTGAGCAGTCGGGCGACCTTGGTGATCACCGGCCAAAACTGGGGCTGCAGGAAGGCGGAGCCCGCCGGGAAGGCCGCCTTTTCACGAATGCGGATGATCACCTGTTGGCCCAGCGCCTCGATCTCGATGGAGTCATCCTTGATCTGGTCGTTCAACTGCTGCGCCAGTTGCTGGGCCAGGGCATTGGACTGTGCCTGTGCCTCGGCGTTGCTGCTGGCGCTGGCAGCCACCTCTTGCCCACGGCCACCGGCCTCAGAGCCATCCTGATTCTTCTGCCCGCCCGAGGTGTCCTCCTTGCCGGGCTGGAAATCGAGTTCGGTCTGGGTCAGGTCGACCGTCTGCTGCATCACGGTATCGATAGGGGTCGGCTCGGGACGGCCAGGTCTGAACTCCTGGGCGATCACCGAGGTTCCCTTGGGAATATCTTTGACCTCCAGAATATTTTGCACCCCGAAGGCCTTCTCCATCGATCCCGCAATCTGCTTGAACTTCTGCACATCCATCTCGGCAAACGAGAGCAACAGCACGAAGAAGCACATGAGCAGGGACATGAGATCGGCAAAGGTCCCCATATAGGCGGGCAGGCCGGGTGGTGGGCACTTGCAGTCGGCCATATGGATTACTCCCCGCCCACATCACGCTTGGACTGATTGAGATAATTCTTCAGCATGGCCTCGATGACCCTGGGATTCTGGCCATCCTGAATCCCCATCACCGCATCGAGGATAAGGCAGCGGGCCAGCTTCTCCTCTCCGCTGCGCAGGTCCAGCTTGTCGGCGATAGGCAGAGCCAGCATGTTGGCCTCGATGGCCCCGTAGAGGGTCGTTAACAGAGCGACCGCCATGGCCGGGCCGATGGACTTGGGATCGCTCATGTTGGAGAGCATGGCCACCAGGCCGACCAGGGTACCGATCATGCCCATGGCAGGACCGAGGTCACCTATGGTCTTGAACACCTTGATGGCGATGGAGTGGCGCTCGGCCGTCAGCTCGATATCCTTCTCCAGCACAGAGCGCACCACATCGGCGTCATGGCCGTCGACCAACATGTCGATTCCCTTCTTCATGAAGGAGTTGGGGATCTCGGCAGCCTCCAGCGCCAGAAAGCCCCCCTTTCTGGCCGCATCGGCCAGCTCCACCGACTTGGCGATGAGCTCTTCGAGCTTGTCGCTCTTGTACATGAAGGCCTTGCCGGCCACCTTGAATGAAGTCAGGAACTGTCCCAGATTGAACTTCATCATGGCGATGAAGAGTGAACCGAAGATGGTGATCATGACGGAGGGCACATCCACATACATGCTCACCGGACCACCCAGCAGCATGCCGTAGATCACCACCCCAAATCCCAGCAAAACCCCGATTAAACTGCCCAGATCCACGTCGCTGCTCCTGTCGGCCCAAGAAAAACAGTAGTTATTTGAATTTAATACGTAATGTACAACAGGTGACAAAGCCCTGTCGCCTCTGCACCGGCTGGCTCACCTGTATCGGCACCAAGCTTTCTGAGTTTAACCCGCCCGCCGCTTTCAGCCTCCCCCGACGTCCACTCTGGTGTTACTATAAGGCGTTTTTTCACCCCCAGAGGACCAAGATGGCCAGCAAAAAGAGTGATCGCCTGAGTTTTGATGCCACCCTGGCGGAGTTGGAAACCATTGTTCAACAGTTGGAGCAAGGTTCCCTGCCCCTGGAGGAAGCACTCAAGCAGTTCGAGCAGGGCATCAATCTGGTGCGCGCCGGCCAGGCCAAGCTGGAACAAGCAGAACAGAAGATCCAGATCCTGATGAGCGACCACCACGGCCAGACATCGCTGACCGAGTTCAGACCCGAGCAAGGAGAGGATTGAGTGTCTCTGGAACCCTTTACCGAGCAGCACAGGGCTCGTATCGATCGGGCTCTGCAGGCCCACCTCGATACCCTTCCCCTGATCGCCCCGCGCCTCAAGCAGGCCATGTCACACGGCCTGCTGCTCGGCGGCAAACGCGTTCGCCCCTTTTTGGTCTACGCGGTGGGCGAGATGCTGGGAGTCAGCCCGCAGGTGCTGGATGGTCCCGCCGCCGCCGTGGAGTGCATCCACGCCTACTCACTCATTCACGACGATCTGCCGGCCATGGATGACGATGACCTGCGTCGCGGTCAGCCCACGGTCCACAAGGCGTTCGATGAGGCGACCGCGATCCTCGCCGGCGATGCATTGCAGACCCTGGCCTTCTCCATCCTCGCCGAGCACCCCATGCCTGCCGACCTGATGCCCAATAGAGTCAGAATGGTGGCCGAACTGGCACAGGCCTCCGGCTATGGGGGGATGTGCGGTGGTCAGGCACTGGACATGGAAGGAGAGCGTCAGCAACTGGGCCTGTCCCAACTCGAGGCGATCCATCGCCACAAGACGGGTGCCCTGATCCGCTGCGCCGTCACGCTGGGAGCCTTGTGCCGCCCCGACATGGATGATGCAACCCTGACCGCCCTGCGCGACTATGCAGCCGCGATTGGTCTCGCCTTCCAGGTACAGGATGACATCCTCGATATCGTCGGGGATACCGCGACCCTGGGTAAGCCACAAGGATCCGATCTCGCCCATGAGAAGAGCACCTACCCGGCCCTCATCGGCATAGAGGGCGCCCGTGAGCTGGCCCGCGAATTGCACCAACGCGCCTTAACGGCGCTGCACTCCCTGCCCTACAATACGGACATTCTGGAAGCGTTCGCCGACTACATAGTCGAACGAACCCACTGAACGCTGGACACGATTCAAATAACATGAGCGTCGACATCAACCACTATCCCAACCTGGCCTTGGCCGATACCCCGATCGAGCTGAGATCTCTCCCCCGCGAGCGCCTTCCCCTGCTCTGTAACGAGCTGCGTGAATACCTGCTGCGCTCGGTGAGCCGCTCCAGTGGCCATCTTGCCTCGGGCCTCGGCACCGTCGAGCTGACGGTGGCCCTGCACTACGTCTACAACACGCCGTTCGATCGCCTGGTGTGGGACGTGGGCCACCAGGCCTATCCCCACAAGATCCTGACCGGACGACGGGATCGCATGCACACCATCCGCCAGAAGGATGGCCTGCACCCCTTCCCGTGGCGCGGCGAGAGCGAGTATGACGTGCTGTCGGTTGGCCACTCCAGCACCTCTATCGGTGCCGCACTGGGCATGGCCGTCGCCGCCGAGGAAGAGGCGCTGGGACGCAAGGTGGTCGCCATCATTGGCGATGGCGCCCTCACCGCCGGCATGGCCTTCGAGGCCCTCAACCATGCCGGTGACGTGCACAAGGACATGCTGGTCATCCTCAACGATAACGAGATGTCCATCTCCGAAAACGTGGGAGCCGTCAACAACAACCTGGCTCGCCTCATGTCCGGCAAGCTCTATACCACGATCCGCGAGGGGGGCAAGAAGGTGCTCTCCGGCATGCCGCCGGTCAAAGAGCTGGCCAAACGGGCCGAGGAGCACCTCAAGGGAATGGTGGTCCCGGGCACTCTGTTTGAGGAGTTCGGCTTCAACTACATAGGTCCCATCGACGGTCACGATATCGACGCCCTCATCGAGACCCTGCGCAACATGCGCAGCCTCAAGGGGCCCCAGCTACTGCACGTCAAGACCAAGAAGGGCAAGGGTTACGAGCCGGCCGAGAAAGATCCCATCGGCTATCACGGTGTCCCAAAATTTAACCCGGACGAGTGTGCCCTGCCCAAGAGTGGCGGCCAGCCAAGCTTTTCCGCCATCTTCGGCCAGTGGTTGTGCGACACCGCCGCCCAGGATGTGCGCCTCATCGGCATCACCCCGGCCATGCGCGAAGGGTCGGGACTGGTCAAGTTCAGCCAGCAGTACCCGGGCCGCTACTTCGACGTGGCCATCGCCGAGCAACATGCGGTCACCTTCGCCGCCGGTCTCGCCATCGAAGGCAAGAAACCGGTCGTGGCCATCTATTCGAGCTTCCTGCAGCGCGCCTACGATCAGGTGATCCACGACGTGGCCCTGCAGAACCTGCCGGTGCTGTTTGCCATCGATCGTGCCGGTCTGGTGGGTGCCGATGGTCCGACTCATCAGGGAGCGTTCGATATCGGTTTCCTGCGCACCGTGCCCAACATGGTGATCATGACCCCGTCCGACGAGCGTGAGTGCCGCCTGATGCTCTCCACCGGTTATCACCACAATGGCCCGGCTGCGGTGCGCTACCCCCGCGGCTGTGGTACCGGCATCGAGGCAGGCCAGGATCTCGAGACCCTGCCCATCGGCAAGGGACACGTCGTGCGTGAAGGGAGCAAGCTGGCCATCCTGGCCTTTGGCACCCTGCTCACCCAGGCCCGGATCGCCGCCGAGGCGCTGGACGCCACCCTGGTGGACATGCGTTTCGTCAAGCCGCTGGACGAGGTGCTGCTGCGGGACCTGGCCGCTCGCCACGAGGTGTTGGTCACGGTCGAGGACAACGCCATTCAGGGCGGCGCCGGCTCGGCGGTCAATGAGTTCCTGATGCGCGAGCGACTGCTGCGCCCCGTACTCAACCTGGGTCTGCCTGACCGCTTCGTCGAGCAGGGCACCCAGGAGGAGATCTACGCCCTGCTCGGCCTCGACGGCGACGGCATTCGCATCGCCATCGAGCGCTACCTGGCCTGATTGGCCGGATGTACGAAGACGGGCCCCAAGGGCCTAATGCCGATCAGTTAAGGATCCATTGACCGATCCTTCTGATGTGTGAAAATCCGAAACCTATTGATTGGTTTCGGATTTTTTATGCGCATC